>CADBRQ010000109.1 GCA_902797115.1 uncultured Bacteroidia bacterium
GAGGGTTTTGAACTTCAGATTGGGCAGCCAAAGGTAATAGATAAAAATATTAATGGTGTCCGTTGCGAACCGGTTGAGCATCTTATAGTTGATGTTCCTGAAGGTTTGGAGGGAAAGGCAATAGAGATGACTACTCGTCGCAAAGGAGCTTTGGTTCACATGGATCATAAGGCAGACAGAGTTCATCTGGAGTTTGAGATTCCATCGAGAGGATTGATAGGACTCAGAAGTAATTTGATTACTGCCACAAGCGGAGAGGCGATCATGGCTCACAGGTTTAAAGATTATGAGCCGTATAAAGGGGAGATAGAGATGCGTACAAATGGCTCTTTGGTCGCTTTGGAGACAGGAACTGCCATAGCTTACTCAATGTGGAAACTTTTAGACAGAGGGAAATGGATCATTAACCCGGGAGAGGAGGTTTATGCCGGGCAAGTTGTGGGAGAATATACAAGAGCAATGGATTTAAATGTGAATGTCTGCATAAAAAAGAAACTTTCCAATGTAAGGGCGTCGGGGTCAGATGAAAAAGTTATGCTGCCTCCTCCTCTTCAATTCACTTTGGAAGAGATGCTGGAATATATTCAAGATGATGAATTAGTGGAGGTTACCCCTTCTCATTTGAGAATAAGAAAAATTTATCTCGATGAGAATGAACGCAAAAAACATAAAATGGCCCTCTAAGAGTTTGATTTTCCCAAATTTTTACTAAATTTGCACCCCCTATGGAATATAAGGTTCATATAAGCGGATTGGCAGATGGGAAGTATGAATATGAATTTCCCATAGGAATGGAGTTATTTGAGGAATTTGGAAATACTTTGGTTGAAGGTGCAGATTTGAAAGCAGTTGTTGTGCTTGAGAAAGGGAGCGGCTGGATGAATCTCAAATGCGAGATGAATGGGACAATTATTACACTCTGCGACAGATGTTTGGAAGAGTTGCTCCTCCCTATGAACTTTAACTCTACAATTGCGGTTAAGCACGCTAAATTGGGTGAGCAGCAGGAGGTTTCAGATGAATTTATGATTGTGGATCATTCAGAAGGGGAGTTGGACCTAAAACAGTTTTTGTATGACAATGTCTGCATAAATATCCCATTGAAGAAAGTTCATCGCGATGGAGAATGTAATCCTCAAATGCTCAACAAGTTGGAGAGTTTAAATCCTATTGATGGAGGGGTGGAAGATAAAGATATTTACTCTCCTTTTGAGAGATTGAAAGAGTTGATGAATAAGAGATAATAACAATATAATTTTTTTTAAGATGGCACATCCTAAACACAAAATTTCTAAGCAAAGAAGGGACAAAAGAAGAACTCACGATAAGGCGGCTATGCCTACACTGTCAACTTGTTCTAACTGTGGTGCAACTGTAATGTATCACCATGTATGTCCTGAGTGCGGCTACTACAGAGGCCGCCTGATAGTTGCTAAGAATGCGAACTAACATTCACACTATCAAGTGATTAAGAGATTACCGAGGCATCCGGGTATATTAATCCGGCCTCGGCAATTTTATTTTAATTTAAACGCAAAAGTGTTTTAAAATGAAAAAAACAAGAGCAATCATAACGGGTATTGAGGCCTATTTGCCGGAGTATATTCTCACAAATGATGAGCTTTCTACAATGGTAGATACTTCTGATGAGTGGATAATGAGCCGCGTAGGAATTAAAGAACGCCATATACTCAAAGAGGATGGATTGGGTATTTCGCATATGGGGGCAATTGCTGTAGAGAAACTCCTAAAGGCAACAAATACAAAGCCAGACGAGGTGCAAATGCTTTTATGTCACTGCGTTACGCCTGATATGCAGTTCCCTGCAACTGCCAATATTATCTCAGATAAATGTGGAATTTTGAATGCATGGGGTTTCGATACTAACGCCGGCTGCAGCGGTTTTCTTTTTACCTTTGAGACGGTCAGAAGATTTATCGAGAGTGGAGAGTATAAAAAAATAGTCCTTGTATGCGCAGAAAGACTCTCTTGCATAACAGATTACACAGATAGAACAACTTGTCCTCTCTTCGGCGATGCGGCGGTGGCACTAATGATAGAACCTACTGAAGATGAAACTCTTGGTTTTCAAGATTCAATTCTTCATGTAGATGGAATAGGGCGCAAATATCTCTATCAGGTTGCTGGAGGAAGTTTATATCCTGCAAGGGAAGAGACTGTTGCACAGCGACTTCACTACATACATCAGGAGGGGCAGGCTGTTTTTAAACATGCAGTTGTGGGGATGGCAGATGTGAGCGAAAAGATGATGCAGCGTCACAATTTATCGTCAGAGGATGTGGCTTATTTGATTCCTCATCAGGCTAACTTGAGAATTATAGATGCCACTGCTCGTAGAATGGGGTTGGATAAAGATAAGGTTCTCATTGATATAGAGAAATTTGGAAATACTGGTGGTACTTCAATCCCTCTTGCAATGTGGGATTTTAAAGATAAATTTAAGAAAGGGGACAACTTGATTCTTTCTGCATTTGGTGCAGGATTTACTTGGGGGTCTGTCCTTTACAGATGGGCAATATAGTTAGTCCGATGGTCCCATAGTTCAACGGATAGAACGAAAGTTTCCTAAACTTTAAATCTGGGTTCGATTCCCGGTGGGACTACTAAGTAAAAGAGTACTAATAATTTAATAATTTTAACTATGGCAGATATTAAAAGAGTTTACCGCTTTGGCGGTGTGAATGCCGATGGTGACGGCACAATGAGAAATCTCCTTGGTGGAAAAGGTGCTAACCTTGCAGAGATGTGCAAGATTGGAATTCCTGTTCCTGCAGGTTTCACAATCACCACAGACACTTGTAATGAATATTACGACTTGGGTTGCAAATTTCCTCAAGGTCTTGAGGAAGAGGTAAATGCAGCTCTTGCCCACACAGAGCAAACTATGGGAAGAAAATTTGGCGATCCTAAAAATCCTCTTTTAGTTTCTTGCCGAAGTGGTGCCAGAAGTTCTATGCCTGGTATGATGGAGACCGTTTTAAATATCGGTTTATGCTCAGAGACAATTCCGGGTCTTATTGAACAAACTCAAAATCCTCGTTTTGTTTACGATGCATACCGTCGTCTTATTATGATGTATTCAGATGTTGTGATGGAGAAGGCAGAAGGTATTGAGCCAGAGGATGGTAATGGAATCAGAGTTCAGTTGGACAGAATGCTTGCAAAGGTAAAGGAGAGTAAAGGTTACAAATCAGATACAGACCTTACAGAGCAAGATCTAAAGACTCTTTGCGAGGATTTCAAAGTAAGAGTAAAACAAGAGTTAGGCAAGCCATTCCCAGACAATGCAAAGGAGCAGCTTTGGGGTGGAATCGCCGCCGTTTTCAAATCATGGAATGGCCGTAGAGCAGTATCTTACAGAAAGATAGAAGGAATTCCAGATACATGGGGAACAGCTGTTTCTGTTCAAAGTATGGTATTCGGTAATATGGGTAACAACTCTGCAACCGGTGTGGCATTCTCTCGTAACCCTGCAAACGGTGAGAAGAAATTCTATGGAGAGTGGTTGATTAACGCTCAGGGAGAGGATGTTGTAGCTGGTATAAGAACTCCTAACCCTTTGAATGAAGCAACTAAGAATGAGCATAACAAAGAGCTTCTCTCTTTGGAAAAAGCTATGCCTGAGGTATATGCACAGTTAGATAATATTCAGAAGAATTTAGAGCAGCACTATCACGATATGCAAGATCTTGAGTTTACAATTCAAGACGGTAAATTGTGGATGCTTCAATGCCGTAATGGCAAGAGAACAGGACTTGCAGCTTTGAACATGGCTATTGATATGCTCAAAGAGGGACTCATCGATGAGAAAGAGGCAGTTATGAGAGTGGCTCCTAAACAGCTGGATGAGATTCTCCACCCAGTACTCGATACTAAGAGTGAGGCAAAAGTAACACCTGTTGCTCAGGGACTTCCAGCAGGACCTGGTGCCTCTGTAGGAAAGATTGTCTTTACCCCTGAAGCAGCAGTTGAGGCAGCATTGAATAATGAGAAAGTTATTCTTGTAAGAGAAGAGACTAACCCTGAGGATGTTGAGGGTATGAGAGCTGCTGACGGTATTCTTACAGCAAGAGGTGGTATGACATCACACGCTGCTCTTGTTGCAAGAGGTTGGGGTAAATGTTGTATTGTTGGTTGCGATGCTATCAAGATCAACATGCTTACAAAGACTTTAACCATTGGCGATAAGGCATATAAAGAGGGTGATGTATTCAGTCTTAACGGAACTCGTGGTTTGGTTTATGATGAGCAGATTCCAACTGTGAATGCTTCTGAGAATAAGAGCTTTATTGAGTATATGTCTATAGTTGACAAATACAGAACAATGGGTGTCAGAACAAATGCAGATAATCCTGATGATGCTCAAACAGCTCTTAATTTTGGTGCAGAAGGAATTGGCTTGTTCCGTATAGAGCACATGTTCTATGGTAAGAATTCAGAAGAGCCGCTATCTAAACTTAGGAAGATGATCCTTTCTAATACATTGGCAGAGAGAAAGATGGCCCTTGGAGAATTAGAGCCGTATATCAAGGCATCTGTAAAGGCGACGCTTAAAGTCATGGATGGAAAACCAGTTACATTCCGTCTTCTTGACCCTCCTTTACATGAGTTTGTTCCTCAAAGTGCAGAGAAACGTGCAGAGCTTGCTCGTGAACTCAATATTACCCTTAAAGATGTTGAGACAAGAGGTGAGGCACTTCATGAGGTTAACCCTATGATGGGACACCGCGGTGTTCGTTTAGGTATCTCTTATCCAGAGGTTTCATTCACTCAATTCAGAGCTATTTTTGATGCAACTGCTGAGCTTATCAAAGAGGGATTAAACCCTAAACCAGAGATTATGATCCCTGTAACTATCTCTTACAAAGAGCTTGATGATCAGAAAGTTATCTGTGATGCAGCACATAAAGAGATTCTTGATAAGACAGGTATAGATATTAAGTATTTATACGGTACAATGATTGAAATACCTCGTGCTGCTATTATGGCGGACAGAATGGCTCGTACTGCACAGTTCTTCTCATTTGGTACTAACGACCTCACACAGATGACATTCGGTTTCTCAAGAGACGATATCGGAACATTCATGCAGGATTATCTGAATAAGAAAATCATTGCTGCCGATCCGTTCCAGTCTATTGATCCTCATTCAGTTGGTAAACTTGTAGAGATGGGAGTTAAGGGTGGACGCTCAACAGATGCTAACCTTAAATGTGGTGTCTGCGGCGAACATGGTGGAGATCCTGCTTCTGTAGAATTTTTCCAGAAATTAGGATTGACCTATGTTTCTTGCTCTCCATTCAGAGTTCCTATCGCACGCTTGGCAGCCGCGCAGGCAGCAATTAGGAATGCAAAATAGATCTATGATTTAAAGAGCTGATAATCAGTAATATTGTAGAAAACGTCTTCTTAATGCAAGGGGACGTTTTTTAATTAAGCAGACCGTTAGATTTTAAATAGTATCTTTGTACTATTATGTCTATAACATTTATAATAATAGCAGTTACCTCCATAATCTCTTTCAGAGGGTGGAAGAAGAGAGAGCTGCTTTACAGAAGGATGTTCAATGCCTACGATGTTGTACATAACAAGCAGTATAGCAGGCTGATAACTCACGCATTCCTACATGCAGATACTTCTCATCTTATTTTCAACATGCTCACCCTCTACTTCTTCGGGAGAATAGTTGAAACATATTTCAGATATATCTTCGGAGGCGCATTTGCAAACGGATGGGGCGGCACCGTACTCTATCTGCTTCTGTACTTGAGCGGTGCAGTAGTTTCCACATTGCCAGATCTTTATAAACACCGTAATAACCCCGATTATTACGCACTTGGCGCATCGGGAGCAATCTCCGCAGTGCTTTTTTCTGCAATAATGTTCGAGCCTGCAATGAAGATTTACATCTTCTTTATCCCGATAGGTATTCCGGCGGTTCTTTTTGCACCGCTCTATCTTATTTATTGCCAGTGGATGGCGCGAAGAAACAGAGACAACGTAGGTCATTCTGCACATTTTTGGGGAGCAGTTTACGGCATTGTGTTTACTATAGCTCTTTATCCCGATGTGATAGAGGGATTTGTATCTGTTCTTACTAAATTTGCTTTATGATGATAAAGTTTGACAAAAAGGATTACAACTCTTTGCTGGAGGAGATTTATTGCAAGTTTCCCTCATTTCAGATTGTAGGAGAGAGAGCCCTCAAGCTTGGTCTGGAAAACATGCTCACTCTCGATTCGTCTCTTGGCAATCCTTCGCAAGCCATGAAATGTGTGCATATTGCAGGGACAAACGGAAAGGGCAGCGTGAGCAGTATGATAGCATCGGCCTTTATGGAATGCGGTCTGAAAGTTGGTCTTTACACATCTCCGCACCTTACAGATTTCAGAGAGAGGATTAAGATAAACGGAGAGATGGTGCCTCAAGAGTGGGTGTATGATTTTCTAAAGACCCGCTATGAACTCTTTGAAAGTACGGGGGCTTCGTTCTTTGAGATAACAACAGCAATGGCATTCAGTTATTTTGCTGAACAACAAGTAGATATAGCTGTTATTGAGTGTGGTCTCGGAGGCAGGTTAGACTCTACAAATATAATCACCCCTTTAGTAAGCATTATAACCAATATAGGTTTTGACCACTGCCAATATTTAGGAAATACTCTCGATGCGATTGCGCGTGAAAAAGCGGGAATTATAAAACCGAAAGTTCCGGTTGTGATAGGGGAGCGTGTGCAAGAGAATAACGAACCGTTTGAGAGTATTGCATTGCAAAGAGATTCAGCCATTTATTTTGCAGAAGATCTCTACCTGACAGAGTTATCGGATATATATGCAGTTGCAAATCGTATTCTCTCTCTCATCGATTCAGAGAAGATGGATCTCAAGGGGAATTGCCAGCAAAAAAATATACGCACAGCAGCAACATCTTTAGCTATGCTTCTGCAATCTGCAGAGACTATGCAACTTCTTAAAGATCATAAATATACAGCCGATAAAGCTTGCAGGAGATTTGTTAAAGGAATAGAAAATGCTGCTAAGAACACGAAGTTGAGAGGAAGATGGGAGACTCTTTCTAAAAGACCGCTTGTTATCTGCGATATAGGGCACAATGAACATGGCATGAAACTGCTTATGCCACAGATTAAATCAACATACAACTCTTTATGCGGAACTTCACGTTTTTATATGGTTTTTGGAGTGATGAAAGATAAGGATCTTATGGCAGAACTCCCTTTGCTCCCTAAAGAGGCTGAATATCTGTGGGTTAACGCATCAACGGAGCGGGCAATGCCGGCAGAAGAATTGGCTGACAAGATGAAAATAAATGGTTTCAACGGGAAGATAATTGCCCAAGGCATGGTGGCAGAGACACTTCAATATCTCTTGAAAATAGCAGCTCGTAAGGATTTTATATTTATTGGAGGGAGTTCTTATGTTGTAGCTGAAGCTCTGAAATATTTTGACACCAAAAAGGCTGAAACAAAAAAATAAGAAAATAATTTGCATTTTCACAAAAAATTTCTACCTTTGTAGTCCGCAATTCGGGCGTAGTGCCCACGATTCGGGAGCATAGCTCAGTTGGTTTAGAGCATCTGCCTTACAAGCAGAGGGTCATAGGTTCGACTCCTATTGCTCCCACGAAAAAAAAGAGGTCTTTCGACCTCTTTTTTTTGTGGGAGCCACTCCCACTGAGTTTACGCCGCTATCGCGGCGGTGGACATCCTCTGGCTGCTTTTTTGATCTAAGGACCTCTTTTTTTGCAGAAAGTATAAAACGACTTCGTAATGCTCTCAACGAGAGTAACTCTGTGCTACTATAAAAATTACTGTTTTAGATTTTGGGAAATGATATAAATAGTTTAACTTGCAGCGTGTTAACGAGATATATAAATACAATGAAGAAAAAAGTTATTATTTTATTGTTGTTTCTATTCTTAAATGTTTGCGTGCTAGCTCAAGCAAGCAGAGAGTCCTTATCTTTCTTCAGAATATCAGGAACATATACTAATTGTACGACCGGTTCTAAAGAGACCAAAAAGTATAACGAAAACGGTAAATTAGGATACTCAATAGAATTGGGAGGAAAATTGTTTTTTGAGAGAACAAAAGGTTGGTTCTTTGAGGGAAGCGTACATTATTTCTGGACTCATTTGCCTTTTAATCAGCCGCTTTACTGGGGAGATTCTGCTGGCAGTGGAGAAAGTCACAGCAGTTTTCTTTTTGGTTCTGATCACGTACGAGAGGTTGGATTTGGTACCAAAGGAGTATTAGGCTATGATATAATTTTAAAGAACTCTTTAAGTCTCGAAATTTTTACGGGTCCTGTTCTACATTATACAACCAATTTCGGACCTGCCTCAGAAGAATACAAACAAAAGCTGAACCGTTTTAATTATAGATGGCAATTAGGGCTTGGAGTAAATTACAAAAGATTCAATATGAATTTTACGTTTAGTAATGATTTAAAAAACAGAGGTAAAACCGATTCATACAATCTTCACTACAGATACAGGACATATTCATTTGCTTTAGGAATTGCCTATCGCTTTTCTCTTTCAGGCGAAAACAAATAATAAATTTTAGTGACTTTGTCAATGTTCTCAAAGAGAGTATGTTTGTGCTCTCAAAAAGAATATGCTCTACGCTTTACAATAAAGATCTACGTTTTATATTTCAAAACAAATTGCTAAATTTGAACTTGTTCGATTAAATAAAGAGTATGGCAACAAAAATCAGGAGTAAAGCAAAAGCGCAGACAATTGCAACTGCACCAATCAAGAAGAGAGGAAAAGTAAAAAGTCAGCCGCGCAAAAAGGCTGGTCTTGAAAGAGTTATAAAAACCCGTACTAAACTTCCCAAGATATTTGTCTTAGATACAAATGTGCTGCTTCACGATTGGAAAAGCATCTTTAAATTTGAGGAAAACGATATAGTGATTCCATTGGCAGTTTTGGAAGAGTTGGATAAATTTAAAAAGGGCGACGGTACAATTAATTACAATGCCCGGGAATTTGCCCGCAAAGCAGATGAAATCAGCGACAAAGTAACGGGAGCAAATGGGTTTGAGTACCCTTTAGGCAATGGATTGGGTAAGTTGATTATCTCTGTAAATCGTCCGTTTTCAGCAGAATACAAAGAGAGTTTTGCAAATGATATACCGGATCACAGAATTTTGTCAACTGCCATGTGGTATAGAGATAATAATCCCGATAGGGTTGTTTGCCTTGTAACAAAGGATGTTAACCTCAGGATGAAAGCAAAGGCTCTCGGAATGTTCTCGCAAGATTATCTTAACGACCATATCAAAGAGGAGAAATTTACACAAGATTATAATAGGGTGGCGCCGATACAAGGAGCTTCTCCCGTAGCAATCAACAAACTTCTGAAAGGTGAGATTGTCTCTTATAATTCTTTGGGACTAAAGAGCAAACCTGTTTGTAATCAGCTTTTTAGAATTTTTGCAAACCAATCGTCAACATCAGATAATATTCAGAGTGGGAAGGATAGAAACCCTATAAGAGATGGGATAATTCTGGCTCGCTATGATGAACAGGCAGATGGGATTGTGAGAATTATGCCTCAAACTCTTTATGGCATTTCTCCAAGAAATGAAGAACAGGTTTTGGCAATGGATGCAGTAATGAATCGCGATGTGCAGCTTGTCTCTCTTACCGGAACAGCCGGAACCGGTAAAACACTTTTGGCAATTGCCGGTGCACTTGAGCAGGCCGCAGATTTTGATCAGATACTTGTAGCCCGTCCTGTGATACCTCTTAAAAATGAGGAGCTTGGATTTATTCCAGGAGATATTAATGAAAAGATAGCTCCGTTTATGCAGCCATTGTATGATAATCTTGCTGTTATTAAAAAGAACTTTGGAATATCATCTAAAGAGAATATAAAAATAGAGGATATGCAGCGTAGTAAGAAGCTGGAAATCACACCTTTGGCATATATCAGAGGGCGCAGTTTATCCAAAGTTTTCTTTATTGTAGATGAGGCGCAGAATCTTACTCCACATGAGGTGAAAACTATAATCACTCGTGCAGGTGAGGGGACCAAAATAGTCTTTACAGGAGATGTCCACCAGATAGACCAACCTTATCTCGATAAGTGGTCTAATGGTTTGACACATATTTCAGATAAGCTCTTTGGCGAAAAGCTGTTCGAGCATGTTAATTTAATTTTAGGAGAAAGAAGCCCGCTAAGCGAACTTGCGGGCAAAAAACTTTAGAGCCGTTACTTCTTTGTTGAAGTTTTAGTTGTAGTGCTCTTTGTTGTTGTCTTAGAGGTTGTCGGACGTTTATAACCATCTTTGGTCGCTTTCTCGCTCATTATCTGGATACGCTTGGCCACATCGGGATGAGATGAGAACAGGTTATTTACGGCGTTGGAGGTTTGAGCATTGCTCTCTAAAGACTGCAATTTTTCAAAAGCCATTGCCATAGCCCAAGGGTTTTTCCCGTTCTGAACTAGGAAGTTATAGCCATATTCATCGCTTTGAGTCTCTTGACTCCTTGAAAATGAACTTGTTGCAAGTCCTTCTGCTAATGTTCCAAGTTGAGATGCAGAGAGAGCTCCAACAATTCCCCCTACAGAGATTAAACTCTCTTTAATGGCGGCATGAACAAGTTGTTGCTGAAACTGCTTTTTTGAGTGTTTTAAAGCAACGTGTCCAATTTCGTGACCTACAACTCCTAACACTTCATCATCTGTCATCAAGTCTAACAGCCCGGTATAAACCCTTACGCTGCCGTCTGCACAAGCAAAAGCATTAACATCATTTGTCTGATAAACTTTAAAATTCAATGGTATTCCATTTGCTTGGGTTATTCCTTGTGTGATACGCTTAAGCCGTTGAGTATAAGCGTTATTTTCAGGAAGAACTTTGTTTTGCTGATCTGAATAAGCAACATATTCAGAGACATACTCCTGAATTTGTGCATCTGTAAGAGTAGCCGCTTGCAGTAATTGTGCTCCACCGCTCATAAGTGCAGATGTAGTGCACGAAGAGAATGTTAGGGCTAAAACTATCGCAATACCGATTAGTTTAAAGTGCTTAAAAGTTTTCATAGTTTATAAGTATCTTTCTTTATTCAAATACACATGTACTCCTTGCAAATTTAGTAAAAATGAATAAAATTGTTAACTTTGAACACTTTAAAAATAGAAACTGCACTTATTTTAAGTATGAAGAGATTATCTTTTATAGCATTGCTTCTCTCCTTTTTGGTGCTTATCTTGCCTTTGAGTATGAGTGCTCAGATGGAGAACGAGTTTATAAAGTTTGATAAAACCCTTAGGCTCAATTATGTATTTACCGGCGGAATAAACCCTATACAAATCTCTCTCTCTAACTTGGGAAGTTATGAAGGATGGTGGGGGAGAAGATATAATTTGGACAAGCTTCCGGTGCAGGGAAATGGTAAAATTTATCTTCGCGATTCGGCATCTTCCAAACTTCTCTATATAAACTCGTTTTCAACTCTGTTTAGTGAGTGGCTGACAACCGATGAAGCAAAACGAACAAATAAAGCATTTGAAAATGTGTTTTTAGTTCCCATGCCATTGAAAAAAGCTGAGGTAACGATTGAGCTATATGGTGTAGACAACTCTCCAATGGCAGTTTACACTCAATATATAGATCCAGGTGATATTCTGATAAAACCTTATACTGTTATTTCAGAGACAGATGCACAGGTGGGAGATGTTGGCGGTATTAAATATAAATATATTCATCGCGGAGGAAGCAGTAAAGAGTGTATAGATGTAGTGATTGTAAGTGAGGGATATACAAAAGAACAAGAAGATAAATTCTATTCGGATTGTACTTTGAGCGCAGAGGAGATCTTAAAGTATGAGCCATTTAATACATATAGGAACAGGTTTAATTTTGTTGCACTTTTTGTGGAGAGTAAGGAGAGTGGAGTGAGTATTCCTGGCAAGCAGATCTGGAAGGAAACCGCTCTTGGCTCCCAGTTCAATACATTCTATATGGATCGTTACCTTACGACCTTGAACCTCTTTAAGTTACACGACTATATCTCTGTAGTTCCCTACGAGCATATAATTATTTTGGCAAATACAGCAAATTATGGCGGTGGAGGAATATATAACTCATACATTTTATCTGCTGTGGATAACTCGTGGCATAAACCTGTTGTGGTTCACGAGTTTGGGCATAGTTTTGGAGCGTTGGCAGACGAATATTTTTATGACGATGGGGTAATGAATCAGTATAAACCTGGAATTGAGCCGTGGGAGCCAAACATTACTACCCTTGCCAATTTTGAGAGCAAATGGAAAGATATGCTTTCTCCAGATTACAAGATAGTTACAAAGCAGATGCAAGGTAAGGATTACCTGAATACCTTAAAAGCGAAAGATTATAAAGTTGGTGTTTATGAAGGGGGAGGGTATCAATCTCAAGGAGTTTACAGACCGTTCCCGACTTGCAGAATGAGAGATAATCGTTACCCTACGTTTTGCCCTGTGTGTGAGAGGGCTATAAAGAGTATGATCCTCTTTAACACAGAGGAGTTGTAGTGAGAGAATGTTTTTAAGGGATGTACAATTAAAAAATAATAATTTACAGAGGAATAATTAATAGCGTAAATATATGAGCATCAAGGGAATAGTATTGGCAGGAGGAAGCGGTACACGGCTTTATCCAATAACTATAGGGGTTAGCAAGCAGCTCCTTCCGATTTACGATAAACCAATGATTTACTATCCTATTTCTGTTCTTATGAGAGCAGGTATAAGGGATATTCTTATTATCTCCACACCAACAGATCTGCCGGCATTCAAGATGCTTTTGGGAAACGGAAGCAAATATGGTCTCAATTTCTCATACGCAGAGCAACCCTCTCCGGATGGTTTGGCGCAGGCATTTATAATCGGCGAGGAATTTATCGGGAATGAGAATGTTTGTATGGTTCTGGGAGATAATATCTTCTACGGAGACAATCTATCTTCTATGCTGCACAATGCTGTATATGCCGCTGAAAACAATAAGGCTACAGTCTTTGGCTATTATGTGAATGATCCTCAGCGATACGGAGTTGTTGAATTTGACTCAGATGCTAATGCTGTTAGTATAGAGGAGAAGCCGCAAGCCCCAAAATCTAATTATGCGGTGGTTGGGCTATACTTCTATCCAAATAGCGTAATAGAGATAGCAAAGAGCGTTAAGCCCTCTGCAAGAGGAGAATTAGAGATAACATCTGTTAATCAGGAGTATTTAAAAAGAGGAATATTGAAGGTTGAGAAATTAGGGAGAGGTTTTGCTTGGTTAGATACAGGAACTTACGATTCTCTCTATCAGGCGACAGATTTTGTGAGAGTGCTGGAGCAACGACAAGGGCTGAAAATTGCTTGTTTAGAGGCAATTGCTTTCAAGAATGGGTGGATTGGAAAAGAAGAGTTGAACAAGATTGCATCGACGATGAAAAATAATGATTACGGGAAATATCTCTTAGATTTGGCAGATGGGAAGATAGAGATAAACAGCTTATAGTTTTAAAAATGAGAGTTGAAGCAACAAATATTGAAGGACTCCTTATTTTTACTCCCGATGTATTTTCGGACGCAAGGGGCTTTTTCTTAGAGAGTTACAATAAAGAGCGTTATTTAAGCATTGCTTCGCAGCTTCCTGATTTTGTTCAGACCAATTTAAGCAAAAGCACTTACGGAGTTATACGAGGTCTTCACTTTCAGCATCCTCCTTATGCTCAAGCAAAACTTGTGAGTGTGATTAGTGGAAAAGTATTGGATGTTGCGGTAGATCTTCGTCCCGATTCCAAAACTTTCGGGAAACATTTTTCCATAGAACTTACAGGTGAAAACCATTTGCAACTCTTTATACCTAAGGGTTTTGCACATGGGTTCTCTGTTTTGAGCGATGAAGCGGTATTTGAATACAAATGCTCTGATTATTACAACAAAGATAATGAGGGAGGAATTCTCTGGAACGATCCTTTGCTTGCAATTGACTGGAAATTAGACCATAAGGATATTATAATAAGCCCTAAAGATACTTGTCATCCTACATTTGCAGAGTTTGTCAGGAGAATGAAAGAAGAACGATAATATGATGTAGTATATGAAAGTGCCGGTTCATCTTCCAAACATACTTATAACTGGAGCTAACGGTCAGTTGGGCAGTTCTTTAGCTCTGCTCTGCAATTCTAAAGACGCCAACTTTTTCTTTACGGATATTGCTGAGTTAGATGTAACATCAAAGAGTTTTGTAGAAAAGTATATCTCTAAAAATAAGATAGATATAGTGATTAACTGTGCAGCTTACACTAATGTTGAAAAAGCAGAAGATGAACCTGAAATTGCAGAAAAGTTAAACGCTACTGCACCAAGCTATTTGGCCCAGAGCTGCTTAAAGCACAGTGCATTTCTTATACATATCTCCACAGATTTTGTATTTGGTGGCGGAGCCAAACGAAAAGAACCTATTACAGAGAGAGTTAAACCGGCTCCACTGAATGTTTACGGTGCTTCAAAACTCCAAGGAGAAGAGAATATAAAAGCAAGCGGCTGTAATTATCTTATAATTAGAACATCGTGGCTTTTCAGCGAGTTTGGAGGCAACTTCGTAAAAACTATCCTTTCTCTCCTTTCAAGCAAGAGTGAGATAAAAGTTGTTGACGATCAGAAAGGTACCCCGACCTATGCCGGCGATTTGGCAAAAGCTGTTTACCGCATCGCGATGAAAGTAGCTGAAAACAAAAAGAATATAAGGAGATTCGTTGGTCTGAACCAGATATACAACTATAGCAACCTTGGAGAATGCACCTGGTATGAGTTTGCAGTTAAAATTCAGCAGCTCGCTAAAGTGAAATTCTCAGCAATGGCAGCTGCCCGTAAAGCTTCTGGCAAGCGCGCTCAAAAATCTCATGTAATCCCTTGTACATCAGTTGAATTTCCAAGCAAAGCTGTAAGACCTCAATACTCTGTACTCTCAAAAGAGAAAATCCGGAAGCACTTCTCCCTAACCATTCCCGCCTGGCAAACTTCTCTTAAAAAGTGCCTTAAAAACTTGTAAAGAATAAAGATATAAATAGATGTTCAGCCATAGGCTTTTGAACTTAAGCACCGTCCGAATTTCCTTGAGAATTATTTATATCCAATCTACTCCAAAGCGAACTTCATGATAATCAGGGCGGCGAGAATGTACATTGCAACATTTGTCTCGCGGAACTTTCCTGAGAATGCTTTTACAAAGACGTATGTGAGAATTCCCATCATTACGCCATCTCCTATGGAGTAGCTTAGCGGAATCATTATCATTGTCACATAAGCAGGTAGTGCCTCTGTAAAGTTTTCAAAATCAATATCTTTTACACTTGCCATAAGCATTACTCCAACCATTACCAGAGCTCCGGTTGTGGCTGCAAGAGGAATGAGAAGGAAGATGTTGGAGAAAAAGAGGGAAATCAAGAACAAGATTCCTACTGTCAAACTTGTTATTCCGGTGCGTCCGCCGGCTGCAATTCCTGTTGTACTCTCCGCGTATGTTGTTACTGAACTTGTTCCAATGCCGGCTCCAAACATTATTGATATAGCGTTAGAGAGGAGTGCGCCTCTGAGATTGACAATTTCTCCCTTTTCATTGATGTTTCCGGTTTTGTTTGCCACTCCCACGAGCGTTCCCACTGTATCGAAGATACATACGAACAAGAGAATAAAAATGAGTATGAGCACATCGGGATTAGAAATTTGAGAAAAATCAAATGCGCAATAAATTTCATTGAGTGAACCAGGGGGAGAAAATATAGTAAAGTGCTCAGGTAACACGGTAATACCCAATGGAATACCTATAATAGTGCAGATGATGATGCTCAAAAACAGCCCTCCTTTGATATTTTTTGCAACAAATACACCGCTTAAGACAATTCCCATAAATGCTACAATGGTTTTGTTCCCCATTGTTCCCAAGGAGATTAGTGTAGAGTGATTGTCTATCAGAATCTCAGCGTTTTGCAGTCCGACAAATGCTATAAAGGTTCCAACTCCAACGGAAATACCGAGCTGAAGGTTTCTTGGGATTGCACTTAAAATATACTTATGAATGTTGAACAGTACCAACAGCGTGTAAATTGCACCTACAATCAAAGTTATAGTGAGTCCCACTTGCCATGTGTAACCTAATTGTTTGCAGATTGTGTATGTAAAAAATGCGTTCACTCCCATACCTGGAGCTAGTGCGAAAGGTAGTTTGCCCAAAAACGCCATTAGTATGGTGGCAAATGCGGCGGTTATGGCTGTGGCAGTAAAGACTCCGGCGCGAGGCATCCCTGTCAAACTAAGTATGGCGGGATTTATCGCGAGAATGTAACACATTGTAATAAAGATAGTTGAGCCGGCTATAAGCTCTGTCTTAACGCTATGTGTTCCTTTTTGGAAACCTGTTATTCTATATATTAATTCTCTCATAAAATCATTATTGTGTCCGCGCAAAAAAAAGGCTCCCATCTGCTGGTTGCCCTCCTCCTATGAGCAGACAATTTCTCTCTGCATTGCAAATATAGCAATCTTTTTTAATAGTATAACCTTCTCTTACAATATATGTAATAACCACTTACGGCTCCCCATATTGTATATCTTGATGAACTCCGGTTCCTGTTCACTCTTTTTTAACATCTTTGTTTTCATCGCGATACGTTCGCTTACTCTTTCCCATGTCAGGGGATTAACATAGTGAGGAATTGGACTTATTCCTTCTACTTGTTTGAATCCCAGTTTATTATAGGCCTCTCCGCTACTCCATTCGTTGTCTGAATAGGACATTATTTCTATCGGGAGCAATATGTTTGATGAGTTTTCTGCAGGATGTGGGATATATGATTTTGTTGCAGTTGTGATGAAGGCTTTGAGCAGTTTTCCCATCCCTCCAACAACGCTGATATTTGGGAGTGAGGCGTACCGAGTCCATTCGAAGGAGAGAAACTGTTGCTTGCTCCCTTTTATTATACGGATGGTAATGATTGGTTTTGAGAATGTTGCAGCCGCCACAATGTTCTCTTTGTGAATCAATGCAAAGATGTATGGTGATTTTATGTAACCAAGCGAGTGGTTCTGCTCTATGAATTTCTTCACCTTCATTTCCATTTTGCTCTCCATCGCAACTCCAATACTCTGTGGATGATAGCAGGAAGATCCAATCTCAGTGTTTTTTAGATTGGAAGGGTTCAATGTTGTTGGTAAAACTGAAGATGAAAGTGAAGCCGAAGTGTTTATATTTGATATATTGCTGAATACTTTGCAGTTGCGGGCGAATATGCTTTTAAATTTACCGATTCTCAGGAGTACTCTCTGCTGCGTTTGTTCTTTTGCATATCTCCAGCGGTCTTCGTAAATAAAGAGTGTTTCTTGGGAGCTCGTATCTAAGTATTTATTTTTTAATTTTTTAATAAAATTTGCTGCATCCTCCTTAAAAGCGGCAATCTTCACCGGCACCACTCGCAATCCGCTCTCCGTCAAAAGTAAAGAGTCTGTATCGCGATGAAAACCAACATCGTTCTTTGTTAAAAATTCCTCTATTTCTGCATTAAATTTTGTCATTCACAAGAGCTTATGCGCTGCTACTGTCAGCATCCCCAATGTATTGCGTTATATGGTGTTAAAACAGCGAAAATCTCAAAATAAGAAAGCCCGGAAGTAATTCCGAGCTTTCTGTGATCCGCTCGGGGCTCGAACCCGAGACCCCAACATTAAAAGTGTTGTGCTCTACCAACTGAGCTAGCGGATCATTTTGGGGATGCAAAAATATATATTTAATTTCTCTTTTCCAAATTTTTTTAAACTAACTCTTTTCTCTCTCTGTCTCTTCTGGTTTTTTCCTTACTATTCCTTTACCGATGGTTGCCACTATTATACTGGTTATAGGGGAGATGAGGTTGAAAAAACAGTATGGGAGGTAGGTTAGGGTTGGCACTCCAAGTACGGTGCTCTGCGTCAGACCGCAGGTGTTCCAAGGTACTAATACTGAAGTAACTGTACCGCCATCTTCTGTACTTCTGGAAAGCAGGCGGCTTTCGTATCCTTTCTTTTTGTAGATATCTTTATATGTTTGCCCAGTGAGAATGATAGAGAGGTATTGGTCCGGTGTCAAAAGATTTA
>CADBRQ010000110.1 GCA_902797115.1 uncultured Bacteroidia bacterium
AAGGTCATCGACCTCTCGAAGCAGTACGTGTTGGACAAGGAGCTGACCCTCAATCAAGTGGCCTACAAGCTCGGTTTCCAGTACCCCCAGCACTTCACGCGCCTGTTCAAGAAGGAGGTCGGCATGACACCATCAGAGTATAGGAATTAGTAACGGACGATGTTTATGATTTATTAAAATAAGCAAGGAACTGAAAATAGGATAGGAAATGTAGTATATAAAACTTCCGTGTCAAAAACGACATGGAAGTTTTAATATGTCTTAACATTTTCATATGACTGAATTCTGTCGATTTTATATGATGATAACATCTGCAAACATCTGCAAACATCTGCAAACATCTGCAAATATAGGGCGTAAACAACCCTCAAAATGAGTCTCAGATATTTGCAGATTTTTGAACGGCTTTTACATCACTTTTGACGAAATATTATGCAGAATGTAATCCTGAAACCTCATCAATAAGTATGCTAACTCGTTGATGTATAGGTGTTTGTATTTAATTTTGACCGTCTTTATCTATTTGTTAAAATACTTTAATAATGTTTTGTAACTATTTGTGTGTCAATTAGTTATAAGTTATTTTCCCACGCAGAATCTACTTTCCGATGCAGAAATTCTTGAAGATATTTGAGAGGATATCTTGTGAAGTAATTTCGCCGGTAATCTGGGCAAGATCTTCAATCACATCTTTCAGGTCTTGTGCCATAAGGTCTGCAGGTGCTTGATTATTAAGACTTTGATGAGCTGTTTTTAACGAATGCTGAGCCTTGAGCAGTGCTTCATAATGTCTGGCATTGGTAACTAAAACTTCATTCTCTGTCCCTTTGGTCAATTTGCCAGCAATTTTTGTTAAAGTTGTAATTAACTCATCGATAGGGGATTGATCATGTTTTAACGATGTGCATATAATATCGGATGCCTTAATCCGATACTTGGAGCATAGAGTTGCAACTTTCTCTTCAATCTCGGCAAGTTTTTCTGTGCACCCATCTGTTTTAGTTTTCTTTTTTCCGCAAACTCTGTTATTTAAAAGCGTATCTATCTTATTCACAATGACTATCAGATTCTGGCTATTTTTATTTATCTTCTGCGATACATTTTTTATACTTGGCTCAAAATTGGCTTTTCGGGAAGCATCGAGAAGAAGAATGACAATTGAAGCTTTGCGAAGTTTCTCGTAAGTTCTCTCAATGCCCATAATCTCAACAGTTTCAGAGGTTTTGCGAATACCTGCAGTATCGGTGAATCTGAAAAGATGGCCCTTAATATTAACACTATCTTCTATTGAATCGCGAGTAGTTCCCTCTATGTCAGAGACTATTGCCCTCTCTTCTCCCACTAAAAGGTTGAGCAGGGTGCTTTTACCTGTATTTACCGCTCCAACAATTGTAGTCGGAATGCCGTTTCTAATTACGTTACCTAATGAGAATGAGGATATTAGTCTATTAATTCTGCTTTCTGTATCTTCAAGTAAACTCTCCATCTCTCTTCTCGATGCAAACTCAACATCTTCCTCTCCAAAGTCGAGTTCCAACTCTACAAGTGACAGTAGATTAAGCAGTTGCTCCCTAAGAATTTTGAGTTCTTTAGAGAATCCACCTTTCATTTGATTCATAGCAACGGCATGCGCCGCTTTATTTTCACTCGCTATAAGGTCTGCCACAGCTTCTGCCTGAGCCAAATCCATTTTTCCGTTAAGGAAAGCCCTTTTTGTAAATTCCCCTGCCTGAGCAACTTGCAACGGATATTTAATCTTCTTTTTTCTGAAAAGTATTGCTGCAGAGTTAATAAGAAGCATCTGAATTTTATTCATAATATAAGCCGATGAGTGGCAATAGATCTCCACACTATTTTCTCCCGTATAGGAGTGAGGAGCTATGAAAACAGCCGCCAACACTTGGTCAATTATATTGCCTTTCTCATCTGCAACTGCACCGAACAACATTTTATATGGCTCTGCTTTACTGAGATTTACAGATTTAAGTTTCCCCTTTGTATATGATCTAAATAATGTAGAGAGAATTGTAATAGAATCCTCTCCGCTTACTCTGATGATTCCTACCGCTCCGCTTCCCGGACGTGTAGCCGGTGCTGTTATATTATATTCAAAGTTCATCTTATTCCATTAACTTCTTGTATTTGAACCGTTTTGGCTCAACATTCCCCAATCTTTCCTTTCTGTTCTGTTCGTATTCTTGATAGTTCCCTTCATAGAATACAACTTGAGAATCTCCTTCAAATGCAAGGATGTGAGTTGCAATTCTATCCAAGAACCAACGGTCGTGGCTTACCACCACAGCACATCCTGCAAAGTTCTCCAAACCCTCTTCCAAGGCGCGTATCGTATTGACATCTACATCGTTGGTAGGCTCATCGAGAAGAAGAACATTTCCTTCGTCTTTTAAAGTAAGGGCAAGGTGGAGACGGTTTCTTTCACCACCCGAGAGAATTCCGCAGAGTTTCTCCTGATCTGCTCCCGAAAAATTGAATCTCGATACCCAACCTCTTGCATTTATCTCTCTGTTTCCCATTTTCACCCACTCTGAATCTCCTGCAATTGTCTGATAGACTGTTTTTTCTGGATCTATGCTTTTGTGCTGCTGATCTACATAGGCAAGTTTTACCGTTTCACCAATCTCTATTGTTCCGCTGTCCGGTTTCTCAATACCCATTATCAAGCGGAATAGGGTAGTTTTACCCGCTCCATTCGGTCCAATTACTCCAACAATTCCGGCAGGAGGGAGTACGAAATTGAGATGTTCAAAGAGTAGTTTATTTCCGTATGCTTTGCTAACATCTTTAAACTCAATCACTTTATTTCCAAGATGTGGTCCGTTAGGGATATAGATTTCCAATTTTTCCTCCTTCTCTTTAGCATCTGCAGCGGCTAATTTCTCGTATGCTCCAAGACGTGCCTTTTGTTTTGCTTGGCGTGCTTTAGGAGCCATTCTTACCCATTCAAGCTCACGTTGAAGAGTCTTTCTCCGTTTGCTCTCCTGTTTCTCTTCCATCTCAAGCCTTGCACTCTTTTGCTCCAGCCACGATGAATAGTTCCCTTTCCATGGAATACCTTCGCCCCTGTCAAGCTCTAAAATCCACCCTGCAACATTGTCCAAGAAATACCTGTCATGAGTTACGGCAATAACAGTTCCCTTGTATTGTTTAAGATGCGCTTCAAGCCACAGAATACTCTCAGTATCAAGATGATTGGTTGGCTCGTCTAAAAGAAGGACATCGGGTTGTTGTAGCAACAGTCGGCATAATGCAACTCTTCTTCTCTCTCCTCCCGATAGGGTAGATATTAGTGAGTCGGGTGGGGGACATTGCAGGGCATCCATAGCCCTCTCCAATTTGGAATCTATCTCCCAACCATTGCAGTGATCTATTTTCTCTGTAAGTTCTCCTTGACGCTCAATCAGGGCATTCATTTGGTCATCATCGAGTGGTTCAGAAAACTTTGCAGAGATTTCATTGAACTCTGCAAGAAGATCCATAACCTCTTGTACACCCTCTTGAACTACCTCTATAACAGTCTTTTGAGGATCGAGCTGTGGTTCTTGCTCTAAATATCCGACAGAATATCCAGGCGCCCAAACAACCTCTCCGTTAAAGGAAGACTCTACTCCGCCAATGATTTTAAGGAGTGTAGATTTTCCACTACCGTTCAATCCTATTATACCGATTTTTGCACCATAGAAAAAGGAGAGGTATATATCCTTGAGTATCACTTTATTATTGTGAGGCAATATCTTACCTACACCATTCATGGAGAATATGATTTTCTCGTCTGCCATAACTGAACTTATTTATATTTTCTTATTTAATTTCTTTTAATGTTAGTAATACTACATTTTCAACATGTTGAGTATGAGGGAACATATCCACCGGCTGAACTTTTATTATATCGTATTTTGAACTCAGTAAAGCCAAATCTCTTGCTTGAGTAGCAGGATTGCAGCTTACATAAACCATTCTTGGTGAGGCAGTTTTAAGGAGTACATCTGCAACTTTGGAATCTATTCCGCTGCGAGGAGGGTCAAGGACTATCACATCGGGAGAACCATTAGATGTGATAAAATCCTCATTCAGAACCTCTTTCATATCTCCAGCAAAGAAACTTGCATTGGAAATATTATTTTGTTCAGCATTAATTTTTGCATCGACGATGGCATCTTCTACATACTCTATACCAATAACTTTCCTAGCGTTGCTGCTCAAAAACAGCGCTATCGTTCCGGTTCCGGTATAGAGGTCATAAACAATCTCTTTTCCTGTGAGCGATGCAAAATCTCTTACAACAGAATATAGCTTGTATGCCTGTTCTGAATTGGTCTGGTAGAACGATTTAGGGCTTATTCTAAAGCTCAGTTCTTCCATTTTCTCCGTTATATATTCGCTGCCGCTATGATGGAAAATAGGGCAGCCTGCCATAGTGTCGTTTCCCTTATTGTTGGCAACATAGAAAGTGGAGGTGATTTGAGGAAACCTATCGCATGCAGCATCCAGTAGCGCCTCTACAGCGGCCTTGTCTTTTGCGTTCAGATAGTCCGTAAAGCGGTTGCGGCTTTTCCCTTTCTCCTTTTCAATGTCGTAATCATCTCTTTCAGAGGCTCCTGCCACTATGATTACCATTATTTCTCCTGTAGTTTGTGAGATGCGGATAACAAGGTTTCTCAAGAGCCCTGTGTGTGCTGCAATATCAAAAAAACTCAAGTTGTGCTGCAGAGCATAATCCTTTACAAACAAGCGAATTGCGTTGGATGGCTCTTTTTGGAGCCGGCACTCTTTTATATCCAGCACTTTTGAGAACATTCCCGGTATATGAAACCCCAAAGCGCATCGCTCTTTATCAGAAAGTTCTCCATTTTCATCGACAAGAATCCACCGTTTATTAGAGAATGTATATTCCAATTTATTCCTGTATTCCAGTGTATTATCGGAACCGATGATAGGGGATACGCAGGGTAGGGTAAGATGCCCTATCCTTGTAAGCTGGTCTTCTACTTGTTGTTGCTTAAACTCCAGCTGTTTAGAGTATGGAAGCGCCTGCCAGGTACAACCCCCGCAAATGCCATAATGAGGGCAAAATGGAGCTGTACGCATCGCCGAGTAAGAGACAAAATTGAGAACTTTGGCCTCTAAAAAACCTTTGCGTCGCTTTGTAAGTGTTACATTCACAACATCTCCGGGAATTGTTTTAGGGACAAACAGAACTTTTCCATCTAAGTGCGCAAGTCCGTTGCCTTCTGCCGCAACTCTCTCTATAGTAACATTTTCTACAACAATATTCTTACTCTTGATATTTCTTCCCATGCTCACAAAGATAGTTAATTTTAATTGCTTCTGTTATTGGCACCTTTCCATCTCTTGCAAAATGCTCCAAATTGTGGAAAGCTACTCTCCTTTGGAACTCAAAGTGCGTGTTTATACTCATGGAAAGTAGAGATGTTATGATTTTTAATGAAGTTATAAATTTATTTGTAAATTTGTTTTTGAAACGCTTGACGCTTGTGTTTTTTGTTTTGTAAATCTTAATGAAAGTCCAACAAAATGAAGGTGATGCCTGTTATTTCTGTTACTTATAAATTTAGTATCATTAATATATTAACAATTTAAGAATCAATCAGTACGATATGAAAAAGATGATTATCAAAAATGTATTACATTGCATAATCTTGTCGTTGATGTGTATTTTAACACAAGAATTGAGCTTTGCACAAACTCAATACTATAGTACATACAAATTCTTTAAAACTCAAAACTATCATAATCAATTAAGGTTAAATACGAAAACAGGTGAAGTTCTTCAACTTCAAGATGATGGAGGTGAATGGACTGTAAATTATGCTATAACACCTACCAATAATATTCCAAGATATTGGTTGTATGAAACTCAAAATATGTGGAATTTTATTCTGCTAGACACTTTTACTGGAAAATTGTGGCAATGTCAATTTAGCGTTAAAGGAACTGAGTATATTTTTACAGTGCCAATAAATAATATTGCCTTGGTTGATGGCAATACAAATAGATTTACTATAGAACCAATGACCAGTATGTATCAGTATTATCTTATTGATAATGAAACTGGTTCAATGTGGAAATTTCAGTGGAGCACTAAATCAGAAGAAGGCTACAGATGGATAGAACGCTTCAAATAATTAAATGAAAAGACATTATCAATAGTCGAATCCTCTAAAAATTAATACAATTTATATTATGTTAAATAGACCAAAAGCCAATCCAACCTATTTAGACTTATTAATAACCAAAACCTTCACAGGAACAATACTCTTCTTTTCCACTCCGTAGTTGCATTTGGCAGATATCAACTCCTTCAACTGACTCGTCTCTTTCTCACTCATCGATGCGCCTTCATTAACTGTGACAACAGCCTGAATGAAAACCTTCGACTTACCATCTACAGAATTTTCGGTAACACTATTTAAATTTATCGAATATACTTGGTCGAAAAATATTTTTACTTCTGCGATAAGTTCAGCACTTAAAGAATTGTATCTCTCCAACGATTGCAATTTATCTTCCAATGCTATTATCTCCTTTGCCTGTTCTTGAATTGTTTTATCTTTATCCGAGGCCTTTGTCTCCAATGAGATTAACTCTGAATTTAACTTTAAAATACTGTCTGATTGGTTTCCTTGAATAATTTGCAGCTTATAACTACCTAAATTATAATCTATTAAGGCATTTTGAGCTTTCTCTATGTGCTCATCGGGAATCTCTCTGCCAACAGCCACAATCTCCAGAACTTTATCTGTTTTGTTAACATTCTGATGAACTATCTGAGTCCCTGAATATTTTATCTCTTTGGCGATGAAATTTTTTAAATTTGTGTTGAAATAGCTGTCACGAACAATCTTTATTGTCATATAAATAGCAGGAACTATGGTAATTATGACCAAACCTATAATATATTTCCTCACTCTCAGATAGCTTTTCTTTTTTATAAAAACCTTGTACTTAAATTTCATCATTCTTGTACCGATATACGTTGCAAGAGCAATGAATACACAGTTAATAAAATAGAGGTAAATGGCCCCTAAAAAGAATTTCGAGTTCCAGTGAGCTATTCCATATCCTGCAGTACAAAGTGGTGGCATTAAGGCAGTTGCAATTGCCACACCTGGAATTACAGTCCCCTTCCCTCCTTTAGATAAAGCAACTATTCCTGCTGCCCCGCCAAATGTTGCAATAAAAACATCATAGAGAGTTGGAGTTGTTCTTGCAAGTAGTTCTGACTGAACCCCATTATATGGAGAAATAATAAAGTAAATAGCTGCTGTTAAGATACTTATAATACTTGCAACAATGTAATTCTTAAAAGATTTTTTAAGCAGTGCAAAGTCGTTCACTCCAACAGAATGCCCTATCCCTATTATTGGTCCCATAAGTGGAGAAATGAGCATCGCTCCAATTATAACTGCAGTAGAATCTACATTAAGTCCCAGTGAGGCCATAAAAATGGCAAAAATGAGCACCCATAAATTTCCCCCTCTGAAAGATACATTCTCATTAATCTCCTTGTAAATCTCCTCATCACTATTTCTCTCATTCATAGAGAAATAATTAAACAATGAATCTTTAATGTTTTGTAAAGAAAATCTTTTCATATTGCAAAGTTAACATTTTGATTCAATATATTAAAAGAGTAAATTTGTCTTGTGTTTTAATGTGAATACTATGGACAGATTAATCCCTTTGGCGGAACGTATGCGCCCTAAATCATTGAAAGAGTATGTAGGTCAAACCCATTTAGTGGGAAAAGGTTCCGTTCTCAATAAAATGATAGAGAGTGGAAATCTTTCATCTTTCATACTTTGGGGACCTCCGGGAGTTGGAAAAACTACACTCGCATATATAATTTCCAAGCAATTGGATCGTCCATTCTATACCCTTTCTGCGGTAAGTTCAGGTGTAAAAGAGGTTAGAGAAGTAATTGCCAAAGCTGCAGACAACAATTTATTCTCTCCTAAAACCCCTATTCTGTTCATCGATGAGATACATCGTTTTAACAAAGGGCAGCAAGATGCACTTTTAGGTGCTGTGGAAAACGGGACAATTATCTTAATAGGAGCTACAACTGAAAATCCTTCATTTGAAGTAAACTCCCCTCTCCTATCGCGATGTCAAGTGTTTGTATTAAAAGAACTTAGCGTAGAAAATTTTGATGCTTTGCTAAACCGCGTCCTCAAGGAAGATGAATATATCAAAAACTTGAAAATTGAAATACAAGAGAAAGAGGCTCTTTATCGTTTTGGCGGAGGCGATGCAAGAAGATTTCTCAATATTATAGAGATACTTGTAAACTCTCACTTCAAGTCAGACGAAGAAAAAATGCTTGATGGTGTGAAGCAAAAACCTCTTGTTATTACCAATGAGTTGGTAATGAATACTTTACAAGAGAATATGGCAATTTATGACAAAAAGGGAGAGCAACATTACGACATTATCTCTGCATTTATAAAGAGTTTAAGAGGAAGCGACCCTAATGCCGCTGTTTACTGGTTGGCTCGAATGATAAAAGGTGGTGAAGACCCCCTATTCATTGCCCGTCGCATGGTTATTTTGGCTGCAGAAGATATTGGCCTTGCAAATCCAAATGCTCTTTTATTAGCCCAGTCAACATTTGCGGCACTTCAGCAGATAGGAATGCCAGAGGGGCGTATCCCTTTGAGTGAGTGCGCAATATACCTTGCTACATCTCCAAAGAGCAACTCCTCAATCATGGCAATAGATGCTGCTTTGGCATTAGTGGAACAAACCGGAGATTTAAGTGTTCCTCTTCCAATAAGAAATGCCCCTACCAAACTTATGAAAGAGCTGGGTTATCACGATGGCTACAAATATGCTCATGATTACCAAGGTAATTTTGTAGATCTCGAATTTCTTCCCGATTCGCTGAAAGGAACGAAGCTCTATGAACCTTCTGATAATAAGCGAGAAACAGAAATACGCACATCTCTTTCAAAAAAATGGAAGAAATATGAGTACTAAATTGCCCACTTATTTTGTAAATTTGGGTCTGAAAATTTTCTATTCTTATGAATAAACTTGTTTTAGACAACTTTAAAGATTACGGAAATGGAATGTTCTTTCTCCTTGCGGGGCCGTGTGTCATTGAGGGAGAAGAGATTACATACGATATTGCTAAAACTTTAAAAGAGATAACGTCATCTCTTCAAATTCCTTTTGTATTTAAAGCTTCATATAAAAAGGCGAATCGCTCCAAAATAACTTCTTTTACCGGAGTTGGAGATAAGGAAGGTTTAGAGATTTTAAAGAGTATAAAAGAGGAGCTGAAAGTTCCCATAGTTACAGATATTCACACTATTCAAGAGGCAGAGCTTGCAGCTTCGTACGGAGTTGATATTCTGCAAATTCCCGCTTTCCTATGCCGTCAGACCGAGCTTCTTATGGCAGCTGCAAAAACAGGGAAATGGGTTAATATAAAAAAAGGTCAATTTCTCTCTCCCGATTCGATGAAATTTGCAGCGCAAAAGGTTGCAGATTGTGGCAATGCTAAAGTGATTCTGACAGAGCGAGGCGCTCAGTTCGGATATCACGATTTGGTTGTTGATGTACGCTCAATTCCAAAGATGAAAAGATTCGGATATCCTGTTGTTCTCGATGTAACTCATTCATTACAAGTTCCTAATCAAGATAGCGGGGTAACCGGAGGAGAACCAGAACTTATTCCTCAAATGGCTAAAGCAGGTTTAGCTGTTGGGGCAGATGGTCTCTTTATGGAGACACATCCTAACCCTGCTCAAGCAAAATCGGATGGGGCAAATATGTTGCAACTTAGTTTAATGGAACCGCTCTTGAAACAATTGGTGAAATTGAGAAAAACACTTAACGAAATAGATAACAATAATTTATAGGAGGTACTAAAATGTTCAGAACATCGAGTTTTACACGTCGTTATGAAAAACTGCCTGTTGCTATCTTTAAGGATTCTAAAGATGCGGCAAAACTTGTTGTTGAAGATGTTATAGCTCAGAGCAAAGCAAAGAGTAAAAAAGGTGAAAAACTTGTCCTTGCACTTGCTGCATCGAGCGCATGTTTAGGTGTCTACGATGCTTTTATAGAAGCAGTTAAGGCAAAGAAGCTGAGTTTTAAAAACATCGTTGTCTTTAATATGGATGACTACTACCCATTAGATCCTAAAGAGCTTCAGAGCCACTACAGATTTATGAAGGAGTGTCTGTTCGATGAAATAGATATTCCTAAATCTAATATTCACTGTATAGACAGCAGAGAGAGGAAAAAT
>CADBRQ010000111.1 GCA_902797115.1 uncultured Bacteroidia bacterium
AACCATTAAAGACAATTTGGAGACGCCAAATGATGCGAATTGAATAAAAAAGTAAGCGAGGCACTTAATTGCACCGCGCTTACTTAGTTAAATCACGCTTATTCAAGACCATTTGATTTTTTCCACATATTGCCCACAATGGCTACATTTATAGCGTTTTAACACCCCTTTCCTGGTAACATTTCCTTTCTCATCATATTGGTATTTTCGCGTATCACCTAATGATTTCAACTTCCCTTTTTTGCCACAATGCGGACATCGTTCTCTCGTAATCAACCCAATGATGTAAAAAAGAATTACTACACCTATTGCAAAAAGAATAGTTCCAACTGGATCATCATCTTCTTCCTTGCTTGATGACGTAGTCGTATCGCCAGATATTTCTTTTTTTTGTTCTTTCACATCATTATTTTTTTCTTCTTTTGATAATGTTCTATCCGTCCGCTCTGTATCAACAACACCGTTTTGTTCGTGTTCACCTGTTATGATGGCTTCTTCAGAATAATCCGTTGGTTGGAGTATCTCAGGTAATTCGGGAATATCTGGTTGTTCTACTTTCGTCTCTTCGACATGCGTAACGTTAGTCTCCTCTTCCAACAAACTTATTTGAGAATCTAAGTTTTCTACTTGTTTTGCCAATTTATCAATCTGCTTACTTATGCGTTTTACCTCAAGCGGCCTTGCAGATTCCAATGCAGACTCTTTTTGCTGGAGTTTTAATACCAGTTCTTCGCGCTGCTTCAGAAGTTTTTCGATTTTCTTCGTGTCGGATTGGGCAAACGAATAAGTACTTGCAATAACAAGTATCGAAATTATTAATAACGATTTGAGTTTCATAAGATTAATTATTTTAATTGTTTAAGAATATCTATAGCTATTTGTTTATATCCATTTCCATCTTCACTATTTGCTGATTCTTGGAGTTTTGATAAAAGAAGAAGTGCTGGTTGATATTTTTCATTTAGTAAATATTTCATATATTCTATGGCTTTGCTAGCTTTTGTTTTGGTTTCTTTACGCCGTTTAAAAAGTGTAAATGGATTTTTCAACATTGAAAGTGTAACACCAACCATAATAAAATTAGATGCATAATCAATATTCTCTTCAACAAAACGGAACATTGCACGTTGGTCGCCCAACTCAAGTGCTCTATCATAATAGAAATTTTCGTTATCATTAAAATCTTCCCAATATTCATCTTTGTAAAGTTTGTGTTTATAAAACACTTTTTCACAAAATTCACCTAACGCATAATATGCATCTGGATTATTTAATTCTGCAGCTTTCTGGTAAAATCTAACTGCCGTCTTCCAATCTTGTTCTTGTGCGGCTCTTTGGCCTTGTGCAATAAGGATTTCCGCTTCATTATTGCTCTCAGTCTTAACTTGTGGTTTTTCTTCAGCGATTACAGGGCTCATATCGAAACAAGGCTGATTTAGACGCTTTTTCCAGAAACCAGGCATTTTTTCTTCTACGGCTTGCAATGCATGAAGCAGCGTTAAATAATAATCAGACATTCCTTGAGTACGAGAAGGATGGTACATATCAACAAACGGATAACATTTTCCATTAATTTTCAATTGCCATATACATATCTTATGTTCTTCTTCTGGAAAATATAAGTTATCTCCCCAGTCAACTAAATCTTCTAAAATATCAGAACAAACATCTCCTGCAAGAATAATCGTCGGATTGAAGAATCTAATTTGTTCTTTCAAAATTTCTATACCTTTCTTTGCATAGCTATATAAATCTTTTACATTGGATTTAGACAGACCATCTGATTTCTTTACATTACAATAGGCAACTCTAGCTATTTGAGAGTTAAACCAATTTTCATCACTTGTGTTCTCAGATACGATTTCCCTCATCTGCTCATCGGAAGTGTTGAGCAACAATCCAGATTCAAGCTGTCGTAGCACTAGCAAATAATGCTTTAAATGACTCCTCATCGTTCTTTGGTCAGGAAACAAGCGTTTTTCTTCCCCTATAGCAGCAAATAACGCATCAGATACATCATAATCATTTCCTTCTTCAGTGTAGCCTTCTCGATTCAAGAACATGATTTTAAGGGGAGAACTCGCGTATAATGTCGGACTAACCACACCATCCCAAATGGTCGTGTGCTCTCCTTCATGGAATAACTTGGTATATTGTTGGAACAAATTATTATTCCAATCAGCGTAGAGCTCTTCTACTTTAGATTTTGCTGCAGTCATAATTGTATTTGTTTTAAGGTAAATGTTCATTACGTGTATACATACAAAAACGTGAGCCAACTGCTATGGGTACACTCGGGCTACCACACCCATATCACTCCAATATATGCAGAAAGCCCACGCGGATGCGTGAGCGTTTCGCATTTATTCTCGGATGTGATATTACTCGTTGTGGTAGTTGAGTGTCTCCTCAAATAAAGCAAACGCTTAGTTCTTTTTCTATGTTATCGTGCGACGCTTCGCGCGGAGGCTCTTTTAACGTCTGAGCGGGACGGAAAGGATGTAAAAAACCTTTGCGGCTGCAAAGGTACAACAAAAAAATGATATATGCAAATTTTGGAGGGAGAAAAGTGAAAGAAAATGAAAAGGGGGATGAAATCTGCCGCAAATATGCGACAGAAATGAAAAATGAAAAGCCCCAACGGAGATCCCCTGAGAGAGAAAGCTCCAACGGAGATACCCATGGAGGGGAGGAGAAAGGATGCGCAGCCCTAATAAACACAAAAAGGAAAATAGCACCGCAGGTAAACAGCAAGAATGAGAGCAGAGGGCAGCGAGGAAGGAACAAGGAAACAAATATTTTAGAAAGGATATCCTATACCGAAGTTGAGGCGGAGGGCGTCAAGAGCGGAGGGGATA
>CADBRQ010000112.1 GCA_902797115.1 uncultured Bacteroidia bacterium
ACACTGCGTTTTACATAAAGTTCTTTCGTAATACTAAGTTCTTCATTTCCAAGCTCTTGAAGATTAGATATCTTTTCTTGGAATGTTGCATAGAGAGCCCCCCAAGCTATGCCTGAATCATTCTTACTAACCGTAATGCTCTTTGTATTAACCGATTGCTCGTCTGTAAACTGCTGTTTTACATAATTCAACGCCGGAACTGCTCCACTTATTTCATTCACTTTCTTATTCTTCTCAATGAGATCCACAGTCATATCTCCCTTACTATCAAGGAGATTATTTCCTGTCATAAGAAGAGAGTAAATTGCATCTACCGTTGCTGTAGTACTCTCCCAATCTTGAGTTCTCTTTTGGTTCAGCAGCCATAATTTCATCTGTTCTATAGTCTCAACATCTGGATCTACAATGTTAATTGCCTCTATAGCAGCAGTTTGAGCATTAACCTTATGACGCCCCCAAGACCAAGGTCTCTCAATAAAATCAAAGAACATCCCTTTGTTTTCACTTTGTGTCAAATGCTCGCGAATAGATTGAATAACCTCCTTTGCCTCTTTATACCTCTGAGCAGATTTCAGAACTATAGCAACCATAGATTTCTCCTGTATATCCCATGAGTTAGGGAGTTCATTAACCTTCTTGAGAAAATAGTTGAAAGCCTCACGATATGAAGGGTCAATTACCTCCAACTCAATCATTTGATTGAATGTCTTGTTTGGATTAGAGATTGCGAGAATGTATAGATATCGCAGCGCGGCATAAGAGATACCCTCATCTTTTGCCTTAGGATTCTCTTTTAAATACCTCTGAATTGTTTCATACTCCTTTTTAGCACAGTTTCCGAGATAGTCGATTCCCTTTCTCTGCATAGGTGAAAGGTCTGAATTCAACCTTGCAAAAAGAGTTAAGACATACTCTGTTATATACCTGCTGCTTGTCATCCCTTTAAACCATGGCCATCCGCCGTCGCTTTGCTGAAACTCTTTAAGCTTGGTTAAAGCTTTGTGCGTCTGGAACTGCAAAGCATTATTATCGAATATCTTAGAGATGTTTTCCATCTGCGATGCCTGATCTTTCGCCTCCATCACCCAAGGGGTTTCGTCCACAATTACATTTTTAAGTTCCTCATTTTGAGAAAGCTTACTCTGCAAAACATTTATATTGTCCGAATCTGCAGAACGCTTCCAAGCCTCTATAACATTTTTAATTTTAGGATTCTGTTCCGCTATCCTGCTGCTCAGAGAATTAACATAGAGAGAGCTCGCCCAACTTACAACATTATCTGACTGCGGCTCCGAAAGTGTTGGGATAGCCATTACCGCATACCATGCAGGATTACCCGCATACTCTATTGTAAGTGCTTTATTTGTAGCGCTATTGCTCCCATTGTTAAAAAGTTTTTCCAACGAGAAAGTTTTGGTTTGATTCCCTGCTATTGTAAGAGGAACGCTCTCAACTACTCTTGTGGTATTTGGCAAAACAGAGAGAAGGTGCTGCTCTCCATCTGAAAATCTGTCACTCCGGGCAACAATTCTGACCCCAAGAAGCTCTATCGAATCGGGATAAGAAGGAAGAATGAAATCTACAACTTCACTCTGTTGTGAATCTACACTAATCTTCTTAGAATCAGAACTATAAATCTTCTCTGTAATGGGGTCAAAGAGCTCTATCTTCACATCTGCACTAACATTGTCTGATGTAAGATTTGAGATTACAGATGCAATGTTTGTTTTATCTCCTTTACGCAAAAATCGAGGCATATTAGGAGAGAGCATAAACTCTTTTTGAGCAACAACTTCCTCTTGGATAGAGCCATAATCGAATTCCTTTGTGTGAGCCAAAGCCATAAACTTCCATCTTGTCAAACTCTCTGGCAGAGTAAATTCTATAGAGACCTCACCTCTTTCATCTGTTCTGAGTGTAGGATAGAAAAATGCCGTCTCCGCAAAATTAGAACGAGGAACAACCTCCGGATAATCATAATTTGTGGAGAGATCATCTGCAGATATAAAATAGTCATTATTTACGCTCGCTTGGTATTTTTTTTCCATAGAACTGCTCAAGGAGGCAACTCCACGAATCCTCATCCCTTTTGTTGAGATAGGATAGTTTAAATTCTCCCTGTAACTCAATGAACTAAAAGGAATGCTTCTTGAAAAATACAAACCGAAGTTTGTTACAAGATTATGATTAGAATAAATCTTATCCAAAGAGAGATCGTACATTAAAGCAAGAATCTCACTCTCAACAGCTTTACCTTTCATATCTGTCACAGACAAGCTCCATTTTTCATCTTGCCCTGCATATAACTTATCTCTGAAAACTCCCCATTTGAGATTTAACTTTTTCTCCGGTTTCGGTTTCTCTATATTTAGGGTATTGGAATAGAGTCTCCCCTCTCTGAATATAAAGAGGGTAACAAGCGCACCGTCGTTATATTTAGGTTTATAACTAACATCCAATGTTTTAATTTCGTTTGAGATTTTTATATTTTCCGAAGTAATAACCTCATTTGCAGTAGCAATACTCAAAAACATAGTTGCATTTGTGAAAGATGTACCATAGTATAACTTATCCTCTTTCTTCATAAACCACAAAGGTGTATTCTCGATAGGTTTAGCGTCTTTATAAGAGAAAAGCAATATCTCACTGTTAAACTCACAATCCTCCTTCGGCACCCCCTTAACATTGGCTGTTATATTGTATTTTCCGCTTGGCAAAGCTCTCCAGTTATCAAAAGAGACTTTCTCATTCGCTGCAACCTCACCTTCTTCAATCACAGTTCCCTTAGTGTTTTTAAGAACATAACAAATTGTTTTCTGAATTGTGGAACCTTCATTGTTTAAGAGTTTAAATATATTCTCAACAGGTTCATCTTTACAGACAGTTGCATTCTCCAACTGAATAATATATGAGGACCTTCCTGCATAAAGAATCATTTTAGTACCCTGAGTTTCACCATTTTGCGAAGTTACATCCGCATTAATGATAAACAAGTGTCTATACTGGGAGCCCCCTTTAAGTACAATATCGGCACTAAAATTACCCTCCTTATCGGTTCTGGTAAATATCACCTGATCCTTTTCAGGATTTTCAACAGCAGAACGCAAAGAGTAAGTTTCTGCACTCACTTTAACCTCTGCATCTGCTACAGCCACACCGGAAAATGTTTTTACCTTTCCTGTAAGAGTAATCGTATCGCCAAGAGAGTATGGAAGAGCATATTCATTAAATTCAACTTCAAATGCAGGGCGTTTATACTCTTCAACTTTAAAAGAGCAATCAACTTTTCCTTTCCCCCCTCTATCTAATGTCTCTGCCTTAATTATGAAAGTTCCGTTAAATACCTTTTGAGGAATAATAAAGCTTCCGTTAAAAGAGCCGAATTCATTGGTTTTAAACTCTTCAGAAGAGATTTCTTGATAGTTTGGGTCTATAAGGGTTACTTTAAAAGTACGACCATTTGCAACATTTATTTCATCCTTTACCTGCGAATATACTAAACCTTTAAAAAAGAGGGTCTGGCCAGGTCTATATAATCCCCTGTCTGTAAATAGATTAACTGCTATCTGTTCGCCATGTTTCTGAGTGCTATAATTGAGACCATTAAAAAAATTTTCAACCGGACAAGCTTCATCATCTTTAATGAGTGCTTCTATATAATAATAACGATCTTTCTCAGCTAAGCTATTGCGCAATATTACCCTGCCATTGGAATCACTTTTCTCCTTGAGTACAATATTGCCATTATTTCCATAAGATTCCCTGTATATAACAATATCAGCCCCTTTTATCGGATTTCCAGATACTCTGTCGAGAACAAAAAGATCTATCCTATTCTCCTTACAGTTCAGATTCCTCTCCGTCACAAGCACAATAGATGTAACAAACTGAAAATCGTTATTTGAATACCTTATCTTTGACGGCTCTTCATCAACAATAAAGCGGTAAACATAAATGCCGCATCCGTCTGTTGCATTGAGAATTCTCTTACATTCAGAGATTTTATAATCCTGCGGAGGTGTAAGATCTATATGAAAAGATTCCCAATCTGTAATCCTTTTCAAAATCTTCTCCTTCTCATCCGTAGTGTACTGACTCCCTTTAATTATTTTAATATCCTTAGTATTAGTTACTTTTGCCCTTTGAACTGTTATACCTTTTGAGTTTTTATGACGGATAAACAGTTCCACACTATCTCCTAAAGAGAGCAAAGATGGAATCTGAAGATCAACTTGAGGTTTAAGAATAATTGCCTTTAGTTGTTTGACAGAAGAAGATGCTACATCATCAGGATATTTATCGAGATATAAATTACAAAGCTCAAGCGATTTGATATTGTCATAGCCATACTTCACTTCTGCCATTCTGAACAGAATTTCCCCTTTTAATTCAAACGAATCGGGAGTACTCTCATATAAATTCTTATACTCCAGATACTTGCCCTCGTTCCCCATAGAGCTCAAATATATCTCATTATATTTCAGATAGAGAAGTGCCTTATAATTGCCATTATCTTTATAAGTTGAACAGACCTTCTTAACCAGCTCATTTTTAAGCTCTTCCTCCTCTTGATCTGTGGAATTGCAAAGAGAATTCAGTATAGAATAATTTTTAAAATAGATAATATGAAGCAAATCGTGATTGAAAAAAGAGCTGATATCTCTCTCTCCTCTTTTAAATTCGCTGTCATTGCTTACTATGAAAGGATAATAGGAATAAGTATTTGAGTTCAGAAGCTTTTGAGGATCCGAAAGAGAAGACTCTAAATGCTTTAAGGTAACCTCTTTAAACTGTTTTGAACTCCATGGAGACATATCCTGAGAAAAGCTGCTTGAATCTTCCGAAACACCCCTTGCAACATCTGTAACCCTCCTGCGTGAATTTCCTACACGATTGTACGAGTAAGCCAACATAGAGTGCATTATCATCTTATTGACCGGCTGCTTCTCTCTCTTGCAAAGTAATTCCAATTCATTTATTTGACTGTAAAGAGAATCCGGTGCAATTTTCGCAATGCACTCACTACGCTTGAACCAACCCCATAAGAACCAGCCATACTTATTTTCCTGCTCTGCCTTTGCTATAATTTGATCGCAAATTCCAATTGCAGTTTTTGGAAAAGATCTTTCAATGGCCGAATTATATTCTTGTTTTAGTGTTTCAAAATCTTTATCGTTTTGAGCCATAATACTTTCAGTGTTTCCAAGTAGTATTGAATACGTTAGAACAATAAAAGTCAGAGCAAAGCGAATAGAGCAAAAGATTCTCTTTACCATAATCAAATAAAACTTTATTTAACCTCTTTGAGCAATCCCTTTACAGCTGCTTCCAACTGAGGATCACGCCCTTTCAAACAATCGTTATATGGCAGTGCCACCTCTACATCTGGCTCAAACTGAGTATTTTCCGTTACCTTACCATCTGTTCCCATAGAGCCAATCATCGGTATTCCGAATGTAATTGTAGGGTCTATCTGGTTCTCCCACCAAACAGCAGTACCGGTTCCAGGAACAGGCATTCCATAAACTTTACCAATCTTATTTTGTTGATATACAAATGGGAACATAAAGGCATCTGAATAGTTGCCCTCGCAAGTTAAAACTGCACTTGGCTTATTCCAACGGCCGAGAGGTTCCCCATCGTCAAGCAACTCACCTTGAGGGGCATATCTCATATAGACTTTTCCTCCCAACAGGGTCACAAGCTCATCGTGAAGCCAGCCACCACCGTTAAAACGAGTATCTACAATCGCAGCCTTTTTCTTCACATGTTTTCCCATAAGTTTAGAATATACAACCTGATAACTCTGTTGATTCATTCCTTGAACATGCACATAACCAATCTTTCCACCGCTGAGAGAATCTACCATTTTATCCATGATATTTGTCCATCTCTCATAAAGTAAAGAGTTTACCCTGCTTTGCTCTATTGGTTTGATTGTCTGGTTAAATGTCTTTCCTCCAGAAGAGACAGTTATAGTTGTATTCACATTGGCAAGATTGTTCAAGTATTTGAAATAGTTGGTTTTGCCAATATTTTCACCATTAATTGCAGTAATTATATCTCCTGGTTTAACCTTGTTGGAGAGTTTATCTGCAGGACCGCCAGGAATAATGGCACTGACTTTTATACCGTCTCCTGTATATTTCTCATCAAACAAAAAACCCAAAGAGGCGGTCGCATCTGCATCACTTCCTGCACGGTGAGCGTAACGACCTCCCGTATGAGAGGCATTGAGCTCTCCAAGAAGTTCACTCAGAAGCACTTGGAAATCATAATTATTATTAATATAAGGGAGGAATTTAGCATACTCATCGTGATACATTTTCCAATTCATTCCTCTTATTGTAGGATCATAGAATTTCTTAGTAACCTGAAGCCACATGTGGTCAAACATATACTCCCTTTCTCCCGCTGCATCGAGCTCCATTTTTCCTGCAATCATAATTGGTTTAGCCATACCATTGTTCACATCTATCTTCACAGGCGCACCGGCTCTTAAAGCAAATATAGAGCGCTCATCTTGAGATAGTTGCATACCTCTAACCATTCCAACAGTACCAATCTTCTTATTCTCTTTACTACGAGTATCCAATACCCACAAATCCATTCCACGCTCCCCTCCTTGCTGCAAGTAATAGACTTTCTTTCCATCCTTTGTAACAGCGTAAGCTCCACCTCTTCCGGAACCGGCAGAGAGGCGTACAATTCGGTTCTCTATCCCGTGGAAATCTATCACGATTGGCTTAACCTCTTTTTTGGCATCCGGTTTTGGTTTATCCCCTCCCGCAGGTGCAGGTTTAGTTTTATCATTCCCTGGTTTGTCCGGTGCAGGTTTCGCCTTATCATCACCTGGTTTTCCCGGAGCTGCCGGCTTTTTCTCAAATTCTTGTTGAAGTTCAAACTCCTCTTTGGTCATCACAAATTTATCGTATGCCTCTTTGTTAAAGAAAACTGCCTGAAGAGCACCATTAGAGAAATAGAACATTGCATTGCCATCCAAAGCAAACTTGAAGGCATACTCACCGTA
>CADBRQ010000113.1 GCA_902797115.1 uncultured Bacteroidia bacterium
ACAAACATAGAGATATATGAACGCAACGCAATTTGATTAGGGATGTTCTCACTAACATGGTATGTACCTAAAAATCTGATAGTTAATGGAAAAACTAAAAAATAACCTACTGCCACACCTACATAGAACAGAAATGCAGAAAAGCCGAAAGAACGCTGGACCGCCCTCTTCTCTTTCGGATAAAGTGCAGGGCTTACAAAGGTCCAAAGCTTGTAGAGAATAAACGGCATTGCAATCACCAATGAGAAATAGAAAGTGGTGCTTATGTGGATGAAAAACTGTGCCGCAAGTTCTATGTTTATAATATTGAGATTGAACGATTCCAGCGGTTTACCTCCAAGTTTTTGACTCAACTGGTTAATAAAACCGTAAAGCCAGAAATCATCTTTTGCAGGGGCAAAGATTATAGTATTGAATAATAAATCCTTAAAGAAAAAGAGAACGACAAAAACAGCGAGGAGAACTATCAAAGAGTGAAATATCACCCTTCTAAGCTCATCCAAGTGCTCCCAGAAAGTCATTTCCTTCTCTTTCTCCGCCATTTGGGTACGAAAAGGTGTTATTTTTTATCCTCTTCTTTCTTGTCCATCCTGTAAGAGAACTCTTTGGAATCTGTATTGATCTCTTCTTCAATACCTTTTACTCCCTCTTTAAAGCTCTTGACCCCTTTGCCAACTCCTCTCATCAGTTCCGGAATTTTTCTTCCGCCAAAAAGAAGTAAAACTATAAGGGCAATTATCAAAATTTCAGGCCATCCAAGACTTCCAAATAATAGTATTGTTTTCATGATTATAAATGATTATCAGTCTGCTTGTTATTAATTATTGTTTATTGTTTTCTCTTTATATTTTATCTTATATTTTATCTAAAATCCGGTTATATTCAATTTATTTGTTTCCTTTCTAATTGTTCTTTTATCTTAATTTTCTCTTCTTATTTACATTTATTCTACATTAATCATTTACCTTCTATTGTTTCTCCTCTTCCGTATAGTAAGGGGAGAGATTATCCAGCATAAACTGTGGGACTCTTATAGGTCTTCTCGATACGGAATCTATGCAACCAAGTACAACCTTGCCGGTGCAGACAAGTTCTTCTCTTTGGTTATAAATTTCGTGGTCTATGAAAATTTTTGCGTGGGGCCAGTTGGTGAACTTTGTTACAACCCTGAGCGTATCGCCGAGCTTAGAGGGCTTTAAATAGCGAATTTCTATTTTTACAACAGGTAACATAACACCCTTTGCCTCACAGAGTTCCATTGGCATTCCGAGTTCTTTCATCATTTGCCCTCTCCCACATTCAAAATAACGGATGTAGTTTGAGTGATGAACAACTGCCATGGAATCTTGTTCATAGTACCTGACTTCTAATTTTAATTCCGATGTGTACATTTTATCGCCTGTTTAACTTTCTGACAATCTCCCCTCCCCCTAAAATAAGAGCTCCGGTTGCAAATATAGTTATAATCCAATTATATATCCCAATATGTGTAGTTCTCATCACCCCTCCTCCCACTTCTACCAAAATAACTTGCAGAAGAAAAATAAAGAGCACTATTATAATAAATGGCTTGTTGGAGGCAAAATTCTTCAATAAACTTTCAGAGGACGGGAACATCTTGGCATTGAAGAGATTCCAGAGCTGAAGCATTACAAAGCCGGTAAAGAATATAGTCAGATACTTAGGATTGGAGACTCCGTCAGACGGATCTAATTTTCTCTCTATCAGTAAGAAAAGTATAGAAGATATCAGATTTATTAAACCAAAGATTGCTATCTGATATATCATCTTTTTTGTCACTATTGAGCCCACTCTTCTTGGAGGATTAGACATGACATCTTCATTTGCCGGTTCTGTGGCAAGGGCAATGGCAGCAAGGGTATCCATAATAAGATTTACCCACAAAATTTGTGTTACGGTAAGGGGAAACTCTATTCCGATAAATGGTCCGACCAATGCAATCACAAGAGCGGAAACATTTACAGTCAATTGAAAGAGAATGAATTTCTGAATATTTATATATACGCTCCTTCCCCATTTAACAGCATTTACAACGCTTTTGAAAGAGTCGTCAAGAAGAATAATATCGCTTCGTTCCTTTGCTATAGAACTTCCGCTTCCCATTGCAAGAGAGACATCTGCATGGTTAAGAGCCGGAGAATCGTTTACACCGTCGCCTGTAACTGCCACAACCTCACCCATTTGCTGTAATAATTTAACAAGCTTCAATTTATCTTGCGGTCTTGCTCTCGCTATAACTTTAATTTTAGGAATTCTTTTTATTGCCTCTTCCTGGCTCAGCGATGCGAACTCCTCTCCGGTTATAGCATTCTCACTCTCAACATCTTCACTATTCCAGAAACCTGCTTGTTTTGCTATTTCTACAGCGGTGAGCAATGTATCTCCTGTCAAGATTTTAATACTTATTCCCGCCTCTCTGCATTTTTCAACTGCCTTTGGAACCTCCTCTCTTATAGCATCTTGAATTGCCGCAAAACCATCGTATGTGAATTCATTCTCTTCTACCGATTTGCTGGCAAAAGCAATACATCTGTACCCTTTTCTTTGGTAACTCTCTATATTTGAGAGAATCTCTGTTGTGTCAAATCTACCGTCAAGTGAAGAGTTTGAACACATTTTTAATATGATTTCAGCCCCTCCTTTAATAGCAACTCGCTCTCCTGAAGAACTTTCTCCGCTTATGAAAGAGGTTTCTATATAACGGGTCTGCATATATTTATTTTCAGAGGAGAAAGGAATTCTCTCCAAAATCTTGATGTTTTTCCTAACCTTTATGTAATCTTCTGCCTTATCTTTAAAATAAGCAAGAAGCGCCCCTTCTGTCTGGCTACCTATAATAGATTGATTGCCGGAGTGATAACTCAAATAGGCAGTTGAATTTGCTGCAATATCTGTGGCAAGCTGTCTAAACTTAGATTCATCTGTACTGCAATCTAAATGGGTAACACTCATTCTATTATAAGTGATAGTACCGGTTTTGTCTGCACAAATGACAGTTACTGCCCCCATGGTCTCCGGAGAATTTATCTTACGTATAAGAGTGTGTTCTTTAGCCATTTTTCTCATGCTATAGGCCATGCTTAAAGTCACACTCATTGGAAGTCCCTCTGGAACAGCCATTACTATAAGGGTGAGCGCAATCATCAAAAACTGCACTATAATAAAAATGTTGTGAGCAGTATTTCCAACTATAAATCCCTCTGAGGTCCCTTTTGTAACAAATTGTGCCTGAAATAAAAGGATTATGAATATTAGAGCTGCAACAGCCATTCCCACAACACCAATCCACTTTCCTAATTTTGCAAGTTCTTTTTGCAGAGGAGTTTGAACAACAACATTCACAGAGGCATCGCGAGCGGTATTTCCA
>CADBRQ010000114.1 GCA_902797115.1 uncultured Bacteroidia bacterium
ATATGCTACAAGTTCAAGCTCTGCTGCTGTTAAAACTAAAGCGTTACCTCTTTTGTACCAGTGGGGAAGAAAAGATCCTTTAGGAAGGTGGAATGGTGACAACAACTCTGGAACAAGATCTCCTGTACTTGTATATGATAAACAAGGAAACTCCATAAACATTACTGATAATACTTATGTAAAAGATGTGACAAATATTCTTAACATTTTTCCTTACACAAGTGAGGGTTATAATGGTCCGATGGCTTATCATATGATAAAATATACTATCTCCAATCCAATGATATTTATACAAAACAACACTAATTTAGAGTCGAGAAACAAAGGTTGGTATAATGAACTTAACAGCAGAGCATTGTGGGGTAGCAGTACTGGCGGCGGACGAATTGGTAAGAAATCTATATTTGATCCTTCTCCTGAAGGTTATAGTGTAGCATCACCAGGACTTTGGTATAATTTTACAACAACACACCAAGACGGTCAAAGTACTGAGATTAGTACCTTTAATGTAGTGGGCAACGAAAACTTCAACTGGACATCTACAAACAATGCTGCCAATGGCGATTATGCGTTCTATTATCAAGGAACGGGCAGCGGTCTTTCACATTTCTATGTTAATGGAAAGTATCGTGGGTATGCTACTCAGGGAGCGGTAATAAATGAGGCCGGTTGGCGAGGCTTTTATTGGAATAGAGGAATATATATTCCTGCACGCTCTGAGGGATCAGTTTTTTCCTTTGGTCCAGAGAAGCTTATGGTTAGTACGTACTATAGTATGATTGCAGCAGGCAGTGTCATTTGTGTTAAAGATGAGTAAAAGATTTCTTTGTTAACATATACTCAACTCTTTACTTCAATGATAGCGTTACGGTCTGCTCCTACAGAGATTATTTTGATTGGGACACTAAGCTCACGCTCTATGAATTTTATGTAATCTTTGAGTTCTTGAGGTAACTCCTTAAAGTTGCGGACTTTGGAGATGTTTTGATCCCATCCTTTAAACTCTTTATAGAGGGGTTTGACGGTGCAATCGGAACTGAATGGAATTTGGTCTGTCTCCTTGATTTTACCACCTTCAGTTTTATCATCTACTATATATGCGGTTGCAACCTTAATTTTCTTAAAACCGGTGAGGATATCTGCTTTCGTCATAATAAGTTCAGTTACACCGCTTATCATGATTGCATACTTGAGCGCCGGAAGGTCTAGCCAGCCGGTTCTTCGCGGCCTTCCGGTAGTTGCTCCAAATTCATTACCTTTTTGGCGAAGATGTTCGCCTGTAGCATCGTTCAGCTCAGTAGGGAAAGGACCGGAACCCACTCTGGTACAGTATGCTTTAAAGATACCATACACTTTGCCGATAGCCGACGGTGCTACGCCAAGTCCCGTGCAAACTCCTGCACAAACTGTAGATGAAGAAGTTACGAAAGGATATGAGCCAAAATCTATATCCAGCATACTCCCTTGCGCCCCCTCTGCAAGAACACGCCTGCGTTTAAGCAGAGCATTCAGTTCATATTCTCCATCAACAATTCTGAACTTTTTAAGATAGGCGCAGGCATTTAGCCACTCTTTCTCATTAGTGTTAGTATCACACTTATAATCAAGCTGTTTTAAAAGAGCTTCGTGTTTAAGTTTAAGAGTATAATATCTTTTTTTAAAATCTCTTTCAAGAATATCTCCAACCCTGATGCCGCATCTTCCGGTTTTGTCTGTATATGCCGGACCAATACCGTTAAGCGTAGAGCCAATTTTCTCTTTCCCTTTTGCCGCCTCGTTGGCAGCATCTAACAACCTATGAGTAGGGAGGATAAGGTGAGTTTTTTTAGATATGATCACATTTTGCGTAGCATCTATCCCCAATTTCTTGAGCGCTTCGCACTCCTTTTTAAAAATAACAGGGTCAAGAACAACTCCGTTACCAATCAGGTTAATTGTATTTTTTCTGAATACTCCCGATGGAATTAGGTGAAGCACAAAGCTTTGCTTTCCAAAATGAATGGAATGTCCCGCATTTCCGCCCCCTTGAAAACGGCAAACCACAGGATACTTTTTGGCAAGCAGATCAACAATTTTCCCTTTTCCTTCATCTCCCCATTGGAGCCCCAAAACAACATCTATTTTCATAATATCTTAACCAATAACTGTTTAGACTTCTCCATTTATTGTTCCATTCCCAATATATTGCTCCACCTATTTTGAAGCAATCCGGAATAGTTCATCCATTCGGAGTACTAAAAAGGAAGGTCGTCTGAGTCTGTTCCGCCAAGATCTGCAGGAATTTCATACGATGAAGGAGTTACGGGATTTTCGTAAGGAGTTTGTGGCGCAACATTATATCCTGTGTTGTTTGAAGGGGCAGAAGAAGCAGTTCCGCCGGCAGCCGGATTATCACTCTTTTTACCAAGAAGTTGCATAACATCTACATAAATCTCTGTAACATAGCGCTTTGAACCGTCTTTAGCGTCATAGCTTCTGGTTCTTATTTTCCCCTCAATATAGAGTTGAGTCCCTTTTTTTACATATTTCTCTGCTCTGTCTGCACTTGGTCCCCAACACACAATATTGTGCCATTCGGTACGTTCTTGAGGCAGTCCGCTTTTGTCTCTGAATCTCTCCGATGTTGCGAGTGTGAAATTTGCAACTATTCCCCCACCTTCAAGGTGGCGAACCTCAGGGTCTTTGCCAACATTTCCTAAAAGTATAACTTTATTAATCATATAGTTGTAATTTAAATAGTTAATAATCCAATTCCATAAATCCGAAAAGCTCTTTACATTATTCTGTAGAGAATTCAGCGGAGAATGTTCAAATAAATTCCGGTCTGAAGAATTATCGTTTTCAAAGTTAGGTTTTATTTGTCAAAAGTGCAACAGAGCCCATCTTCTCTTTACATGGTCTTGTACCGGTTAAAATATCAAAACCATATACCGCTTGCTCTATAAGCCACTCTAATCCACCAATATACACAATACTATTCTTCTCTTTTCTTCCAAATGACGGATTTAAATAATTAGGTTCTATTATAATCAGTTTTTCCGCATCCCTATTTTTCTCAGCGATGCGTTCAATCTCTTCTTTTAATCCTATACTGCAAGGGAGAGTGTAGAAAATAATCTTGGTTTTTGAATTGTCTGATTCCAAAAATTCTCCCACTTCATTTAGCGGAACAACAACACTATCAACTTCTGTTTCAGAATGAATCTTCTTTACAAAATCTGTTGCAACAGAGAGAGTTCTGTTACTTATTATCACTTCAGGAATATCTATACTCCGGCAGTTTTCTTTTAGAATGTTGCAACAAGCTAATGCCGAAGCTTTTCCTGCACCTCCGCATCCGATGATATAGAAAGAATTATTTTTAAGACTCTTAGATAAAATAGTTTGGACTATTTTGTAAGCTGCCAGATAATCAGTATTATATGAATATATTTGTGAATTCTTGAAAAGTATGAGATTTGTTACCCCAATGGCAGAAGAGATAGCATCGGGATGAGTAACATACTTCATAATCTGCTCTTTATAAGGGGCAGTAACGTTTGCACCAATATATCCTCCTCTCCTCAATTTCTCAAAAGCCTCTTCCACCGAATTGCTCTCAACTATTTCATATAGATATTCATCCCCATTTATCTTAACTATTGTAGGGTTTGCTTCGGCTTTATATGCCAAGGAAAACAGCAGAGGGCTTAAAGAGTGAGAGACGGGGTTACCTATGAGCGCTATCTTTTTCATTCAGAGATAGAAGTCTTTTTCCTCTGTTCAGAAGGTTTAGATTTATCTGACGGGAGGGTTTGTTTTGCAAAGTTATTGCGTTGGCGCAGAGCTTCATAGCAAAGAACGGCACAGCTGACAGAGACATTAAGGGAATCTAAACGCCCTTTCATCGGGATTAAAATTTTTTCGTCTGAATTTTCTCTCCAGATAGAAGTTAGACCGTCTGCCTCACTGCCAACAACAATTGCACACGCCCTTGTCATATCTGTATTGTAGTAATACTCAGAATCTTGCAATTGTGCAGTGTAGATGACAATGCCGTTTTTCCGAAGCCACTCAATGGCTTCTGCACTTGAGCAGCTGACAATCATTTGTGTAAAAACTCCACCAAGGCTTGCTCTTATCAGATTAGGGTTGTAAAGGTCTGTGGTGCAGTCGCAAAATATAACTGCATGAGCTCCAACGGCATCTGCGGTGCGGAGTATAGCTCCGAGATTACCGGGCTTTTCTATACCTTCAGCTACAATTATTAGTGGTTTCATTGCCACTTTCTCTGCCGTAACCGAAGTCTCAGCAAGCTCTACAAGAACTTTATCAAGATCTTTAAGGGTATATGCCTTATATTTAACAACAGCTATAACACCCTCACTGCTTGAACGATATGCAATTCTCTCATAGACGCTTGGGGTAACTTCCCAAATAGAGCCCTCTTCAATGCCGTTTAAAAGGGGAGAGAGCATTTCACGAGAAATTATCGCTGAGCAATAGAAAAGAGAAATAACTCCATATCCGTTTTGAACGCAATTAAATAATTCTCTAATGCCCTCCACTACAAAGAGTTGCTTTTCTCTCCTCAGAGCGTGCTTCTCTTGCAGAGCAATAACCTCTTTGATTTTAGGATTAGAGGTAGATTGAATAAGATTTTCCCGTAACGGATTCATTCTGTTTATCTCTTTTTATCTCTTTAACTTGCGGGAAAAGAGTGAGTTATTGCTCCTTTTTCATTTGAGGGAAGAAGAGTACATCCTGAATAGATGGTTGATTAGTCATGAACATTACCAATCTGTCCATTCCTATTCCCATCCCACTTGTAGGAGGCATACCGTATTCGAGGGCACGGATAAAATCGTAATCTATATACATTGCCTCATCATCTCCACCATTTTTAAGACGGAGTTGGTCACGGAATCTTTCCAACTGATCTATTGGGTCGTTAAGCTCGCTGTATGCATTTGCAAGCTCTTTTGAACATACAAAAAGCTCAAACCTTTCAACTAAGGCATCGTTGTCTCTCTTACGCTTTGTGAGTGGAGAAGTAGCTACAGGATAGTCAATTATAAATGTTGGCTGAATGAGTTTATCTTCTACATACTCGCCAAAAATAGCATCAATCAATTTGCCCACTCCAAAATTTGGTGCAACCGGAACATTCAAATCTTCACACACCTTTCTCAATTCCTCCTCTCCCATTCCTGTAATATCTACCCCCGCATATTCTTTAATTGCCTCTAACATAGGTAGTCGGCGATACGGACCTTTAAAATCCACTTCGTGTTCTCCGATAGTTGCTTTAGTTGTGCCATTGACAGCCAATGCAACTTTTTCCACCATTGTCTCGGTGAATGTCATCATCCAGTTATAGTCTTTATAGGCAACATAAATCTCCATTGCTGTAAACTCCGGATTATGAGTTCTGTCCATACCCTCATTACGGAAGTTTTTGCTGAATTCGTAA
>CADBRQ010000115.1 GCA_902797115.1 uncultured Bacteroidia bacterium
CTTTATTTATACGAAACTTTTTTTTTTTTTTTACATAGAACTCTTCTTCATCAAGTTTTGAATATTTGATAAATCTGTCTTCAATTTTTAACAACTCTTTGTTATTGGCAACAAAAAGTTTTACCCAGGAGAGTTTGTAGAAAAAGCTACGATGCGTTGAATAGAACAAAGATTTTATACTCTCCCTACTTTTGAAGAGATATGAAAACGATTGGAGGGCAAACTTTAATGTTGCTATTAAACCAGATAATGCCGATATCATATTAATAATCGATGATTTATAAACAGTTTAAGTCTTACATAACCTATTTTATGTCCAGTAGAAAACTCTACGATTTTGTAGGTTTGTTAAATTTCTGAGATTTTTGAAATGAGATTTTTGAAACGAGATTTTCATTTCCAATTTTTCAAATCAAATTTTCTATTTCCGCATTTGCTCCTCAATATATTGTTTAGCTTTAGCGACTCCCCGCGCCTCTTTGCGCAACCACTCCACAAATTTATCTTTTGAAATATCAAAACCTCCGTTATAATCAAAAGCCTCATCTCTACCACCAAATCTTAATCTTCCACTCACATCCGTTTTTAGTATCGACACTTTCTGCCCATCAAAGGTATAAAAAATAATAACAATGTAAATAAAATCTTTTTCATAATATTAAATTTTGATTACCTTTTTCACAACCTATTTTATGTCAAATAGAAAACAAAAAACTCATCATCCGGATTGCGCCTACGTAACTCGTCAACAAGGCCATCATATTCGACATCCGTAACCAAAGGCTCCCCCTTACGGTATGCCTCATTATAGGCGATAAGTTGTCGCCTTAATTCAGGTATGGTCATAATCTTTTTATTTGGATTTATTTTGCGCCCTACGGGCTGCGTGCATTTCTTTAACCTCAATCCAATAAGGAATAAGCGGTTCAATAACCTCGCCAAAAAGCTCCTCCTGAATAGCAATAAAATGCTCATCATCCTTTATACCTGTTGGCTTACCATCCATTGCCCAATCACGCCACGCAATTTGTCTTTGGGCTTCCTCATCTGTCTCTGTACCATACACACTACCAAAATCACGATAATCGTTGTACTTTTGGGCAATGTACTTACCTAATAAACTAAGAATACTAACACCCAGATCAAACCCATTTACACGGGTGTAATAAACACTATCAAGCGGTTCGTCTTTGTTAACTTTGTATTTCCCCACCTGCACATACTGCGAGGATTTCATAACCGAATCTTTTTGTTTTGTGTTCATAAATTTATAGAATTTATTGATTAAGTTTTCAGCTTCTAATTCTTCCTTACTATTACGGCAATTTTCCTGTGCCTTATTTATATAACGTTCAAATTTCTCTTTGTCACGAATAGGGGTGTCACGAACTGAATCAAAAATTATAATAGGTGGCTTCCCCTGCTTAACATTGTTATCGTACACACGTATTGGCACCTTTGCTTTAAGCACTTCGGGTTCCAATAAGTTTTCTATCTAGCAAAAAATAATTTATATAAAACGGAATAAGAATAATGTAGAGGTTGTACATTGGCATTCTTTGAGAAAAGAAGCATTGGAAACATTAAAAAGACAAGCTATTAGTGAGGGCGGCCACATCCTCATACTGCCTTCCGTTATTTCGGAAGAGGCTGGCGGCCTTTCCAGCCATACTAACAGTTTGCTTTCTGACGACAAAGGTAATACAAAATTAACCAAAAACCAAATAGTTTTCTATCTAGCAAAAAATAATTTATATAAAACTGGAAGCGGATAGAAGAATTTTCGCTTGGAAGTTTTGGATTTTCAAAAATTTCCGTTAAACTTGTAACGGAATCCAAGTCCAAATATTTAACCTCAGCGAGAGTCATTCGCTGTTTAGATATGAGGTCTTGGATTTTTCCTTTATCTAAATAGAGCAATTTGCCTTGTGCTACCTAATTTAGCCATTCAGCATTATCCTTCGGATATAATCCTCGTATATCAGAAACTATCAAACCCCTTCTTGTTTGATTGAAATGTATTCCCACAATAAAGTTTTCTAGCTAACAAAAAACATTTTATATAAAACTTAAGGACTTTAAGTTGGTGAACTAAATGTACACTTTTCGTTTTTCCGATTATAACTCAATCTAAATCATTAATGAGAATCCAGAGAATAATCCCTGCTATTATCGCAATAAGTATAGCATTAGACCAGTTAATACACCGCTTCTTCTTTCCACTATCGTATTTGAAATAATGTCCTAACAACGTACTGTGATTAGTATTCGTGTTTGACATTGTTTCATTGTCTTCAATAATATGATATTTGCTCTTTACCGCTTTTATCAGTAGTTTGGCCTGTTCTATCAGGCTATCGCACTCAACAATTTCATCTTCCAACTCTGCGCTATCCTCAAATTCAGCAGGATATTGATGCTCTCGTTCTTCCTCATCGTCAATTGCTTCATAAGGCAGATTGGATTTCAGTCTATATATATCGGTTTGTATTACGGTAAGTTTGTTTTTCAAGTCTGACAGGTCGAATGACGGGTCTGATCGATAATCCTTCTGCATAAGTGCAGACAAGAATTCAATACCGTACTTAACAGCAGCCGATTCGTTCTCAAACATAATGCTTACTCAAATATTCTGTTCCAGTCGTTTGCGAGGAAATTCAAATCACCCCATCCATGATTGGTATTCACACCACTTGTTTCAGGCATTCTTAATACACGAATTCGACGATTCGGAAATACTTTATTCAACTCTTTCTGTATCTTCTTTCCGAACTTCTTATACTTTCCGAAGCCATTGATTGCGATTGTCTCTATTGTAGGATTGCTTGACAGAAAACCACAAATATCAACTGGTCTTGCATCACGAATCTTATTGTCACTGCTACCTACACGAATAGCAGATTCGTAATAATCCCACAACGCGATATGATACTTTGCCAACAACTGCTTTTTTTCATCGTAGTTGTTCGGTATCGGTTCGTTTTTCAGCAGACACAACACCTTCCAAATCCTGTTTGAATTGGAATAGTAGTATTGCTGATGCTGGAGAGATTCTTCACCTGGTAATGTTCCAAGAATAACTATTCTCGGTTCATCACACATAAGAGGTTCAAATCCGTATGTCCGTTCTTCTATCATTTTTCAAAGATAGCAAAAAGGATTGATATGATAGACTGTATTGAGTTGATATCTGATTCTTCATTGTCGTGAATGAAACGAAATGTAAGTTGAGGACAAAATATTCAAAAATATTATTTATGATTTTCCGATATCCAATGGCAAAAGCAGTTCCAAAACGCTTCTTTGTATAGAAAGTAAATAAACCCTCAAAAATACTGTTGGTAGTAGTTTATTTTGTATATTTGTCTGATTAAATTAGTAATTTATATTTAAAAAATAATTAACAGAAAATAAACTATGGAGACCATTAGACTTCGCAAAGGGCTTGACCTAAAACTCAAGGGCGAGCCTCAAAAGAAAGTCCTAAAGACCATCACTCCAGAAGTTGTTGCGGTATTACCATCTGATTTTAAGGGCGTTACGCCTCGTCTTCTTGTTAAAGAGGGTGATACTGTAAAAGCGGGTCAATTTGTTTTTGCAGATAAAAAATGCGAGCAAATTGGCTTTTCTTCCCCTGTAAGCGGCACAGTAAAAGCTATTGTCAGGGGAGAGAAGCGCAAACTTCTGTCTGTTGATATTACTCCCGATGCGACTACGCAATACGCTCAGTTTGAGCCTATCGCCGAAGTAAGCAAAGCAACAAGAGAAGATATTCAGCAGCGCCTTTTAGAGAGCGGACTTTGGGCAAACATTATTCAAAGACCATACGGCACAATTGCAAAACCAACAGACACTCCTAAAGCAATTGTTATATCTGCCTTTAACTCAGCGCCTTTGGCAGCCGACATCAATTTTGCAATAAAAGACGATGTAGATGCTATACAGATTGCTGTCAACGCATTGGCAAAATTTACAACCGGAAAAGTTTATGTAAACGTTAATGCAGAGGGAAATGCTTCTCCGCTCACCCGTTTACAGAACGTGCAACTCACTGCATTTAAAGGTCCTCACCCTGCAGGCAACGTAGGTGTTCAGATTGCCCACCTCTGCCCTATAGGGAAAGGCGATATTGTGTGGACTATTAAACCACAGGCACTTACAGCAATCGGAAAACTCTTGTCCAAAGGTATTTACGATGTTCAGAGAGTTATTGCAATATCCGGCAACCGTGCAAAAGAGCAATGTTATGTTAAATGCCTGCCAGGAACACCTGTTAAGGATATCGTTGCAGCAGTGGGAGTTAAGGAAGAGGTTAAAGTTTACGGAGAAAAAATAGGAGTCAGATACATCAGCGGTAATCCATTGTGCGGAGAGAATGTTGGAGAGAATGGTTTCTTGGGGTTCTATGACGACACCGTTACCCTGATATCTGAAGGTAACTACAGAGAACTTTTCGGATGGGCCAAACTTATCCGCACCAAAAAGTATTCATTCTCAAAGAGTTACTTCTCTTGGCTTACTCCTAAAAAGAGATACAATGCAGATTCAAATACCAACGGAGGTGTAAGACCATTCGTGGTAAGTGGTCTGTATGAGAAAGTTCTGCCAATGGATATCTACCCTGTATATCTTCTCAAAGCAATTATAACAGAAGATATAGAGAAGATGGAACAATTCGGAATTTACGAAGTTCTTCCGGAAGATCTTGCTCTATGTGAGTACGTTTGCCCATCTAAACAAGATGTGTGCAAAATTGTTCAGGATGGTATAGATTTAATGTTAAAGGAGATGGCTTAGTTATGGGAAACTTCATTTTAAAAACAATAGACAAACTTAAGCCGACCTTCTCTAAAGGTGGAAAGCTTGGGTGGCTTCACTCAACTTTCGAGGCGTTTGAAACCTTTGCGGCAGTACCGGCTACTACCACAAAAGGTAAGATTCACATAAAGGATTGTGTTGATCTCAAGAGAGTTATGAGTACTGTAATCTTCGCTCTCATACCTCCGTTCCTATTTGGAATGTGGAACACAGGATATCAGCACTCACTCGCATTCGGTTTAGATTGGGGCCTTTTGCAGAATGTATGGTTTGGATTCTACAAAGTGCTACCGCTTCTAATTGTCTCATACGTAGTAGGATTGGGAATTGAGTTTGCAGTTGCACAAGCAAGAGGAGAAGAGGTAAACGAGGGCTTCTTGGTTACCGGTTTCATTATCCCGATGATAATGCCTATAGACATTCCACTCTGGGTTCTTGCTCTCTCAGTAGCATTTGCCGTAATCTTTGGTAAAGAGATATTTGGAGGGACCGGAATGAATATCTGGAACCCTGCCCTACTGGCTCGTGCTTTCGTATTCTTTGCATATCCATCTGTTATCTCAGGCGATACAATCTGGATTGAAGGGCTTACAAAAGCTGCCGCACCGGTGGTGGATGGTTTCTCGGGAGCAACACCTTTGGCAACACTCGCGGAGACAGGAGTTGCAGGACATAGCTTCCTCGATATGTTTATCGGTTGGATACCCGGCTCTTTCGGTGAGACATCAGCCCTTGCCATCTTAATTGGAGCTGCAATTCTGTTGTTCTCAGGTGTAGCAAGTTGGAAGATAATGTTAAGCTGCCTTGCCGGTGCTGTGGGAATGGCTTTTGTTGCAGACAGTGCAAATGTTTGGAACCACTTGGTAATGGGAGGATTTGCCTTTGGTGCAGTCTATATGGCAACAGACCCTGTTTCAAGTTCACAAACAGAGGTAGGAAAATGGATTTACGGATTCTTAATCGGAGTCCTCTGCATTATTCTAAGACTCTTCAACCCTGGTTACAGAGAGGGTATGATGCTCGCAATACTTCTTATGAACACTATGGCTCCTCTGATAGACTGGTGCGTAGTCAGACCAAGCATCAGAAGAAGAGAGAAAAGAGCAGCCGTAACTAATTAATTGCTAAGAATATGGATACAAATAAAAATACATACACAATTATATATGCAACCATCTTGGTAGTTATAGTTGCAGCATTGCTTGCCATCGTATCGCTGAGCTTAAAAGGGGTGCAGGATACAAATGTGGAAGTAGAGAAACAAATGCAAATACTTGGTAGCGCGGCACTTGCAAAAGATGCTAAAAGTGCTCCAAGCAAAAACAAATATGTTCAAGATGAGTTTGCCAAATACATTACCAAAGCATTCATAGTAGATGCTCAAGGGAATGTTGTAGAAGAATTCAACTCAGATATCGTTAAGACAGAACCATTTAAGATTTCTCCTAAAGAGCAGTATGAAATTATGAAGAAAATAGAAGGTGGAGATGAGAGTGCAAAAGCACAGTTAAAACTTCCTGTCTATATCTGTACCACTCCCGATGCGACTAAAGTTATCCTCTCTTGCTATGGCCAGGGACTCTGGGGTCCAATTTGGGGATATATGAGTTTAAGTGAAGACCTTACAACCATAGAGGGAATTTTGTTCGACCACGAAAGTGAAACTCCCGGGCTTGGAGCAGAGATTGCAACGGAGAAATTCCAAAGCCAGTTCAATGGTAAAACAATACTCAAAGATGGAGTTGTCTCTCCTGTAAAAATTGTAAAGGGAGGGGTCAAGAATCCTGAAAATGAGGTAGATGCTGTCAGCGGTGCTACCGTTACAAGTACTAAAGTAGAAGATATGATCACTATGTGGCTCAAATATTATCAACCATATATCAACGCTAAAAAATAGTTACCAAAATGGATAAGAATATTTTTAAAACACCAATAATAAAGGGCAACCCTATCACGGTGCTGGTATTGGGTATTTGCTCGGCTCTTGCGGTAACTGTTAAATTAGAACCGGCTTTGGTCATGGCAATTGCAGTTACAATCGTAACCGGTCTTTCAAGCTTTTTGGTTTCTCTTATAAGAAAAACCATTCCTAACAGAATCAGAATTATTGTTCAGCTGGTAGTTGTCGCAATGTTCGTAATTCTCGTTCAACAGATTTTGAAAGCGTACGCATACGATGTTAGCAAGCAACTATCTGTATATGTTGGACTTATAATAACCAACTGTATTATTATGGGACGTATTGAGGCCTTTGGATTAAGCGAAAAACCTCTCCCTTCATTGGTTGATGGTCTTGCAAACGGTCTGGGTTACGGTCTCGTACTTGTTATCGTTGCATTTTTCCGCGAACTTTTTGGAAGCGGAACTCTATTCGGAATGCAGGTTATCCCTCAAAGTTTTTACGATGCAGGGTATATGAACAACGGTTTGTTCATCATGCCTCCTATGGCCCTCATACTGATAGGATGCTTAATTTGGATTCAGAGAAGTTTCACAAAAGAAGATACTAAATAACACATTACTATGGAATCGTTGAATTTATTTGTAAAATCGATCTTTGTAGATAACATGATTTTCGCATACTTCCTGGGAATGTGTTCGTTCCTTGCGGTATCGAAAAATGTTAAGACATCTGCAGGTCTGGGAATTGCAGTAATTTTCGTATTGGGCATTACCCTTCCTATCAACTACCTGCTAAACAAATACTTGCTAACTCCGGGGGCGCTTGCTTGGGTTTCCCCTTCGCTCGCCGATGTAGATTTAAGTTTTTTAAGTTTTATCATATTTATTGCAGTTATTGCATCGTTTGTTCAGCTTGTGGAGATGATTGTTGAGAAGTTCTCGCCATCATTATACTCATCGTTGGGAATCTTCCTTCCGCTGATTGCTGTAAACTGTGCAATTTTGGGAGCATCGTTATTTATGCAGCAGAGAGCTTTCCCTACCCTTGGTCAAGCAACCGTTTACGGACTTGGAAGCGGTGTGGGCTGGTTCCTTGCAATTGTCTCTATTGCAGCAATAAGGGAGAAGATAACTTATTCAAATGTTCCAAAACCTCTCCAGGGTTTGGGAATTACATTTATAGTTGCGGGGCTTATGGCTATCGCATTCATGAGTTTTATGGGAATTGAATTATAGGAGGATAGGATTATGTTTTTAAGCAGTATAATTTCCGGAATTATTGTCTTTCTCGTACTTGTACTCATTTTGGTGGCAGTACTGTTGTATGCAAAGGCAAAACTCATTCCAAGCGGTAATGTAACTATAGATATAAACAACGGTGAGAAGAGTCTTGAGGTTGCCACCGGCGGAACACTTCTTACAGCTCTTGCAGACAACAAGATTTTCCTCCCTTCTGCATGTGGTGGAAAAGGTAACTGCGGTATGTGTAAATGTCAGGTAATCAGCGGAGGAGGAACAATCCTTCCAACAGAGACCGGCTTCTTCACCCGTAAAGAACAACTCTCAAATTGGCGTTTGGGATGCCAAGTTAAAGTAAAAGAGAATCTCGGCATTCTTCTTCCTCAAGATGTGTTGGGAGTTAAGAAATGGGAGTGCGAAGTTGTGAGCAATCACAATGTTGCAACATTTATCAAAGAGTTTAAAGTTAAACTTCCGGAGGGAGAGAATGTGAACTTCAGAAGCGGCGGCTACATTCAGATAGATGTTCCTGCATGCGAAGTAGATTTCAAGACTATAGATGTAGAAGATGAGTACAGAGGAGATTGGGATAAGATGAAAATCTTTGACCTTAAAATGGTTAACCCTACCCCAACCTTCAGAGCGTACTCAATGGCAAATCACCCTGCAGAGGGAAATATCATTATGCTTAATGTGCGTATTGCAACCCCTCCGTTCGACAGGGCAAAAGGTGGCTTTGCAGATGTAAATCCAGGTATCTGTTCATCTTACATTTATTCTCTCAAACCTGGAGATAAGATTACAATCTCCGGTCCTTACGGTGAGTTCTTCCTGAAAGATACTCAAAACGAGATAGTATTTATTGGCGGTGGAGCAGGAATGGCACCTATGCGTTCGCATATTTTCCACTTGTTCAAGACATTACATACTAAGAGAAAAGTGAGCTTCTGGTATGGAGCACGCTCTCTGAGAGAGATGTTCTATGTAGAAGACTTTGAAGAGATTCAGAGAGAGAATCCAAACTTCTCTTATCATGTAGCCCTTTCAGATGCACTTCCGGAAGATAATTGGACCGGTCCTACAGGTTTCATCCATCAAGTTTTATTTGACAACTATCTAAAGAATCACGATGCGCCTGAGGATGTTGAGTACTACCTCTGCGGACCTCCGATGATGACCTCTGCCGTTGTCAATATGCTCGACAATTTAGGTGTACAACCTGAAAATATTATGTACGATAACTTTGGTGCTTAGTACCAAAGTTATCTTTTAAAGATATCAAGAATATATGAACAATGTAATTAGTATGAATCCAAATGCGCTGGTGGCGTATTTGCAAAAAAGACCTTGCGACTTTACAAAGCAAGATATTATTAAGTACATAAAGGAGAATGAGATACAGATGGTAAACTTTATGTACCCTGCAGGAGATGGAAGGTTAAAAACTCTCAATTTTGTCATCAGCGATGAAGAATATCTCAATACTATTTTAAGCTGCGGAGAGAGAGTTGACGGCTCAAGTCTTTTCACTTTTATAGAGGCAAGCAGTTCAGACCTTTATGTTCTTCCGCGATTCAGGACAGCATTTTTAGACCCATTTGCAGAGATACCTACAGTAACCATGCTCTGTTCATTTTTCAATAAAGACGGAGAGCCGCTTGAATCATCGCCAGAATATACTTTGAAAAAAGCTTGCCAAGTCTTTAAAGAGAAGACCGGAGGATTGCAATTTGAAGCAATGGGAGAGCTTGAATATTATGTTATTGCAGAAGAAGATTCTCTATTTGCCGCAACTGACCAAAGAGGATACCACGAGAGCGGGCCTTTTGCAAAATTCAATCAGTTCAGGACTCTGTGCATGAACTATATAGCCCAAGCAGGGGGACAAATTAAGTATGGTCACTCAGAGGTTGGAAACTTTACATTAGGAGGAAAAATTTACGAGCAAAACGAGATAGAGTTCCTCCCTACAAATGCAGAAGATGCCGCAGACCAACTCACTGTTGCAAAATGGATTATACGAAATCTCGGTCACAGTTTGGGATTCAATGTAACCTTTGCGCCAAAGATCACATCTGGAAAAGCAGGAAGTGGATTACATGTTCACATGAGAATTACCAAAGATGGCAAGAATCAGATGGTAGAAAACGGAACGCTCTCTGCTACAGCAAGAAAAGCAATTGCCGGAATGATGGTTCTCGCACCAAGCATAACCGCCTTTGGCAACAAAGTTCCTACGTCTTATTTCAGATTGGTTCCTCACCAAGAAGCCCCTACTAATGTTTGCTGGGGAGACAGAAACCGTTCGGTATTGGTCAGAGTTCCGCTCGGATGGACTGCCGGTCACGATATGTGTAAAACTGCAAACCCTCTTGAAAAAGAGAGTGGTATAGATACTACACAGAAACAGACAGTAGAGATGCGCTCTCCGGATGGAAGTGCAGATGTTTATCAACTGATTGCAGCATTGTGTGTTGCCTGCAGAACCGGTCTGGAGATGGAGAACGCCTTAGAAGTGGCAGAAGATAAATATGTTAATGTCAATATTCACGATGCGCAGAATGCAGACAAATTGGCAAAACTCGACCAACTTCCAGACAGCTGCGTTGCTTCTGCAAAATGTTTGGAATCTCAAAGAGCATATTATGAGTCTGAAGGAGTCTTCAGCAAGAATATGATCGATGGAATTATCAAACAATTAGAGAGTTACAGAGACAGCTCACTCAGAAAAGAGGTAGAGAGCAAACCACAGGAGATGCTTCAGATTGTGAATAAATATTTCCATTGCGGCTAAAGTTAAACTAACTACGACTAAACGAATAAAACGCATCGCGACAGGAAAAATAAAATCATACAGATATGAAAAAAGTATTATTAATTGCCTGTGCATTAGTTGTAAGTATATCTGCAACGGCACAAACAATTGGAGAACAAGAACTTAAAGAGATTCAAACAGGATTTGACTCAAATGCCAAAGAGACACAAAAGAGAGTGATAGAGAATCGTACTCTTAAAACCCTCTCTTACAATGCCGAAGCGGCAAAGGCCAATGACAATTTCTTTAAATACAGAGTTAATGTTAAAGGAATTACAAATCAGAAAAGCAGCGGAAGATGCTGGATGTATACCTCAATGAACAACCTCCGCCCGCTTGTTATGCAAAAATTCAACTTGAATGAGTTTGATTTCTCACACAATTTCAACTATTTCTACGATTTATTGGAGAAGTCTAACTTATTCTTGGAGAACATTATAGCTACTGCACACCAACCTATGGATGAACGAGCTGTAGTAAATCTGTTCAAATCTCCTGTTAATGACGGAGGGGTATGGAATCTCTTCTACAATATTGCAGGAAAATATGGTGTAGTTCCAGATGTTGTAATGCCGGAGACCGAACACTCAAACAGTACAGGACAACTCGTTTCTGTTCTTAATGAGAGACTTAGAAAAGGTGGTTGGGATATCAGAACTATCTACGAAAAAGGTCTTATGGTTCAGTCCAGCGGTTTAGAGGGAAGTTTTCCGTATCAGGCAAGAAAAGAGAAGATTAAAATTCTCACAGATGTTTATCGTCTTCTATGTCTCTGCCTTGGGGAACCACCTACAGAGTTTACATGGAAATATGTAGATAAAGATGGTAACAACAAGGAGCTTAAAACAACTCCTAAAGAGTTCTACAACTCTATCCTTCCACAAAACTACAATCCGGAAAACCTCGTCATGATTATGAACGACCCTACCAGAGAGTATTATAAAATCTATGAAATAGACAATTATAGAAATACTTACGAAGGAATCAACTGGGTTTATCTCAATCTCCCTAACGAAGATATTAAGGAGGCTGCTGTTAAATCTATCAAAGACGGCGTAACTCTTTATGCCTCTTGCGACGTTGGAAAACAATCGAATACAAAGAACGGTGTGGGCTTTATGGACGATGGTCTCTACGACTACGGTGCAAATCTTGGGATAGACCTTAAAATGGATAAAAAAGCGAGAATCTTAACCCGTCAGAGTGGCTCTTCACACGCTATGCTAATTGTTGCGGTAGATACAGATGCCAACGACAAACCAACCAAGTGGCTATTTGAAAATAGTTGGGGACCAGACTCTGGAAACAAGGGTTACTTAACCTTCACAGACAAATGGTTCGATGAGTATATGTTCCGTATAGTCATTAACAAGAAGTATTTGGGAACCAAAGCATTAAAAGCGTTAGGACAAAAACCTGTCATGCTTCCTGCTTGGGACTATATGTTCTAAAAAGGTTCTCAATTCTGATTTAGAATCCTACGATTATTGGGCAGCAGATTATTTATTCTGTTGCCCAAATTTTTTATAAAGCCCAAAGGCAAGTGCTTATATGTAAGCAATATATACCCTCTATGCAACGAATCGGGATTAAAGTTGGAAGAGAAGGACGGAAGAATTTCCAAAGGAGAGAGCGGCTCTTTTCTCAGATATTTAAGAGCTGTCTCTTTTTTAATCTCTGCAATCATAAACCTCAGCGATAGGCACTTTCTGCTATTTCTTCCACTCTCCTCTATCAACTCTCCCGTAACACTGTCTATATAAAGTTCAACCTCACTTCTCCCTCTGTTTTTCTCTATAATACTCAACATTTTATTAGAAAGGGCAAAAGAGTGGCTCGGTACAACATCTTTCCCTTTAATAACAGCCACAATCTCATCGTTGAGAACTCTCAAGGAATTTTTAATTATCTGCTTCTCATTTAATCGTCTCGATGGTTTAGAGGATTGGTTCGATGGCTCTCCCCCCTTTTTAAGCAGAGAGAAAAACTGTCCCTCCCCATTTACAACTCCGGCAACAAACTGAAAGCCAAGTATATGTTGCGGATTATCTTTTGAAAAAACCGGAATTGCACCTGCAGCAACTGCACTCTCTTTTATTAATTCATTAAGGTTTTCTGCTCCTATTTCAAATTCCATAAATTCAATGTTATCACCATTTTCAAAGTGATTATATGTGCAGGTTGAATAGATGAACAATCCCCCATTTTTAAGCAGAGGCCAAATATCCTGCAATATCTCTTTTTGAACCTGAGCGCATCGGCGAACATTCTCAACACTCCAACCTTGCTGTGCCTCAACGCTTTTCCTGAACATCCCCTCCCCAGAACAAGGGACATCTGTCAAAATAATATCGAACAGAGGAAAATGATTTGCTGCAAGCCGCTGAAACTCTTTAGGATAGTTAGACGTTACCAAGACATTTTCATACCCCCATTTCTCCACATTCTCCAAAAGAGCCCCCACCCTTTTTGTAATCGGCTCATTACAAACGAATAACCGCTTTATATCTCCTGTTTTATTGCAAATTTCATTTATAGCAGAGAGCAAATGGGTAGATTTTCCCCCTGGGGCAGCACACAAGTCGAGTACATTAAAAGAGGCAGCCGAAGAGTCTGCACATCTGCTTTTTATCTGTTCCTCAAGAAGTTGCAAGAACATACTCGAGGAATCCTGAACATAGTAGGCGCCGTTGCGAAAAAGTGGAGAGAGGGTAAAATTTATTTTCTCTTTAAGATAATATCCCCCTTTACACCACTTTATAGGAGAAATTGGAGGAAGCTCCAGAAGAGTCTCTAAAACCTCTTCAAAAGATTTTGCAGAGAAATCTTCGTCGGAAAAAGATAAGAGATGGCGAAATTTCTCCTCGTTAATTCTCACAGAGACAGAGGCAGATTCAACCGAATCGCCGAAGAAATCTTCAATTGAACAACCGAGAGAATCTCTCCCTAAAGAGCTGAAAAACAGCTCCTTAAACTCCTCTTTAAACTTAAACGACATCTTTTAAATTGCCGTTAATTGCATCTTTTAAGCCCTCATTAAAGGAACCCTCTCCAAACGATTGATTTGCAATGCCTTTAGCTATCTGATCAGATATTTTATCTACAATTTGCTGAATTTTACCTCCAAACATCGCTCTTGTCAGGAAATTCATATTGGTCTCTACAGAAATCTTGACTGCTGTCTGCGATATATTAACATCCTTCAGGTCAAATACCAAGGAGAAATCTATAGGAAAACCGGCCTGAGGTTTCATTATAACCTTAGAATTAGGAATCCGCTCGATCACCTCCAACCCCATGTTCATTCCGTTAATATCTCCGCTTACCGAATCTTTTGTTACAGTTACCTTCTCTCTGTATTCTGCCGGTATTCTCTCTGAAAAAAGGGTTAAATCGGAAAAAGAAGTGAATAAAACGCTCGATGGAGAGTTTATGATTATCTCCTTGCCTTCGTATTTGTCCATAATATTAAAAACTTGTTAAAGTGGTGCTATTCTTCTGGTTTAATGCCAACCCAAGTTGTAGGATTTATGCTCCACTCCTTCAAAATCTCTAAATCCTTATCCTGTAAAATTCCCTGTGCCACTGCCTCTTCCAATAACTGCTCATAGTTGCAAAGGGTATGAAGTTCCATATTGGCATTCTCAAATTCTCTGCGGCTGCGGGTAAAGTTATAAGAGAAGATTGCAACCATTCCCATAACAATAGCTCCTGCTGCATGCAAAGCATCTGCTGTAAGTAAACTGCTTTTTCCCGATGAGATTAAGTCCTCAATTATCACAACTTTTTGCCCTTTTTGCACAAGTCCCTCAACCTTTGGTTCTCTCGCTGCAGCGGTTCCATTAGGACGGACATAAACAAAAGTCTTCTCTAACTCATGAGCAACCAAAGAGCCCCAAGGAATTGCCCCTGTAGCCACACCGGCTATAATATCAACATCTGCAAAACTCTCATTGATATCATCTATAATGGCCTGCGTAATCAGCTTTCTGACTGCAGGGTAAGCAAGTAATTTTTTGTTATCGGTATATATTGGAGATTTTAATCCCGATGGGAGTGTATAAGGGTGCTCAAAATTAAATTCGGCACTCTTTTTTTCTAACATAATTTGTGCGATTTTCTTTTCTATATCTTTCATAACTCACTATAAATAAATTATATTGAAATACAAAAATAGTAAAAAATAGTTAATGTTGCAGTTTTGTGCCTTAATGGCTAAATTTGAGGTATGAAAAGAATCTATTTCAGAAACCGGGAACTTACAATTTGTTCCAAAGATAATTCTCTCCTGCAGAACAATGAGGCAGTAATTCTGTCTCCGTCAAACGATTTTGAATTAGCAAACATTCCACAAATGATGGAGATGAATACCAATCTTAATCATCTGATTGTTTGTGAAAATAATCTCTATTCTCAGGAAGATATTTACAGGAAAATCACCTCTAACTTGCACATTATAAATGCCGGCGGAGGGCTAATTTCCAATTCAGATGGAAAATTCCTGATGATTTATCGCAGAGGAGTTTGGGACCTTCCTAAAGGTAAACAGGAAGAGGGAGAAGATATCAAAGATACAGCTATAAGAGAGACAGCAGAAGAGGTTGGTTTGGAGTGTGATTTAGGAGATTTAATCTGTGTGACCGAACATATTTACCGTATCGAGAAGAGTTTAATATTGAAAAAAACTTACTGGTTCTCCATGTATTACAGTGGAGAGAAAATTCCTGTGCCACAAACTGTAGAACAGATAGAAAAATGTGTATGGTGCACACCGGAGGAGGCCGCTTTTAACCTGCGCAACTCATACTCCGCTGTTCAGCAAGTCTTTATGTGCGCTAATGTCATATAGAGAAATATTATCTCAAGTCGTTGATTTTAACCCCTTTACGAGCAGATACATCAATTTTGTAGCCGGCTGCTCTCTCCGGAGAGAGTTTAGAAGAGAATGAGGTAACGGTGATTTCGCATTTGCCCCCTTTGGTTTTTGGAATAATATCTAACCTGATAAGTTGAGGAACAGACAAATCCTCCTTTAAGTAAATTTTTGCACTCTTGAAATTTGCTTTTCCCTTTGGAGTTAGGGTGAGTACCTTAACTCTTTTTCCATCAAGTACTTCTAAAGAGGGGTCAGAAACTGAAACTCCATCGCGAGTATTAAATACACCAAAAGGATTCTCAAATACATTGGCAGAACCGGCTTTTCTTTTTTGAATAGTAAGCTCATTAGTGGCTATATTGTAGAAAAAGATATTTTCCTTATCGTACTGATACTCAGAAATACCTGTTAATGAGAGGTAACCACTCTCTTTTGCCGCAAAGAAAAGACCATCGTTCAGAGTTGTCTCATTTGCAATTGTGAACCTCGCATTAAACTTAACCTCCCTGCTGTCAAAAAGATTATCGGAAAGCTTTCTCAATACCTCTGCACCACTCTCTTTATTAGACGCTTGAGTATCCTGAACTTTTTTGACACTCTGGGTAGTCTGAGCTAAAACAGGAGTTGCAGCAAAAGCCAGAAACACAATCAGAAAGCCTATTGAGAACCAATTATTTTTTCTTATTCTATTCATCGATACGCTATGCACCATAAGTATTTTTAATCTCTTCCAGTTTTTCTGAGAGAGATATCAAATCTGGTACCAAAGCTGCACGCGGCTTGCTTCCATCTGCAGGACCAATGATTCCTGCCCTCTCCAACTGCTCTATCAGTCTAGAAGAGCGATTATATCCCAAATTAAGCTTTCTTTGTAGGAAAGAGGCAGAGCCTGAGCCATTTACAACAATAAGATGAGCCGCATCGTCGAACATCTCATCTCTGCGGGAAAGATCTGCTTCACCAATCACTCGTCCTTCAGAAATATCTCCTCCTCCTTCTTCATCTTTAACCTCCGGAAGAACCATAGCGCCGCCGTAACCTTGCTGATGCGAGATATAATCTACCACCCTCTCAACCTCCTCTGTATCTATTAAAGCACATTGAATTCGCTCCAGATCGCTGCCATTTGAGAATAACATATCTCCCCTTCCTATCAGCTGATTTGCTCCGCTCTCATCCAAAATAGCACGGGAGTCTATACTTGAACGAACCATAAAAGCAATTCTTGCAGGAAAATTCGCTTTAATATTACCTGTAATCACATTTGCAGTAGGACGCTGAGTTGCAATCACAAGATGTATTCCAACTGCACGGGCAAGCTGAGCAAGACGGGTTAAAGGAATCTCCACATCCTTGCCGGCACGAATAATCAAATCTGAATATTCATCTATAACTACCACTATATAAGGCATAAAACGATGCCCTTTACGTGGAGAGAGTATCCTCTGCAAGAACCTGCTGTTATACTCTTTTATATTTCTCACCCCCGCCTCTTTCAAAAGGGCATACCTGTCGTCCATTTCAACGCACAAAGAGCGCAATGTAGTTACAACTTGGTCTGTTTCAGTAATAACCGGCTCCGATGCAACAGGACTCATTGCCAGAAAATGGTTCTCTAATTTTGAATAAAGACTCAGCTCCACCTTCTTAGGATCTACGATAACTATCTTCAGCTCAGAAGGGTGCTTGGTATATAAAAGCGATGTTATAATAGCATTCAAACCTACAGACTTTCCTTGACCTGTTGCACCGGCAACCAACAAATGCGGCATCCTCGCAAGATCAAAGGTAAATATCTCATTTTTAATAGTTTTACCTATCGCGATAGGTAATTCATATTTAGACTCCTTAGCCCCATCCTCTTTCATCTTGGTTTGAAGGTACTCCAAACAAGAGAGCATTGAGACAACACTCGACTTTTCATTTGCCACCTCAATACCAATTGCATTTGTCCCTGGAAGCGTCACAACCCTCACACCCTTAGCACTTAATGAAAGTTGAATATCCTCCTCCAAACGCTTGATCTGAGAGACTCTCACCCCCGGAGCAGGGACAACTTCATACAGAGTTACAGTAGGACCTATTCGTGCAGAGACCTTAGAAACCCCTATCTTATAGTTAGAGAGAGTATTAACTATTTTGTTCTTGTTCCTCTCCAACTCATCGGCAGAGACTTTATACCATTTATTGCTGTAAGATTCCAAAAGATCTAATGTAGGAGCTTGATAAGAAGAGAGTTCCAAACGAGGATCGAAAGTTCTCTGAAGTTCCTCCTCTGTGTATTCTCCAAGGAGAGAATTTCCATCCTCAGAGTTTTCTCCTTTAACTACAACCTTAATATCTTCATTTTCAGAGGATTGTTTATTTTCATATGCAGAATTATTCTCTGACTCATCCAGATCAAACTCTACCTGATTATCATTCTCAACACCTGGAACAACTTCAAATGATTTATCCTCCGGAAGATCTTCTACCTCTGAAAGATCCTCTACCTCTGAAAGATTACTATCCTCTTGATTCTCTTCACCTTCCCTGTTTTCATCAATATCGGAGCCATCTTCGACATCTTCTCCGCTATCGGATGAAACCGGAGAAAAAGCTCTGCTGAACTTCTGAACTAAATTCTTATTAATTATTATAAGCCAGACAATCAGAGAGATAAACAAGATTGCTCCGGTCCCGATCGGACCTATCATGCTCTTCAACCACTTTGTAATATAGTATCCGTAAGACCCTCCTGCACTTGTTCCAAAAAGGGTATCTAATTTTGTAAAGGAGAAAATAAATGAGAATAAGACCGATATTAAAATACAACCGAAAACAGTAATCAAAAAGAGTCTTAATAAATGTATCTTTTTAATCTTTAAACAAAAGAGAGCAACGCCCAAGAAAAAGAAAGGAATAATGAAGGCTCCTATGCCAAATAATTTGGAAACCAAGAAATTGGCCCACACCCAACCTATCTTTCCGCCACTATTCTCAACACCTTGCAAAGAGGAGAATAAATCGTTGTCCGACAGGGCGCTTTGGTCTTGAGCCCAAGTAAAAAGGTACGAAATCAGAGATACGAGAGTATAAACTGCAATTGCACCCGCTACCAAACCACATATAAGATAAAGGGCATCTTTACGGACAGGTGCCTGCATCTCCCTCTCCATTTGGTCCTTTCTTTCCAATTCCTTCTGTTTCTTAGTCTTAGCCATCTATTTCTTATTCTTTTTTACAGCTTTCTTATTCTTGTTTTTATTCTTATTCGATTTTTGCTGAACAGCAACTCCACTCCCGATATGCACATCTTCCGGAACAATCACTTTCCCTCCGCTCAGCAATTTAATATCTTCAAATATCGTCTCCTCAGCCACTGAATCTTTATTCCAGATAAGGTATTGCTGTTTCATATACGATGCAATCACCTTTATCATATATTTTTTCACCTCATCGTCCTCTCTTTGAGCAATTAAGTCTATCATATTCTGAATGTTACGACCGTAGCAAGCTAATCTGATACGCTCTTGCTCAAGAGGAATTTTATTTGGTGGAGCCTGAATTGTCTCCTTTGTCGGGAGGGGATATGGAGAGTCTATATCTATTTTGAAATCAGATATTATCTGTACATGGTCCCACAATTTATGACGAAAGTCGGGTGTATCTCTCAACTGCGGATTAAGAGTACCCATAACGGCTATAACAGCCCTTACCTGCTCATTTCTTTTCTCTTTATCCGGAATTGAAGCTACATAGTTTATCATATCTTGAACATGACGTCCATACTCGGGAAGGATTAATTTCTCCCTTTGAGTGTTGTAATTCTTGTTATCCTCCATAATAGTGCGAAGTTACAAAATTAAGTGATATGAAACTCTCAAAAAGGGTAAAAAAAAGAGCGGGGAATTAACCCGCTCCTTTTTCTCTTTAAAATTTATCTATTAAAGGCTCTCGAAAGCTTTAAGAGCTGCATTTGCTTTAGAAACAGTGCTCTTAGCTTTGTTGAAGTAATCCTTAGCAGCAGCGTAGTTTCCGCTGAGAGTCTCAAGGATACCTTTAGCGTAAGCTGCCTCGTTAGAGTTACCGGCTTTGTTAAGATAATTTCTTGCTGCAACCAAGTCACCTACGCTCAAAGCTGCGTTAGCTGCGTTAAGATTAGCAACCTCGCTATCTGGATAGAATTTGAGAGCTGTGTTGATAATCTGGTTGAACTCAGATGAACCAGGTTTGTATTGATTAGCTGCAGTGAAGAACTCGTTGAGAGAAAGTTTCTCAGGTTGAGTCTTAACATACTCAAGTATCTTAGCAACGTCTGTGAAGTTCTCTACCTCATAGTCTACGCAGTAGTCTGCTCTACGAAGAGTAGGATAGCACTCGTTAAGGATTGTTGCATAATCTTGAGGGAATTGAGCTTTGATAGCTTTCTCTTTAGCATCAACATCAAGATCACCATTGATAATATCAAGGATAGCAGCTTTGTTATCAAGGTTAGAGTTCTCTACCCAAGCTGCAAAGCCATCCCAATCCTCAGCCTCGAAAGAAGTCTCGATCTCAACACCACCAAGTTGTTTAGAGATGTATTTGGTCAAAGTCTCTGTACGACCTTTAGCAAGTTTAGCATTGTGGCTCATTGAACCCTCTGGAGAAGCGTAACCTTTAATAGAGATGTTCTTAACTTTGTTATCAGCATCGTTCTTAACACTCTCGATAAGAGCTACGATATTGTCTAACTCAGCTTTGTTGTTTCTGAAGTTAGGAAGAAGGTTAGTTTGGTTAACTTTATACTCTACTTTAGCGCAACCTTTCTCTGTACGCTCTTTTGCAATCTCAGCTTTAGGTTGAACATAAAGGAAATCAGGAGTATAAGTGAACTCTTTCTTCTTGAATTGACCAAGAGTAGCAAGATCTGTGCTTGTAAGCTCACCGCAGCAAGCATAGCATTTTTTCTCAACTACAAGGTTAGCACCGTTCATCCAATCCTCGTAAGGAATAGAAGTGTTAACATTGTAAGTAGAAGGAGCATCTGATACTTTGTATGCGTTTTGTCCAAGAAGACCGTTACGAAGTGCATAGTAGTAGTTGTTGCGACCAAGAATTGAAATCTCACCAAGTTCTTTAGACTTGTTACCGTTAACTAATTTAGGAACCAAAGTAACAGCACGTCTTGAAGCAACTGAAAGATCTGAAAGATCTGTATTGAAAGCAACGTTAAGAGCGTTTCCAACTTTCTCTAAATTAACGTTATTGTAAGTTTGAGCATTTGCACAAGCAAATCCAAAAACTAAAGCTGCAAGTAATATATATTTTCTCATAATTTCTTAAACTTCTAAATTATTGTATAATCCGTTAATTAAAATACATAAACTAATGATATAGCAGCTTTTGTAGGACCTGCATACCACTCAACTACATGACTATCGGTTGCAGGGAATTTTTTATGATCAGGCTCTCTCTTGTAAAGCTCATACTCTGGCTCACCGAAACGTGTAGGTTTTGCTATGTATCTGTCATAGTAGTTTCTCATAACACCTAAAGCAAGCTCAAACTCTAAATTCCAATGTTTAGAAAGTACCCAGCTATAACCATAACCAAGACCTACTCCCCAAGACCAACCTTTAGCTCTACCCTCTTTTAGTGTTTTCCACTCGTGCTCCCACATTTTCTTTCCATCGAAAAGTTTAATGTTACTGAAGTCTGCATCGAGAACGTATGTTCCTTGAAGTGCAAAGAAGTGACCTGCAAAACGGTTACAAGTCCAATAACGAAGCTCAGGTTGAACACCTGCTATTTTCCATCTTTTACCATCTTTCCAAGTGAATGGGTTGTACATTCCCTCAATGTTTAAAGTCCATTTAGGTGCCAAACCAAACTCAATACCAAGATTGATGGTTCCTGTTGCATCATAGAGCAAGTTGTTCTTGATAGCAACTTTCTGACCTTGTGCGTTGTTTGCAAATGCTAATCCTATGAAGAGGATTGCGACAAAAAGAAATTTTTTCATTTAATTAAATGTAAATTAAGTTAATAATTAATTAGTTCATTTTTAAGTAGTAGCGGGGGCAGGACTTGAACCTACGACCTCCGGGTTATGAGCCCGACGAGCTACCAACTGCTCTACCCCGCGTTAAAAACGGCACAAATATAGTTATTATTCTTTAATTGCCAAAAAAATTGAGCATTTTTTCTGCTAAATTTTTAACATTTACTCTCTCTTGCATACCTGTTTCCAAATTCTTAATATTCAGATACCCCCCATTAACCTCCTCTTCTCCTACAATTGCAAGAAATTTAACCCCATTTTTCTCTGCATATTCAAATTGTTTTTTTAGTTTGGTTGTTTGCGGATAGAGCTCACAGCTTATTCCGGCTTTTCTAAGCAACTGAATCTGGGTCAGAGAGAAATTTATAACAGATTCATCCATGTTGGAGAAGAGTATCTGTGTTGTTTCAGAGCATTTTGCAGGAAATTTATCGAGACCTAAAAGGACATCATAAATTCTGTCTGCTCCAAAAGATATTCCCACACCCGAGACATCCGGCAATCCGAAAATACCGGTCAGATTATCATAACGCCCTCCTCCACAAATACTTCCAATCTCAAAATCCAGCGCCTTTACTTCAAAAATAGCACCTGTATAGTAGTTGAGTCCACGAGCCAAAGAGAGGTCCAACTCTACTAAATTATTGAGAGACAGCCCTTTAATTATATCGAGAATAAACTCAACCTCTTGAATACCCTTGAGACCTATCTCTGAATTACTTACAACTTCTTTGAGCAGAGAGAGTTTCTCAGATGAAGAACCTTGTGCTAAAAGGAGCGGCTCCAGAATATTAATAGCTTTCTCCTCAATTCCGGAACCTCTCAACTCCTCTTTTACACTCTCAAGCCCTATCTTCTCTATTTTATCTATCGCGATGGTTATCTCAACTAATTTTTCCGGACATCCCATCACATCTGCAAGCGCCTGTAAAATCTTTCTGTTGTTAATTTTGATGAGGACTCTTATACCAAACTTTGTAAATACTTCATCTACAATCTGTATCAGCTCTACCTCATTAAGGAGTGATGTACTCCCCACAACATCTACATCGCACTGATAGAACTCTCTGTAACGCCCTTTCTGGGGACGGTCTGCTCTCCAGACAGGCTGAATCTGAAACCGTTTAAAAGGGAATGTTAATTCATTTCTGTGCAAAACCACATAGCGGGCAAAAGGAACTGTCAGGTCATATCTGAGCCCCTTTTCGCAAACTTTAAGAGAGAGAGCATTACTGTTCTCAAGTTCTTCTGGCAGCACCCCCTCAAAAGCATTGCCGCTATTCAAAACCTTAAATAGGAGCTTATCCCCCTCTGTACCATATTTTCCAAGCAGAGTTGTCAGATTTTCCAATGAAGGAGTCTGTATCTCCTTGTACCCGCATTTTCTGAACACACTCTTGACTACATCAAAAATGTAGTTCCTTCTCCCCATTTCTATAGGGGAAAAGTCTCGCATACCTTTAGGAATTGATGGTTTCTGTGCACTCCCCATTTTATAATCCCTTTATATATTTATCTATTTGTGCAGCTGCATGCCTCCCTTCTCCCATAGCGAGGATTACTGTTGCAGCACCGGTAACAACATCGCCGCCTGCAAAAACTCCAGGACGAGAAGAGGCAGTTTCATTAGTTACAATTCTTCCCTTTCTATCGGTTTCCAAACCAGGTGTGGTAGAAGCAATTAAAGTATTGATTTTTGTACCTAAAGCAACTATCACGGCATCTGTTTCTATCTCAAATTCAGAGCCTTGTATAGGTTCAGGACGGCGTCTGCCGCTCTCATCCGGCTCACCCAGCTCCATTCTTACACACTTTATACTCTTAACCCAACCATTCTCATCGCCGATCACTTCGGTAGGATTTGTCAAAAATTCGAACTCTATCCCCTCCTCCATTGCATGGTGTATCTCCTCTCTTCTGGCAGGAAGTTCCTGCTCTCCTCGGCGATAAACTACTGTAACCTTTGAACCGCATCTGAGAGCTGTTCTGGCAGCATCCATTGCAACATTTCCTCCACCAACCACGCATACTCTCTCTCCTATGAAAATAGGTGTGGTAGAGCCCTTTTCAAACGCCCTCATAAGATTGCTTCTTGTAAGATATTCGTTTGCAGAAAATACTCCGTTCAAATTCTCGCCTTCTACCCCAAGGAACATAGGAAGTCCTGCCCCGGAACCTACAAAAACAGCTTTAAATCCTTCTTTATCAAGAAGTTGATCTATAGTAACCGTTCTCCCCACAAGTACATCTGTCTCAATCTTAATACCCATATCAACAAGTTTTCCAATCTCCTTCTCAACTACATCCTTTTTAGGGAGACGGAACTCAGGAATACCATAAGTGAGAACACCGCCAGGGGTGTGGAGCGATTCAAAAATTGTTACTGCATAACCCATATTTGCTAGGTCGTATGCGCAAGCCAAACCGGCAGGACCGCTCCCCACAACAGCTACTTTAATTTTATTATCTGATTGATTGTCTGTCGCTTTCTTCTCTTTACAGCTACACTCTTTTTTCTTCGATTGAGTGTAATCTGCCACAAAGCGCTCGAGTTTTCCTATTGCAACCGGCTGCCCCTTGACTCCAAGAATACAAGAGCCCTCACACTGAGTCTCCTGAGGACAAACTCTCCCGCAAATTGCTGCAAGAGAGCTATCTTTAGATATGATATCCATAGCCCCTTCAAAATCTTCAGCCGCCACAGCTGAAATAAATTGTGGAATCTGTATGTTTACAGGACAAGCGGCCACGCACCTTGGTACTTTACAATTAAGACATCTGGATGCCTCAAGGGTTGCTTCAGCAGCGTTATAACCATAACAAACCTCATTAAAATTAGTAGCTCTAACTTTAGGGTCCTGCTCTCTGACCGGTACTCTATCTATTTTATTTGCCATTACTATCTGTTTTTAGGTTTTTACACTATATTTAATCTCTCTACAAATTAATTTGCCTTGTCCAAACTTATCTTACTAAAAGATGTTCTATCTGCAAATCCTTATTTGCCTGAGTCTCAAAGCTCTTATACAATCTCTGACGACGCATTGCCTCATCATAATCTACAAGATATCCGTCAAATTCAGGCCCATCTACACAGGCAAATTTTGTCTCTCCTCCTACACTCACTCTGCAAGCTCCGCACATTCCTGTTCCATCTACCATTATAGAGTTGAGACTCACGGTTATAGGGAGGGCAAGCTTTTTAGCTGTCAAACTTGCAAATTTCATCATAATCATAGGACCTATGGCAATACTCATGTCATATTTATTCCCCTCAGCAACAAGGCGTTCCATAACTAATGTAACAACTCCCTTCTCCCCTTTTGAACCATCATCTGTACAAACATATAAGTTTGAGCAAACCTCTTTAAGTTTATCCTCTAATATTATGAGGTCTTTATTTCTTGCACCCAAAATCACATCTACATCTACACCTTTTTCGTGCAAATACTTAACCTGAGGATAGATAGGAGCAGCTCCAACTCCACCTGCAATAAAGAGGTATTTTTTATTCTTTAACTCTTCTGATGTAAACTCCACAAATTCAGAAGGTTTTCCAAGCGGACCTAAAACATTTTCCATAAAATCTCCCTCTTTAAGAGAACATATTTTATAAGAAGATGCTCCAACTATCTGAACCACAATGGCTACCATTCCTGTTTGAGGGTTGTAATCACAGATGGTAAGAGGGATTCTTTCCCCTTTTTGAGTATCTCTAACTATCAGAAACTGACCGGGAAGAGCACTCTTTGCAAGTCTTGGGGCCTCAAGCTCTATATAGTGAATTAGAGGTGTAAGAGGCTCGTTCTTAATTATTTTGTACATCTTTAAAACTTTTAAAATTGTAACCTTTATTTTGCAAATATAATATAATCTCTTTCAACTTGTTGTAAAGTCGTTCATCTTCCGGGCGAGTTTCCTCAATTCCCGGGTGAATCAGGATAATTGCCCCATTCAGGCGATTAGCTTTTTCGTAGGCATATAGCTTCTCAATGAGTTCTTTTGCCCTTTTGTAGCCACTGCCCATACTTGGAATAGTATAATCGGCAGGAGTGGCCGTGCCAGGTGTATAGTTTATAACTTTATAACCTGCTCTTTCCAAAAGATTTACAGCTGCTTTATTATAGTGTTCATAAGGAGGGAGAAACCATCGCGATACAGATGGCTCTACTCCAAATTTTCTAAGTTCTGCACTGTTTGCCTCCAAATCTGCAAGTAAAGAATCGGGAGTAATAAGCAAACTGTCTCTCGATACAGCTCCCCACGGAGCATAGAGCAAATGTTTGTCTGAATGGCCGGATACATAGTGCCCGTGCTCTATTATCCTCTTTATCAGATCATTGTGTTCAGGCATCCTCAATGCATTTCCGGTAAAGAAGAAAGAGCCTTTTACCCCTAAATCTGTAAGGGTTTTAAGAACGCGCTCTCCACCGTTAAACATAGAATCTGCGCTGAAAATCAGGTAGATATCTTTGCTTGTATTATCTACAACACGAATTGCACCATAACTATCTTTCACACTGTTGGCAAGATGCAAAGTATCTGAGATTTTCTGGCGGTTGCCCTCCGCCTCAAGAGTTGCAAAATAGTAACTCAGACTTGCTGTTCCATCCATGGTCGGCTCATTGGTGGAGTAATCTCCTATATCGTTGTGATAGACTGCAATACCTTTGTTCAAAAATGGAGTTTCATCCCCTTTTCTCAAAGATTGTCCGGCACGGGATGCAAAGATGAAGTTATAGACAGGACCATCTATCAGCCCTCCTGTTACCTCTCTCTTTAAACCTGTAAATACAACATGAGGGTCTGTCGGAAGCACTGCTCCTTTAGGATAACCTATAATCATCGATACGCCCCATGGGTTACACCCTAATAACCAATCTCTTAGAGCCGCCTCCATTTCGTAGAAGGTGGTATCTCCCGTTGTTTGCCTATATAGTTGCGCCTGAGTTACAGCTGCACTTGTGAGATTGTTAGAGCACCATAAATATGGAATTCCGTGAAAGAAAGGATCATCTTTACCCCTTTGAGCAATATCATAAAGTCCCTCTTTCATAAGGGCAGAGAATTTCTCACGCATATTCTCATCTCCCTCAGACGCAAGAAGATAGTGTCCTAAATTGATAAACGGATAGAACTGGTAATGACGACCGCGACCGAGCTCCATCCAAGGAGAAACCGGCTCTTGCTCCCCATAGTAGTCTGCCTCTGTCAGATACTCTTTTTTAGAAGTTGCGCCATAGAGCGATGCTGCTGCCAACTCCATATCGTCCACCCAATTGTCCTCCTCATAAAAATAGCGTGAAACATAACAAGCAGTCTGTGTGTTACCTGGAAACTCCTTGCCAAATTCATACGCTTGTGTTGCCTTCTTAATTAAGGTTTTAGCAAATTTGCTCTCTTTGTTAAAAACCTGAGAACCAAGGGCGAAAGAACTTGCAAACTTGGCGGCAGAAGAGGCAACCCCTGTAGTTCTGTTTTTACCGAATTTCCCCATCCCCTGAGGTTTTCCAGTAATGAAATATACCGGACGCCCATTCCCCGGTCCCCAGCCATAGTCCGCTGTATCGTACTGAGGAGGTTTAAAGCCAATATGATCCCTGTCATCCGCTATCTGATTATACATTACCTTATTGGAAGGATTCATCTTTAACATCCAATCCAACCCCCAGCGTGCCTGATCTAGAATATCTGGAATTCCGTTTGCTCCGGGGCGCCCCTGCGCATCAAATTTATCTTTGAATACACTCTTGTCGGGAGCCTGAGTGTAAGCGAACATTAAATGGTAAGTTGCTGTGGCAGAAGTAGGAAGATATTGCAAGAAATCCGATGCATCGTGCCAGCCTCCCTTTACATCTATCTTTGTTCCGTTAAGAGAAGGGTGATCCACAATGTAACCATCGTGCTGATGGCAAAGAGTATCTGTAAATGGGTTATAACCACATTGTTGCTGACGCATATAGTAGAGCAGGATATCTGCCGCTCCATCATACACATCGGGAGAAATCTTAAAGAAAGGAGATTTAACCCCTTTAAACTCAATATAATATCCGCCGTTTGTATTAAGAGAAGAAAAGTCAAGACGATACGCCTCCTTCAGAGCCCATTTATCTGGAGAACATTTTTTTGCATCAGCCTCAAAAACAATTTTGTCTGAAATTGCCTCTTTTACAACAAACTTTTCAGAATCGGACGCATCGAGAGTAAAAGAAGATTCTGTATTCCAAGAAGTTACACTCTTCTTCCAAGCCAATTGAGCAGAAGGGGCAACACTATTGTCTCTAAAAGAAGAAGTTGGGTCCTGATTCTCCAAAATATAAACTGCCACCTTTTTAGATTGCGGCAAATATCCCACATAGTTTATACGAATATGCCCTTGCGAAAAACACAATGCAGAGATACAAATAAATAGCGCGGCGGTTAACAACCTCTTGTAAAATATGTTCATATTGTCTCCTCCAAACTCAAATGATTTATCACACAAATTTAACACTCATGAAGTTCAATTGCAATATTTTTGCTACTTTTGGTGTTATAAATTTGTCAGATTTTATTTTTTTGAACTATGAATAATTTTTGGAAAACATTTTTTGCCGCATTGCTTGCTGTCATAGTAGGTTTTATTGTTCACTTTTTCTTGATTATATTTTTTATAGCAGCTTTGATAGGCTCTTCTTCAAGTAAAGAGGCAATCCCTGTTGTTAAGTCAAATTCTGTTTTAAAAATAGATTTTACAGCAGATGCTTTGGGAGAAAGAACTTCCGATGTAATGGACAATTTCGCTTTAGAAGATTTGTATTTTGGTTTTTCCGGTTCTACCATAGGTATTTACGATGCCGTTAAGGCAGTTCGGGCAGCTGCTGCAGATCCAAAAATTAAGATGATATATATCTATACCGATTACCAGACATCCAGCGGAATATCTAATTTAGAAGAACTTAGAAACGCTCTGAAAGAGTTCAGAGATAGTGGAAAGCCAATAATTGCCTATGGAATGAACTATACCACAGGAAGTTACTATTTAGCAAGCGTTGCAGATAAAATCTATATGAACACAGACGGCAATGCAAGCATCATTGGTATAGGAGGTTATCTACTCTTCTTCAAAGATTTGGCAGACAATCTCGGACTCGATATCCAACTTATCCGCCACGGAAAATTTAAAGCTGCTGCAGAACAATATATTGCAAGCAACATAAGTAAAGAGAACAAAGAGCAAAACGAAGCACTCTACGGATCTATTTGGGAGAGTTGGGCAGAAGCAATTTGTGCAGAGAGAGTTATTACAAAAGAAGCTCTCGATTCGGCCATCAACAATCTCAAATTAGAGGATTCTCAAAGTATGCTTGAGATGGGGCTTATAGACAGCATTTACACAGTTGATCAACTCTATAGTAAAGTTGCTGAGTTAATGGAAGTTAATTCCAAAGATGATTTAAACATCATATCACTCAAAAACTATTCTGAAACTATTCTGAACCGTACTAAATCTTCAGATAAAATTGCAGTGCTCTATGCGAACGGAGAGATTACTATGGATGGAACAAGCGGAATTGGAGCAACCCGCATGATTAAGGATATCAAAAAGATCAGAAAAGATAAAAATGTTAAAGCAGTTGTGTTCAGAGTAAATTCACCAGGAGGAGAGGCGCAAGCTGCAGAGGTGATAAGAAACGAACTTGCTCTGCTCAAGGAGGAAAAACCAATTGTTGTAAGTTATGGAGACTATGCTGCAAGTGGAGGGTATTGGATTAGTGCCGAATGCGGTCCTATTTTCTCAAATAAAACAACCATTACCGGAAGCATAGGAGTCTTCTCGCTTGCAATAAGTTACGGAAATGCACTCAAGAAACATTTAAAAATAAACAACGCAAAAATCGGAACCCATGCTCACGCAGGTATGGGAAGCGGAATTGCTCCTCTCGATGCAGCTGAACTTGCTTATTATCAGTCATCTGTGGAACATGTTTATACCAAGTTTACCAATATCGTGGCAAACGGACGCAATCTCCCTGCCGATTATGTAGATTCTGTAGGACAAGGAAGAGTTTGGAGTGGTGCAGATGCCCTCAACAATAAATTGGTTGACCATATAGGCGGTTTGACCGATGCAATTGCCTATGCATCAACCCTTATAGAGCAATCATCAGAACCAGCAGATTACAAGATAGTTGAATATCCTATTCTTAAATCTCAATGGGAAAGCATTTTAGAGAGCTTCTCTCCAACTGCTCAAGAAGATTTAATCAAGAGCAAACTTCAGGATATTGCATCTCAACTGCAAGGAGTTCATACATACGCACGCCTCCCTTACATCTATAGAATAGATTACTAAGGAGTTTTAATAATCAAAATCGGACATAAGCCGGTCTATCTCACGGCGTTCCTTTTTAGTGGGACGCCCCGCTCCTCTCTCACGCTTTAAGAAGATTGTCTCGTGAGGTGCTGAGAGTTTATCCAATTCACTTTGAGGTGTAATATTGGTTGCATACTGCGGTACGGCAGATGCTCCCTGTCTTTTATCTACTACAGCCACAACAAGATATTTATAATGTATTGCCCCTTTTCTTATCTCTATACGGTCTCCCTTTTTCACCTCTTTGCTCCCTTTGGCTATTGAGTCGTTAAGAGAGACTTTCCCTGTGCGACACGCCTCGGCAGCATCGCTTCTGGTTTTATATAATCTAATGGCCCACAGGTATTTATCTATGCGTATGCTATCCATGCCTATACTATTTATCAACACTCATGAAAATGACTATCTCCCTTACTACCCTCCTCTAAATCCTGAATACTCTCTTCGGATGAAAGAAGCTCCCCTTTCAGATGAACCCTAAGCAACCGGCATTGAGAAGATTGAGGGGTAATAGTAACATCTTCCATATCGTGAGGAAGAATAACCAGACTCTGTTTTTCCAACTCTACAGGTGAAAATTTATCCGATGATATAGAGACTTTCCCCTCTATAACAAACAGAGAGACAAAGCTATCCAACTCGCTTGGAGAGAATATATTAGGTTTTGAGAGAATAATGGTATCCATAACAACGCTCTCCTCATCCGGAATTTCATAAACCGGAATATATTTAGAGAGATTTATAAAGTCCAACGCTTCTGCAAACTGCTCACTCTCTTCTATATTGAGAGTTACTTGTGAATTTTGAGAAATCTCCAATACCTCAACCCCTTTTCCAATGGCAAAAGGGGTCTTTGCCTTAACGTAATAAATCTCTCCCACCTCCGGAGAACACTCATTCATCTGACTCTTTATATCTCCCTTGAGCATAAGTTCATAGAGTTCTTGGGCACTCATATCTTTCTGAAAACCAAGAAATAAAGATGCATCTTCAGAAGCTTTGAGAATATAAAAAATTCTATCCTTGCCCAAAGAGAGCCAACGCCCTACCGCCTCTTCATCTGAAGGAGATACACTCACTTTGCCCACTTTATCAGAAGAGATCAGACGAACCTCATAAGGGAGCATCCCTTTAAAAAAACGGAAAACCTTATCTCCAAGCAAATTTCCCATGTAGGCCTCTGCAGCCTCATCGAACGAATTTCCCCTAAGGAAACCATTTGCAATTAATGAATTGTCTGTGAGAGTATTAGAATAACTCTTCTGTTCTATTTTTTCTTTTGTATCTGCTAACAAAAGGGGATATAATTTACTCATATAGATTTAAAAGAATTCTTTTTAGGGAGAAGTTTATATAGCAACCACACAGAAAGAATGGTGAGAATAACGCCACTTACAACAAGGAGGATATATGTGTTCGGATAATCTGCCAGAATCTCTTTCATATTCATCAGAGACATCTCTTTAGGCATTAGAGAAACTGTCAGATAAGAGGTTCCGTTATTTACAAAATGGAGAAAAACCGCCACCCATAAAGAGTGGGTTTTGTAGTAGGCATAACCTATGAACAAACCTATCAAAAATGCTCCAACTCCTTGAACAAGATTGAGATGAATAACTCCGAACAGAATCGCAGAGATAAAGATTGCACTAATTGGAAGCTCTCTGTGACAAAGGGCTCTCTGAATTGTCCCTCTGAAAATAAACTCCTCGCACAACGGAGCTAAAAAAACTACGGAGAGAAGATTATCTATATTAGACAACTCCATCTTCTCGTAAATCTTCTTTAGCGCATCGGGAAGCTCAAACTCACTCATTATAGGGTCTATAGCCATACCAATTGCTAACGTCCCGATAAATAAGATAATACCTAATGTAAACCATGAGCACTTCCTTCCCTCTTCTCTTTTAACCGGAGCATTCAGCTTTATGAACGGTGCTTTCAAAGCAGCTGAAACTCCTTCTCCTTCTTTAAGACTTTCATAGAGCTGTGCATTTTTATGAGAAGTGTAACCCCTTAACAGAATGTATATTAAAACGGGAGCTATCGGGAGTAAATAGGAAAGAAGCATATTTGAAAGGAGCACCTCTTTGCTCTGAGGAATCAGCACCAAAAGCGCCCCTACAAGCATTGCTCCAACAAAGAAAAAAATAAGCACCAGAAGCAAGCTTTCCCAAAAATTTGGGAGATAATATTTTAACCACTTATTCACTCTGTTCAGAACAATTTTGCAGGATAGATTCCCTCATCACTCATTTGTTTTAACTTAGCAACAACAGCTTCTCTGTCTTCTTTATAAGTTACTCCAAACCAAGAACTTGAAGTTTTCAGAACCTCAACGGTAGCTGTTTTTTCCTGTATCATTTCTCCTACAATCGAAGGGACATAAAACTCTCTCTTTGGCTCATTGATATTCACTTTCAGAAACTCAATGAATTTTTCTTGACAAACTTCCAAGAAATCCGGAGTAAAGCCCCACATATTCATACTTGTAACTGCCTGAGAATCAAATTCTGCCACTTCTCCATCCAAAGTCTGGCCAACTATTTTGTCTCCCTCCTTCCTAATGTTTGTATGTTCTTGAATGGAGGTTAAAAATCCGCTTTCATTTTTCGCACACACTCCTCTCGATACGCTCCCGCTGTCACTGAGGGTTTTATCCAATTGGAAACCTACCATAGAGTAAACACCTTTGGAGTCTGACGGGAGAGCAGAGAGAAAATCTGCAAGCACTTTAAACGAATCGCGACCATAATAGTCATCTGCGTTAATTACAGCAAACGGATTCTCTATCACCCCTTTAGCTGAAAGGACTGCTTGCCCCGTTCCCCACGGTTTCTCCCTTGCCGGATTTAATGTGAAACCTTCCGGAAGATCGTCAAGTTCCTGTGTAAGAAGGGTTACTTTAACTTTACCCGAATACTTTGCAGCAACTTTCTCCTCAAATTCCTTCTTAAAACTCTCTCTGACTATAAAAACTATATCGTTAAAGCCTGCATTTATTGCATCATAAACAGAGTAATCCATAATGGTCTCTCCCGATGGTCCGAGAGGATCTAATTGTTTGAGGCCGCCATATCTGCTTCCCATACCGGCCGCCATGATCAGTAGTGTAGGTTTCATTTATTTTTGTAAATTTGTATTGTTAAATCTGCTCCAAATTTAGTAAAAATTAACCAATAGTTTTCTGTATGAGCAAATTTAGGGAGATTATAGATAAACCTGTAGTGAAAAAGATATTGAGAATTCTTAAAAACAAGTGGCTTATTGCCTCTGTAATCTTCTTGTTCATAGTGTTTTTTACAGAATCTAACAACCTCATAACCCTTATCAGAGGATACAAAGAGCTTGGTGCACAAGAGAGACAGAAACGCTACTACAAAAAGGCAATTAAAGTTACAGAAGAGAACCTTCAGGAGTTAACATCAAACAAAGACAGTTTAGAGAAATTTGCCCGTGAGCAATATCTTTTTCACGAAGCAGATGAAGATATCTTTGTTGTAGAGGAGTAGCAACTTGAGATTATTGTGCAGTTGGTGAAGTATTGCAAATATTCATTGCTCTGTCTGCACCCAGAAAAACAAAATCCTTAATGGCTTGAACTGCACGCTTTAGAATAGCGGGAAGTGCCGTTTGTTGCTCTGTTTCAAACACTCCCAACACATAATCTATCTGCTCTCCATGAGCAAAATCTTTCCCTATCCCCACCCTTAAACGGGAAAAGGAGAAGGTCTCAAGCATCTCCCCTATATTTGCCAAACCATTATGCCCTCCATCGCTTCCACGAGTTTTTAAACGAAGAGTTCCGAACGGAATTGCAATATCATCGCAAACAATAAGGAGGTTTTCTAAAGGAACTTTTTCTTTTTTAAGCCAATACGAGACTGCCTTGCCACTCAAATTCATATATGTAGAGGGTTTCAGAAGTATCATCTCCCTTCCCTTGTAACTCATTGTGGCAACAGAACCTAACCTGCCGGAAGAAAAAATGGTGTTGGCTCCCTGTACAAGGTCGTCCAACACCATAAATCCGACATTATGACGAGTTCCTGCATACTCCGGACCTATATTGCCAAGTCCAACTATGAGGTATTTCCCCGCCATGCTTCTCCCTCTCTAAACTATTTAGATGCTTCAGCAGCAGGAGCAGCAGACTCCTGAGCAGCAGACTCTTGAGCAGCCGCCTCTTGTGAAACAACGTTACGAGTCATCTTAACCTCGCAAACCATAAGTTTCTTAGGAGAAGAAATTTTGCAGCCGTCAACTGTAATGTCACCTGCATAGATAGCTTTACCAACACCCAAAGAGGTAACATCTACCTCAATCTCATCTGGAAGTTTATCTAAAGGTGCATTAACTTTTATTTTTCTTACACCCACTCTCAATCTACCTCCTTGCTTAACACCCTCAGCATTTCCTGTAATTTTAATAGGAACTGCAATTTCCACAGGTTTTCCCTCAGCGATAGCTAAGAAATCTACATGGATAGGGAGGTCTGTGATAGGGTCGTACTGCGCATCGTGAAGAATACAAGGGATGATTGCACCCTCTAATTCAACATGAACAATGTAAGACTTTGGAGTGTCTGTAAGTTTTTGAACATCTGCAAGAGCAATAGCAATATCCTTATGCTCAGCACCGTTTCCATAAATGATGCAAGGAACATTCCCTGCTCTGCGAATTGCTTTTAAATCGCGTTTTGCCCCAATAACTCTTGTGGCAGCTTTTAATGTAATTGTTTGCATAATACTAATTTTTAAGTGTTACTCAGCTTGGCTTTTCCAAGCCCCATTGCACTAAAACCCTCGGTCGCAGATCCATCGTATTATGGTTTTGCCGCAACACGAAGATTTTTTAGCGGCGCAAAGATATAAAAAATTTTACTTCTTGAAATATCTTTTGTAAAGTCCTTCAAAGCCCTTGCCGTGGCGCGCCTCATCCTTTGCCATCTCATGAACTGTATCGTGAATAGCATCGTAATTGAGTTGCTTTGCCTTTGTTGCAATATCTTTCTTACCTGCACAAGCACCACGCTCTGCCTCAATACGTTTTTCAAGATTTGTTTTAGTATCCCAAACCATCTCGCCCATTAACTCGCAGAATTTTGAAGCATGTTCTGCCTCTTCAATAGCGTATCTCTTGAATGCCTCAGCAATCTCAGGATAACCCTCTCTGTCTGCCTGACGGCTCATTGCAAGGTACATTCCCACCTCTGTACACTCGCCTATAAAGTTTGCATTAAGACCTTCCCAAATCTCAGGATCACAACCTTTAGCTACGCCAATAACGTGCTCATCTGCATAAGGAGCTCCCTCTTCCTCAACAAGTTCTACAAACTTCTCTTTAGGTTGTTTACATTGTGGGCAAAAATCTGGTGCCTCATTTCCTTCGTGGATATATCCACATACTGTACATCTAAATTTCTTTGTCATAATTGATTAATTTTATTTCGTTAATAATTCTATTATATCTTTCATGTCACATTTCATATCCTTGGAAACCACTTCCTTTGTTTTACCATCTATCAGATAGACAACAGGATAGGTGCTTAAATAATATAGTGGTCCCGATCCGTTGGAGTGCTCATAGGTTCTCTCTGTAATGTAATGATGAATGTCAAAACCACTCAAAATTTGAGGTGGCAATTTAACCTTTTTCTTCCAAAACTCTAAATCCTGTGTAATCGTTATGTACAGGACTGCCATTTTTTTCTCATCGATAAGCTCCTTCACAAATCTCCTTTTTAAATCTCCCTTAAAATTTGTGCACTCTTTACACCCTTCGCTGCCAAAGAGCAACAGAATATAGTCTGCTTCAATATCAAAGAGCCGATGAATTTCACCATCACTCCCCAGATACTCAAAATCGGAACTGCTCTCCCCTGCCATATTTTTAGAGACAATTCCAGACAAGTAGCCCGGGCGTATTTTATAAACATCCTCTAAATCTTCCTTTTGCATAACTTCATTCAATACCGCCACCAATGCCTGATCCCACTCAATTTCCCTATCTACATAAAAAAGATCTTCTGCAGCGGCGGCAAAATCGAGAGCTTTAGCTCCATCAACAGCTACACTTTTATAGTAATCTTCTACCTCGTTCACTCTGCTTTTTAAATGTTTGGAAATATTTTTCCTTCTCTCAATCTGGCTGTTATGCTCGCCGATAAGAGAATTATCTTGGAGAATACTCCTATAAATCTCTACAAGCTTTTCTCTAACAACCTTTTGGAAAGCCGCATCGGGAGTATACAGAAAAGATGTATCTGAAGCATTAGCATGTGACGGCAAGAAGGTACATGCCTTAACATCTTGTAAAACAACAGTCTGGCAGAGAACCAAACAGAGAACAGTAATTACTGAAGAAAAAATATATCTCATGTTGTTCATTCTCCCTTAACTTAGTATCTCTATGTTATTATACATCTGAGTCTGAACCGGAAGAACCCGGAGTACCTACCATGTTTGCAACTTTCTCCCAAGCATAACCTTTGTAATAAGTATCCAACTCATCATCTATAGGAGAGTTAATGTAGCAACTGATTCCGCTGAAACGAGCAGGGTCTATATCCAGATCTATCATCTGCCCCGTTGTATATTTACAAATGCAAATTGCTTTCAGTAAATTCTCAAATTCTGCAGATTCAGAAGCAGTTGCAAGATTCTTTATAAAATCGTTCAGATCCCAGAACCAGTGCATATCGTAACGGAAATATGGCTGAATAAGATCGAGATCCAAAGTCTGAATCTCCGGACGGTGAATATCAAAAATCTCTTTTGCTTTCTGCGCCACCGCCTCAACCCCATCTGTCTTAAAGAGGGAGATAGTTACAGATCTCTCAAGACCGCTCTTCTTGGCATAATAGTCGTAAATATCGTAAGTTGCTTTAGCATAATCCTTTTTAAAGAAATCCTCAATAACTTTAGAATAATCAAAACTATCTGTCAAAATTTCGGCAGGGCTGAAAATCATATAGTTGCAAAAATCTTTCAGCTCATACAAAATCTCAATCCCCCCCATCAGACATGCATCAAAAGCTATAAAATCAAAGAACATTCCCTGCGGAACAGCATTTGCCAAATCAAAGATACCCAGCTCCGTATTTACCTCATATCCAAAAGATTTGACCATGTGTGCATAAGGATCCACACCCCCTGGAGGAGCTGGCCATGTATGCTGGCGAGGGGTTATTCCCCTATACAATCTCTTTCTGTATATGTTTAAATTCTCAACCTCCTTCCTGAAATTTGCCTGTGAGCCAAATTGATTATTTATGACAGAAGTGGGGATAGAGGTGCTGACTGTGTAAAGCGGAGGAAGCCAACCTGTTCCATGAGACCACAGTATAAGGCCATATTCCTTAGCCGGAAAGAGTGTTTTAGTAAGATTGAGTACCCTCGAGAGAGCTGTTTTGGTTGCAGAGTTCTGATATGGGAATCGGTATATCGTATCTACCTGAACATTATGGTTTTTATCATACCCCACCCTCACCAGCACCGGTAGAGTATCTTTTATAGTTCTGTTTTCTAAATCTAACGGTATGCTGTAAATCAGCAGATTATCCTCTTCCGGAATGTAACCGTCCAAGATTTTGGAGATATTGGTAGCCGCATCGGGATAAAGATTATTATAGGCAGCCATATAGAGAAGAATTGTCTTCTCCTTCTCCTCAATCACCGGTTGTTCTGGTGCCGTAACCTTTGAGCATGAAATTGCAAAAAGTGCCCCCAAAACATATAGTAATGCTCGTGTGTTCTTCATTAACTTAAACTTCATAGAACAATCATTAAAATCAAAAGCCGTATTCGTACAAATTTATAAAGAATAATTATCTTTACAAAAAATTAACACTTCCAAAACTATCAAAAATGATACTGAATATCAAAAAACTCATTTTATGTGTTGTTACAATGGCGGGAATTTTTACCCTCTCTTCATGCACACAAAACAAAGAAACTAACTCTCAAAACTTTACATTTATTGTGGACGAATTTGCAGACCTTCAGATCTTAAAGTATCAGATTCCCGATTGGGACTCACTCACTTTCAATCAAAAAGCATTTTTATATTACACCTCTGAGGCGGCAAAATGCGGGCGAGACATTATCTTCGACCAATTTGGAAAACATAACCTCCAGATTCGCAGAGTACTGGAAAATATTATCGAGAACTATGACGGAGATAAAGAGTCTCAAGAATATTCTGCATTTATAGTTTATGCCAAAAGGGTTTTCTTCTCCAACGGCATTCATCATCACTACGGAGAGCATAAATTTTTTCCTGAGTGTTCCAAAGAGTACTTCAAATCTCTGATGGAGCAGACGGGGCAATCGGAACTATGCGCAGAGCTTCTTCCAATCATCTATGACCCAGAAATTTACCCATTCAGAAGAAGCAACGACACACAATCAGATATTGTTGCAACAAGCAGTGTGAACTTCTACGAAGGAGATCTTACACAAGAAGAGGTCAACTCTTTTTACTCAGCGATGGAAGATCCTTCCGATCCGCATCCAATCTCCTATGGTCTTAACAGTAAGCTTGTTAAGAAAGATGGAAAAATTTATGAAGAGGTGTGGAAGATTGGGGGACTCTATTCAAAGAGCATAGAAAAAATCATAGAAAATCTTCAAAAAGCGAGAGAATATGCAGAGACACAAGGACAGCAGAAGACAATAGATCTTCTTGTAAAGTATTATACTACAGGAGATTTAAGAGATTGGGATGCATATAATGTTCAATGGGTAGATGATGGTGCAAAGGTTTTAGATTTCACAAACGGATTCATAGAAGATTATGACGACCCTCTAGGACGCAAAGCTACCTGGGAAGGAATTGCAGATTTTAAAGATTTAGCCGCAAGCCATCGTACAGAAGTGATAAGTGCTCAGGCACAATGGTTTGAGAACAACTCCCCTATAGATCCTCGCTTCAGAAAAGATAAAGTTACAGGAGTAAGTGCCAAAGTTATTAATGTAACTGCTTTAGGTGGAGCATGTTACCCTGCAACCCCTATTGGCATTAACCTTCCGAATGCAGATTGGATCAGAAAAGAGCACGGTTCAAAATCGGTTACAATTGCCAATATTACAGATGCTTACGACAAAGCAGCACAAGAGGCACCAAAGAGTGTACTTAAAGAGTTTGCTTTCAACCAAGAGGAGATAGATCGTGCTAAAGAGTTTGGAACCCTCACAAGCAATCTCCACACAGATCTTCACGAATGTCTCGGACACGCATCGGGACAAATACTTAAAGGTGTAGGAGCCAATGCTTTAAAAGAGTTTACCTCTGCTTTGGAAGAGGCGCGTGCAGACCTTTTTGCCCTCTATTATATTGCAGATGAAAAACTTGTAGAATTAGGTATTCTTCCTCATCGCGATGCGTACAAGACAGAATACGACTCTTATATTCGTAATGGCATTTTCACTCAATTCACCCGTATAGAACTTGGCAAAAAGAATACTGAAGCACACATGCAGAACCGCAAACTCGTAGCAGAATGGGTTTACGAACAAGGTTTGAATGAGAATGTTATAGAGAAAAAGAAGATAGACGGCAAAACATATTTTGTTATTAACGATTATGACAAACTCCGCACCCTGTTCGGAAAGCTCCTTGCCGAGATTCAGAGAATTAAGTCCGAAGGTGATTATGCTGCCGGCAAGAGACTGATAGAACAATATGCAGTTAATATAGATCCAGAACTTCATAAAGAGGTTTTGGAGAGATTTGCAGCATTAAACCTCAAACCGTACAAAGGGTTTGTGAATCCGAACATTGTACCGGTTGAGAAGAACGGAAAGATTGTAGATTTTGCCGTTGAGTATGTAGATGACTTCTTGGCTCAGCAGCTCGAATATGGGAAGAAATACTCCTTTGAAGATTAATCTTTAGAGAGATCTGCGCGCAATGCTTTTGGACCGGTGATTATAGGAATAGGATCGTCCGATACTTTATCCAATTCACCGCTCCATAAGTACTTGCGAGTTTCACTCACAATCACTCCGCTAAGCAGCAGGAGCGAGATAATGTTTGGCACAGCCATAAGAGCATTCATTATATCTGCCATATCCCAAACCAAAGTGAGATTGGCAACAGCCCCCACATAAGCTAAGACAACCCAAGCAATTCTGTAGAAGAAGATTACACGCCTGCCTGCCAAATACTCAATAGAACGCTCTGCATAATAAGACCATCCCAAAATTGTAGAGAAAGCAAATGTAGCAAGACTGACTGTCAACACAATGGAACCTACATACGGAATCTGACCGAATGCGAGTTGAGTAAGCTTTGCTCCATCTTTATAATCTATTGAAGGATTGGCAATTATGCTGGTAACTAAAACTATTCCGGTTAAAGCACACACAACAACTGTATCCCAAAATGTTCCTGTAGAAGAGACAAGAGCCTGGCGCACAGGATTTTTTGTCTGCGCAGCAGCTGCGGCTATAGGGGCGCTTCCCATTCCCGATTCGTTGGAGAAAAGTCCGCGAGATATTCCAAACCTCGCCGCCATCATGATAGAAGTGCCTGCTACTCCACCTAACCCCGCTTTTAAAGAGAAAGCACTCTCAAAAATCAACAACAGAGCACTCCCTAAAACAGACCAATTAATTAATATAATTATGACACAGCCCAACACATAAAAGATTGCCATAAACGGAATTAAAAAGCCGCACACACGGGCAATTCCCTTAATCCCAAAGAATGTTACCAAAGTTACGAGAAAAACCAGAGACAATCCTGTAACCCATTCAGGAATACCGCCGAACGATGGAGAGAACAATCCCTCTTGAGCCAAAAGGGTAGATATAGCATTTGCCTGCACAGTATCTCCAATGCCAAAAGCGGTAAAAGCTGCAAAAACAGAGAACAATACGGCGAGCCACTTACATTTCAGTCCACGCTCCAAAGCATACATCGGACCTCCGAGCATTGTTCCATTCTCCGTCTTAACCCTGTATTTTACAGCTAACAAACCTTCAGAGTATTTGGTTGCCATTCCTAAAAGTCCCGAAAGCCAACACCATAAGACTGCACCAGGACCTCCGAGAGATACAGCTGTTGCCACTCCTATAATATTTCCTGTACCGATAGTTGCAGCCAAAGAGGTCATAAGAGATCCAAACTGACTAACATCACCAGTACTCTCATTATCTCTTTTAAGCGAGATAGCAATAGCCTTAAAAACCTTTGCCTGAGGAAACCTCAAACGTATCGTGAGGTAAATATGAGTTCCAAAAAGAAGGATTATCAGAGGCCACCCCCAAATATAAGCACTGATTTGACTTAGAATACTCTCTATAAATTCCATATTTATTCTGGTTTTTGATCTTTCAGATATGTCAAAGTTACTCTTTTTTCTTAAATTTGAAGACAAATTAAATGAGAGAGAGATGAAATCGAAGTTATTTTGTATATCAGTAATTGCCTGCTTTGCAATAATCATTGGCTTTACAGGGTGTTCTAAAAGCGACTCTAAAGGGAATCATCGCGATGAGACAGAACTGATCAAAAAATTTGAAAAGGCCATGATGGAGCAATACTACTACTGGGCTTCTCAAATGAGAGCTCCTCAGGATGCAAGCTCCTATACTCCATACACTTACTTTAACGCACTCAAAGTTTCTCAAGACAGATGGAGCTGGATGTGCGATGGAGATACCTACCAAGCGAGTCAGACCGGAGTTGCCACCTCCTTCGGATTCCATCTGAAACAACCTATCAATTACTATAAAGACTACGGGGTTTATATCTCTTATGTAGATAAGAATTCTCCCCTTGCTAAAGCCGGAGTTACTCGAGGATGGCGTTTAGATAAAATTGACGGCTCGCCCGTAATGAATTATGTGAATAACAACACATTCGAACAAGAACTCGCTAAAAGCAACAACAACTTCACCTTTATTAATTTAGATGGAGATGAGGTTAGTCTCAGTTTAACTCAAGCCACATTTAAATCCAACTCTGTAATCGCCACCCAAATCTTTGATCATTCAAATTATCCCCCTCTTCCATCATCAAAAAAAGTGGGATATATTAACTATATTACATTCAATGAGAACCTCTCAAGTGAAATTCTGGATGCACTTTCTCAAATGAAATCTGCAGGAATCAATGAACTTATTTTAGACCTCAGATACAATGGCGGTGGAGACCTTAATCTTTGTTCAGATATTGCAAGTTTGCTTGTACCCGGCTCTGCCCACGGCAAAACTTTTTTGCACATAGCCCACAACAACATGCAATCGTCTAACGACTTCTACAAAAAATTTAATCATACATCCAACTCGTTAGATTTAAACAGATTATATGTTATTACAACAAAAAATACAGCAAGCGCCAGTGAAAGTATAATAAACGGACTCTCACCTTTCTTAGAGGTAATAACAATAGGAGAGACATCGTACGGAAAGCCTAACGGAATGTATGTAATTCTCTATCCTAACAATGCCAAAACATATAGCGAAATAGATTACGCATTCTACCCTATTTGTTTCTATTGTTTAAATTCAGATGAAAAAGCAGATTTTGCAAACGGTATCAATCCAACTTATGAACGTGCAGACGATTTATATCACAACTTTGGTCCGGAAGAAGATCTGATTAACAGTGCTTTATACCATATCGCTACAAATTCTCTCCCCCCTGCGCCAATCATTCCAACGAGTACCAAACAATACTCTCCATCTTATAAAAACATAATAATCAAAGGTGCGGAGGAGTGTGAAGGTTATGGAAAAGCAACTTTTAAAATGGGTTTAAAGGAATTTTTTTAGCCATTTATTTGGTAAAAACAATAAAAGATACTACATTTGAACATATTAAAGATAGATATTAACCATTAATACAAACAAAAAATGAAAGCATTACTTGCAAAAATTAACGCTCAGATTGAGGTGTTCTGCAAAGAGTCAGAGGCACAATTAGTAAAAGGTAACAAAGCTGCCGGCACACGCGCTAGAAAAGCTGCTTTGGAGATTGGCAAACTTATGAAAGATTTCAGAAAAGTTTCTGTTGACGCAGCTAAGACTGTAAAGAAATAAGTTGCTCCTTTTTACTTAAAGTTCAAAAAGTTGCGGAGTACCGCAACTTTTTTTTTCAATAAAAATTTGGTAAATTGCACTCCCTAAATCAAACAGAAAGAAGTGATGGAAAAGGAACACTTTGCGCAAATGGAGATTCTCAAAAAGAATGTTGCGTATAACTATAAATACTTCAGGAGCAAACTAAAAAAGAGTACAAAACTCCTCATATTGGTTAAAGCCAATTCGTATGGTCATGGTGCCTACGAGTTTGCAAAACTTATGGAAGATTTAGGGGCAGATTATTTTGCCGTTGCCCACACCGTAAAAGGTATTGAACTGAGGGAAAAAGGAATACGCAAAACTCCAATTATGGTTCTCAGCAGTGGAGTTGACTCCTATTCAGAAATGATAAAATGGGGTTTGGAGCCGGGGATTCCTACTCTCGATGCGCTTAAAAAATTCAGAGCCGCAATGAAAGAGATGGAAGTAGCATGCTATCCCGTTCACATCAAGTTAGATACCGGTATGCATCGGCTTGGATTTATGGAGAAAGAGATTCCGGCACTACTAAATTACCTCAAAAAACACCCTGAGATCAGAGTGCAAAGCATATATTCCCACCTCGCCGCATCGGATGAGAAAAAATGGGACAAGTTTACTCTCTCTCAAATTGCCCTGTTCGACCGAATCGCACCACAAATAGATGCAGTTGTGGGTTATCACCCTATGCACCACATTTTAAATTCTGCCGGAATAGAGCGGTTTAGCGAGCACCAGAAAGATATGGTAAGATTGGGTATTGGGATATATGGAATAAGTGCCGTAAATCCCAAAAATCTGAAACCTTCAGCAGAACTGAAGTGCCAAATAATACAGATTAAAGAGCTCCTCCCTTCCGATGGGACAGTTGGTTACGGCAGACACGGAAAAATAGAAGGTCCTATTAGAATCGCCACCCTTCCTATCGGATATGCAGATGGAATCAACCGTCATTTGGGAAGAGGCAAAGCAAAATTCTGCATCAATGGAAAATTAGTTCCAACCATCGGGAATATTTGTATGGATATGTGTATGATAGATGTGAGCGGCACCGATGCAAAAGTTGGAGATATTGTTACAATATTTGGAGAAAAACCGACAGCAAGCGATATTGCTAAAATTTTGGAGACAATACCTTACGAGGTCTTTACCTCTGTGCACGAAAGAATAAGAAGGGTTATTAAATAGAGATGATATGGCAAAAAAGCGTATAGATAAGGATGCATTTGTAAGTAAGTTTGAGCAAGCCGTAGAAGAGATAAAAAATGGGAAGTTCCAGCCCATCTATCTTTTATGCGGAGAAGAGCCATATTATTCCGATGTAATAATCAAGCTCTTGTCGGACAACGTTTTAACCGAACAAGAGAAGGACTTTAACTATACTGTAGTTTACGGCAACGAAACCGATGCCCCTCAAATTATTTCCCTTTGCAGACGCTACCCTGTTTGGGCAAGCAAACAACTCATTATTGTAAAAGAGGCTCAACACATTAGCAACCTCGCACCTTTTCAATATTATTTAGACTCCATTGCTGCAGACACAGTTTTAGTACTCTCTTTTACAGGAAAAACCTTAGATAAGAGAACTGCTATATACAAAGAGTTTGAAAAGAAAGCCCTCATATTAGAGTCTTATCCATTAGATGAGTGGAAAGCTCCATCCTGGATAAAAAAATACGCTGCATCGTTAGGATATTCAATTACCGATGGCGCTGCAGAATTGCTTTCACAAAGCACCGGAGTAGAATTGAGAAAAATTGTACTGGAAATAGATAAACTGACAAAAGGGGTTGCAAATAAAACAATTACAGAGAAAGATGTAGAAGATAATACAGGTATCAGCAGAGACTACAACCCTTTTGAACTATGCAAGGCAATAGTATATAAAGAAAGGGAGAAGAGTTTCTCAATTGCAAGAGTTTTTGCCAATAATTCAAAAAAATATCCATTAATAAAAACTCTTGGAGCGATGTTCTATTATTTCAATCAACTTCTTAACATAGAAGCACTTATGGAGAACAATAGGATTGCCTTTCCTGTAGCTGCAATGCAATCGGGAGTATTTGGAACCCGCCAGAAAGAGTTTGAGATTGCAGCCCGCAATTTTCCACTCTACAAAACAATGAGGGTTATCTCATATATGAGAGATTGCGACGCCAAAAGCAAAGGGAATGAAAGGGGAACCGCTTCAGAGGGAGACCTGCTCAACGAATTGATAGCCAAGATACTCGTATAAACCTATAAATCAAAAGTTATATGAGTGAACAAAATACAATATTTGACCCTCTGAGAAAAAAAAGAGTTGCAGCCACGCCGGAAGAACTGGTAAGGCAAAAGATGATTGAGCATCTGAGCGAAAAATGCGGTTGGCCCAAAACTCTGATGCTCAGTGAAGTTGAAATATCACTCTCTCACATGGGAGAGTCTTTGCAAATGCCAAAGTTCAGATGCGATATTGTATGCTACAACAAACAATCAGAGCCACAAGTAATTGTAGAGTGCAAAGCTCCACATGTTAAGATAACCACAAAAACATTTGAACAAATTGGGAGATATTGTCTGATACTTAATACACCGTGGTTTATTGTAACAAACGGAGAGAAAACTTATTGTGCAAATTGGAGTCAAACAGAGAATAAATATATTTTCACAAACGAGTTACCAAAATACAGAGGGAGAGAAAGATAAGATGAGCATAAATTTTTTGGAACATAAAATATTCGACATTGTAAGTACCACTGCAAAGGAGAATGGTGTAAGAGCCTTTGTAATTGGTGGTTATGTAAGAGATTGTTTCTTGGCAAGACCTTGTACAGATATAGACATAGTGGTAGAAGGGAGCGGAATAGAGATTGCAAAAGCAGTTGGCAAAAAAGTAAAAAGCAATGTCAGCATCTTCAAAAATTTTGGAACCGCAATGTTAAAATACGATGGATTGGAGATTGAATTTGTTGGGGCAAGAAAAGAGTCCTATTCTCACAACTCGAGAAAACCGATTGTAGAAAATGGAACGCTCAAGGAGGATCAAGAGAGGAGAGATTTCACTATCAACGCATTAGCATTCTCCCTACAGGAAGAAGATTACGGTAATCTGATAGATCCATTTGGAGGAGTTGCAGACCTACAGAATGGAATTATCCGCACCCCTTTAGATCCCGATATCACCTACAGCGACGATCCATTAAGGATGATTCGTGCAATCAGATTTGCCGCTCAATTGGGCTTTTCTATTTCCGAAGAGTCTTTGAGAAGTATAAAAAGAAATAAAAATCGTTTGGAAATACTTAGCAGAGAGAGAATTGCAGAAGAGATGAACAAAATCCTGATGAGTCCCAAACCATCGATAGGATTGCAGCTCTTGCAAGATTGCGAACTGTTAGAGCAATTTCTTCCACAGTTAAGCCGCTTGCAAGGCGTTGAAACTCAAGAAGGGAGAGGACATAAAGATAATTTTGCCCACACACTCCAAGTTGTAGATAACATAACTACACAAACAGATAATCTTTGGTTAAGGTGGGCAGCGCTGCTTCACGATATAGGAAAACCTGCCTCAAAGCGATACGAGCCGGGGATAGGATGGACCTTCCACACTCACGAATTCATTGGAGCCAAAATGATTCCGGGAGTATTCAAACAAATGAAGATGCCTCTGAACGAGAAGATGAAATATGTTCAGAAACTTGTGGCTCTGCACCTTAGACCAACAGCTTTAGTAGAAGATTGCGTTACCGACTCTGCCATCCGCCGACTATTGTTCGATGCGGGAGACGATATCGATGACCTGATGATTCTGTGCAACGCAGACATCACCTCTAAAAATGAAAACAAGGTGAGAAAGATAAAAGAGAATTTTGCTCTGGTCACCCGAAAACTTGTTGAAGTTGAGGCAAAAGATGCAATCAGAAATTTCCAAAACCCAATTACGGGAGAGTTGATTATGGAATACTTCGGCATTGAGCCGAGCAGACCTATCGGGATAATAAAAGAGGCAATAAAAGAGGCAATTCTGGAGGGAGAAATAGAGAACAATTTTGAACAGGCATTTGCCCTGATGAAAATCAAAGGAGAAGAACTCGGACTGGTTCACAAAAAATAGAATCTGTCCACCGCAAAAAATAAATTTGTACATTTGAGTTAATATAACACAATATAACAGATTAAAGAGCAAAAAAATAGTTTATTAGATAGAATTAAGATGAAACTTTTAAGATACATTATTTACATATCTGTACTCTTGATAGGGTGTTCTGCTTTTGCTGCTCCTACACATACAACCGCCGCAGACACCATCGCTAACCTTCAAGATGAAAATGTTATTGCCAAAAAACTCACAGATTACGTTAATACTCAATTGGTTCTTACAGACAGACAATACAGGAGAGTTTACGAACTAATGTTTAAAGAGGCAGTTTTAATAAATCAGAATCTTCCCGATTCGGTCATCCAAGAAGTTAAGAAAGAGAGAGATGTAAAAATGAAACGGATACTCAAACAATACCAGTACAACCTCTATCTGAAAATCAGAAACTCGCTGTACGATATTTTAAAAGAGCCCGAAAAAAACGAAGAACCAAAGGATTCGGAATCAACCGAGAATTAACTAAAAAGCATTTTTAGGGGAGAACTTTACCTCTTCTAATATATTTCCCTCCAGCACTTTATAAAACTTCTGGTTTGTCTTTGGAGAACGAAGTCCTCCTTTTTCTGCAATATATGGTCCTATTTTCACAAAATCAAAATTAGAGAGCCGGATTGATGTTGAAAGGTCAGAAGCACCTGAGTACCATGCAGTTTTAACCCCCTCAAAATTAGATTTGATGAACGCTGCGAGAGAATTCACCTGCTCCGGAGATTGATCTCCTCCCATAAAACAGACACAAGTAATATCTCCGTAGTACTTATCTACTAACAATTTAAGAAAATGCTCAGTAAGTTCTAAACCCTCATCTTCCCATAACCACTTACTATGACAATCAGGACACCTGTTAGGGCATCCCGATATGTTCAAAGCCAAAGTTATCTCGTTTGGAATTTCCTGAGCAACAATGTCGTAGTTATAGCACTTTAGAAGCTTCATTCACTTTTTGTCTACTCTTTTGAGTTGCCGCCTCTTTCTCTAATTTTTCAAGATCTGCAACTGTAAGAGCCACATTAGCGTTCGCAATCTCTCCATGATCTTTCGCATAGTAACGCTTTGCCGCCTCTTTCTGGCGTGCAGCAGAGAAGTTGCTCACTCTCTTCATGTAACCGATTATACGAGTCAGATAATCGAGATTCTTGCTGTGGCAATGAGGACACTCTTTCAGATAGCGTTTGTCTATATGGCCGCAATCGTTGCACACAGTATTAGGAATGTTGAATGTGAAGTAGTTACACCCCTCTTTAGATGCAACTCTCAGGAGCTGACGATATTGCTCTTTAGAAAGGTGCTCTTCCAGATTCATATGAAGTGCACTTCCTCCCGTCAAATGTTCAATGTATTTAGAACCGTGAAGTTTGAATTTATCTACAATATTCAGCGATTTGTTCTCAACTAAATAGAAGTAGCTGTTGTAGCAGTCGCGAGGAACAAAGTAACCATCCTCCTTATCCCATTTAGCATGCTTAACTCCCACATTCTCAGCAGGTATCATCTCACAGTTGAACATAGTGTCTGCCGTTCTGTATTTTTTATTGTACTGTTCTATCAGACCGAGCACATCTTGTACATACTTGGTATATTGAGGATTATCGGTTATTTCAAGTCCTAGGAATTCTGCTGCCTCAACCAAACCATTTATACCAACGGTTAAGTATTGACGGGAAATATTTATAAAACCGGCATCAAAGAGAGGAAGCATTCCTTTGCTCTGAAGATCTTTAAGATTCTCGTTATATGCAAGCTGAACTTTGTGAACAAGGTCTATCACCTCACCCAAAAATGCGAGATAATCTACATTGTTCTTAACTGCATACTGAATACAACGGTTAAGGTTGATTGTGAGGACACTTTTACTTCCTGTAGAGACTCCTCCAGCACCTAAAGTATAACTGAAACCATTGTCTTGAATCTCATTTCTTAGTCTGCAACAACTACTTAAAGAATCTGCGTTGTCGGAGAGATAAGTGAAGAACGAATGTCCTTCGCTGTACATCTGAGCAGTAAAATCTCCCCACTCTTTATCTTTAACATCTCCATTTTCGCCAAGAAGCGCCATTGTTTCTACCGGAAAAGTTAAAGGTGTTTTCAAACGCTCTGCATTGAACCATTTCATAAATAGTTTTTGCAGCCACGAAAGTCCCTCCCAATGAGGTGCGCTCCCATCTGGGAAACGGAACTCACCAAACAAACTCTCAAAATAGTATTTGTCGTAATAAGCAACATTCCAGAACACTGCTTGGAAATTACGAGCTCCGGTAGGTTGATTAATACTATAGACAACTTGTTCAAAGCAATCTGTAATTACCTTTTTAATAGTGCGTTGCTTTAAAGAGAGATCTACAACCTCATCTCCTCTTTTATAGTAATCCTCACCATATTCCTTTTGGAGGAAATAGTTCATATACATCAAGAATTCAGGAGTGGCACAAGCACCGCTGAGCATACTCGATACGATGAATACCAAATTCACAAAGCCCCCGCAGAAAGATTTTAGATTTGTCGGAGCTGTAGAATTTCCCCCTATCTCCTTTGTTCCATTAAGAAGCCATGGATACATCGTGATACTTGCACAATAATTGGCAAGAGAAGTCTCATCGTTCTTATAGATGAAATGCTCGTTCAAAAGCTTTAGATAGCGATTCGCAAAGTCTTTGCCGTACATATTTTTCAACCTGTCTGTCAGGAGCTTACGGTTTAGTCTTATAAAACCTGCTTTTGGAATTTCTCCAATTAAAGTTGCAATATTCTTATTCTCTACATTTGCATTCGCATCGTATTTGCTAGAGGTGGCAGCATTGCTCTCTTTGCAATAATTAACAAAGAAATCCATACGCTCGCGCACATCTCTGTCATCTGTATGCCTTTGACGGTAAAGCATGTATGATTTTGCAACAGCATAGTACTTCTCCCTCATCAGAGCAAGTTCAACTTGATTCTGAATCTCTTCTACATTCATTCCATTGGAGATGGAAACTCTCGATAAAATAATTGCAAGATCGTCATCCGCAGCAAAACTACCCACTGAGAGAAAGGCCTTTCTTATAGCACCTTTAATTTTTTCTACAGAAAAGTTCTCTTTAGAGCCGTCTCTCTTAATAATCTGAATTTGTACACCCGTCATATCTGTTTAAGTTTCAGTTTGTTAATTTAGTAATAAAAACAAGGTCCTACATGACAAAGACCTTGCAGAAGGTTAGTGATACAAAATTAAAGATTAAATCTTGCGTTCTATTAGTGAACAATAATAAGTATTCCACAACTTATCCACAATTTTAGGGGTGTCATAAAAAAGTTATCAACACAGGAAAAATTGTCATAAAAATTTCTTGGATTCAAAAGAAATTCTTTTATATTAGCAGATTGTTATGATAACATTTTTTATATGTTTGGCATTACTTGTTACCGCCTACTTCACTTACGGACGGTATTTAGAGAGAGTTTGCGGCATTAAGAACAGTACGAATGTCCCTGCCCTCACTATGCAGGACGGGGTTGACTATCTTCCGATGCCTCGTTGGAAAACCTTTCTGATTCAGCTCCTTAACATTGCCGGCTTAGGTCCTATATTTGGAGCGGTTTTAGGTGCAACTTATGGTCCTGTAGCTTTCCTGTGGATTACCCTTGGTGGAATATTCATGGGGGCAATGCACGATTTTATATCGGGAGTAATGAGTTTGAACAATAAAGGGGCGAGTCTTCCTGAGATAATTGGTAAATATTTGGGAGTCAGCGTTAAACAAGTGATGAGAATTTTTGCTGCACTTATGATGATACTTGTTGGTGCAGTCTTTATGCTTGGTCCGGCCGGACTCCTGAACGGAATGTTAAACAGCGGCGGAATTCCTGCAATCGGCCTTAGTGGGCTGAAAATGTGGATATTGATTGTCTTCGCATACTACATAATTGCAACACTTTTACCTATAGATAAAATAATCGGTAACATCTATCCAATTTTTGGTTTTGCCCTTATTTTCATGGCATTAGGTATTTTATATTTGATCTGCACAGGGAACTATAATATTCCGGAACTCACATCGCTGGAGAATATGAAATTCAATGCAAAAGAGACTCCTATTATTCCAACACTCTTTATAACAATAGCTTGCGGAGCCATATCCGGATTCCATGCAACACAATCTCCACTGATGGCAAGGTGCCTGAAAAATAAAAAAGAGAGCAGAAGTGTCTTCTATGGAGCGATGATTTCCGAAAGCATTATTGCACTCATTTGGGCAGCAATCGCCATGGCTTTCTTTGCTCCAGAAGGTATTGGCAAAGAGGGAGTTACAGCATTAAATGCAACCCTTGCAGAACACAACGGCGATGCCAGTTGGGTGGTAAATCATATTGCCAATACAGGGTTAGGAAAACTTGGAGCAGTGCTTGCTTTACTCGGAGTTGTAGCAGCTCCAATTACCTCGGGCGATACGGCATTCAGAAGTGCCCGACTGATAATAGCAGACTTTCTGAGACTCAGTCAAAAGAGTTTGATTAAAAGGTTATATATCTGCATTCCGATGTTTGCAATAGGATATATCATCACCCTTCTCAATTACGAAGTGCTTTGGAGATATTTTGCATGGGCAAATCAAACTCTCAGCGTCTTTACTCTCTGGGCTATAACGGTTTATCTATACAGCAAAGATGAAGACAGCAGGCGTATCGAGAATAAGAAGAGTAAAAGTAACTACCACTATTTAATCTCATTCATCCCTGCTGTACTGATGACTTTTATCTGTTCAGATTTTATGTTTACAAGCAAACAAATATTTGGTATGGGACAGGAGTCGAGTCTCCTGCTTGCATGCATGCTGACAATATTAATAACTATTGCGGTCTCTATAAAAATGCGCAAGACAAAAAGTTTATAAAAGTTAGAAATGGGCAGAGTGCCAGCACAATAGAGAACTAACATATTAGTGAATAATAATATCATAGAAGAGAGGGTTGAGAGATTAAGGAGAGATTGAAGAGTTGAAGAATATAACTATAATGTTGTTAAGAAAACTGATTAAATTATTGTAAAAGAAATTAATAAATTAAAAGTAAGATGAAAAAACTATTATTGATTGCAGCTGCTTTAGTGATTGCCGGAGCAGTTTGTGCACAGACAAAAAGTGTTGTATTCAACATTGAGAACATTAGCTGCGGTAAGTGTGTGGCAAAAGTTACAGAGTTAATGAGCAGCGTTGACGGAGTATTAAAAGTAACAGTTGAACCAACAGCTAAAAAAGAGGTTACAGTAGAATTCGATCAAGAGAAAACAAAACCATGCAAAATTGTTGAATCGTTGAAAGACACTAAGTACAAAGTAGTTGGAGTGAACGGTAAAGCAATCGGACAAAAAGAAGAAAAACACGAATGCA
>CADBRQ010000116.1 GCA_902797115.1 uncultured Bacteroidia bacterium
GAACTACATAGCAAATGAAATCTCCGATGGAGCAACCCTGCAGATTGGCGTTGGAGGTATTCCAAATGCGGTTCTTAGCGGAATTAAGAATCACAAACATTTAGGACTTCACACCGAGGCAATGACAGACGGAGTTGTACGCCTTATGGAAGAGGGAGTTATAGACAACTCTCTAAAGAAAGTACATCCTGGTGTCTCAATTGGTTCGCTTGCACTTGGTTCAAAAAGAATGTACGAATTCCTCAATTACAACAAGAAAACCGAGTTCTACGATGTTGCCTATACTAATGACCCTCAGTTAATTAGACAAAACCCTAAAGTAGTTGCCATAAACTCTGCACTTGAGATAGATTTAACGGGACAGATCTGTGCAGACAGCATAGGGCAAACTATATTTTCAAGTGTTGGAGGACAGCACGACTTTATGTACGGAGGCGCTCTTTCTGAGGGGGGTAAAACCTTCATCGCGATGCCTTCTACAACCAATAAAGGAAAGGGAAAAATTGTCCCGACTCTAACCCCTGGTGCAGGGGTAGTTACGACTCGCTTCCAAACTCAATATGTTGTTACAGAGCATGGTATAGTGTATCTTAGAAACCTCGATTTGGCTCAAAGGGCAAAAGCTCTTATCTCAATTGCAAACCCTGCAGATAGAGAAGAGCTTGAAAAAGCGGCATGTGAAAGATTCGGCTACTCATTCCTTCGCCTAAAATAGTGGTTCAAATTGTTTGTGATAGATTTAGATCTTCTTGTGAAGATTTAAGTTTTTGATTTCCTTGTAACGGAATATTGTTTATAAATTTGCAACATTATATTAAACAATAGCATCTATTGGATGCTTTCTGCCCAAAAGCAGTTTGTTGAATTCTGAAAGTGCTATGTTCAGATAAAAGGGGGGCGTTCTGGTTTTGACATCAGATTAATTGGGCGGCAAGCGTGCCGAGCTTTTGTAAGAGTGGCTCGTAAATACTTAACTTACGAAAAATTAGTTGGCAACAACTATTCAAGACTTGCTTGCGCAGTTTGCTAAGCTAAACAGCGCTTAACGTTTTGGTCAAGGACCCGAACGACAAGTATCTCGCTAAGGTTTACGTCCTTTTGGCCTTAGCATACGAGGTATCGTTAAAAAGGAATGCGAGGGCGGACTCCTTTAAAACTCTCAAAGACTTAAAGGATAAGTTGTTAATAGTTTGCCAAAGAGCGGTTAACAATCGAAAAACATTCTTCGGCTACGCACGTAGAAAACCGTTTGGTGGTTTGATTGGACAGCGGTTCGACTCCGCTCGCCTCCACAAAAGAAGGAGACTGACTAAAAAGTGATGTGACCCCAAAAAGTTGGACAGTTTAACATTATTTAGGAAGCCTTCGATTGGAACAGAGCTCGGTATTGTATCGGGCTCTTTCTTTTTAGCCTCAGTTTGATTCTATTGTTATTGTAATACCGGATGTATTCCCGAAGAGCTTTCTTAAACTGGTCGATAGAGTCAGTGTGAAAATATTTGAGGAGCATAAAAAGATTTTTACTAAATTTGTCGTTTATTAATAATTAACCTACTGATTTTTTAACCCTCAATTATAACAACTATGAAACAGGTTCAGATTTCCGACAAAAAATTCAAACTTTATCTACAATACGAAGATATTCAAAAAGCGGTAGATAATGTAGCAGAGAAACTTAACGCAGATCTTAAAGATGTGGACACCCCTTTGTTCTTAGGTGTGCTCACAGGTTCATTTATGTTTTTGGGAGATTTGATGAAGAGAATAAATCTTCCTTGCGATGTCGTTTTCATCAGACTGGCATCTTATGAAGGAACGAGTTCAACCGGTAAGGTTCAAGAGGTTATGGGACTAACTACCAGCGTAAAAGACAGAACCGTTGTTGTGGTTGAGGACATCATAGATACCGGAACAACTATCACAGAGCTCTCTCAAATCCTTAAAAATGCCGGAGCAAAAGAGGTTAAAATTTGTGCTTTACTTTTAAAACCTGGAAATTACAAAGGGAATGTTAAGATAGATTATGCCGCCCTTCAGATTCCTAATGACTTTATTGTAGGTTATGGCTTGGATTACAACCAATTAGGACGCCAGTACAAGGATATCTATGTGATAGATGAATAACAAACGACTTTGAATCAGTTAAAACAATAAGAATTTATATGAAGTACTATATTTTATTCGGACCTCCGGGGGCAGGCAAAGGGACACAAGCTAAATTTATGGTTGAGCAGTTTAACCTCCGCCATGTTTCCACCGGAGATCTTTTGAGAAGAGAGATTGCCAATAAAACACCATTAGGTATTGAAGCACAGAAACTTATCGAGAATGGTCTTTTAGTTCCAGATGAAGTTGTGGTTGGTATGATTGAGAATCTTTTTACCTCTGAGCGCACAAGTGCAGGTTTTCTTCTCGATGGTTTTCCTCGTACAATCAGACAAGCTCAGATGTTAGATGAACTTCTGAAGAAAAATAATGAGGAAGTGACCAAGGTTGTATCGCTGATGATAGAGGATGAACTCATTTTTGAAAGGATAACTCACCGTGCACAGATTGAGGGGCGTTCAGATGATGCCGACCCTGCAGTAATTCAGAATAGGATAGAGACTTATCATCAAAAGACAGAGCCGCTTATAGAGTACTACAAAGAGAGAGGAAAATACGAAGAGATAGACGGTAATCAGACCATAGAAGCTGTGGCTGAATCTATTGCAACAATAATGTAGAGAAGCAAGCAGCGCATCGCGATATGAATAAGAAGACAGATTTTGTTGATTATGTTAAACTTCACCTCCATTCTGGTGACGGGGGGAGCGGAAGTATGCATTTTCATCGTGAAAAATTTATTGCAAAAGGGGGACCCGATGGTGGCAACGGCGGCAAAGGAGGAAGCATTATAATGCGCGGCGACAATCAACAATGGACCCTTATCTCTTTGAAATATCGTAAACATATAGATGCCAAGAATGGAGAAAATGGAGGAGCTGCTCTTTGTACAGGTGCTGATGCTCAGGATGTTATACTAAAAGTACCTCTAGGGACCGTAGCAAAGAATGCAGAAACAGGAGAGGTTATAGGGGAGGTTACAAACCATGGAGACGAGGTGGTGATTGTGAAAGGTGGCCGCGGAGGAAAAGGGAACGCATTCTTCAAAACGGCAACTATGCAAGCCCCTAAATTTGCGCAGCCCGGAGAGGAGGGAGAAGAGGGATGGTTTATTTTAGAGGTTAAAACTTTGGCAGATGTAGGGCTTGTAGGCTTTCCTAATGCAGGCAAAAGTACCTTATTATCAACAGTTTCTGCTGCACACCCCAAGATTGCCAATTACGCCTTTACCACTCTGGAACCAAGTATTGGTATTGTAAGATATTACGACGACCACTCTTTTGTGATGGCAGACATTCCTGGAATAATTGAAGGAGCTCACCAAGGAAGGGGGCTGGGACACAGGTTTTTAAGACATATCGAGAGAAATTCCATTCTCCTTTTTATGATAAGTGCAGAGAATTTGGAGATTGCCCACGAATATAACATCCTACTCAAAGAACTGAAACTCTACAATCCGGAACTCCTTGATAAAGAGCGCATTTTAGCAATTACTAAATGTGATCTTTTAGGAGATGACAAAGAGATTATCAGCTCATTGAAACGGAGGATGCCTAAAAAAGTTCCTTATGTATTTATCTCCAGCGTTACCGGCGAGGGAATACAAGAACTTAAAGATCTTATTTGGAAAAAACTTCATTAGCAATTCCAATACCTTTAATTTAAAATCTTCATAATGCTATATATCTCAGACAATTGTATAGACCCCTATTTCAATTTGGCAGAAGAGGAGTATCTTCTAAAGAGTTTTAAAGAGCCAATTTTCCGTCTTTGGCAAAACCACAATGCAATTATTGTTGGGAAAAATCAAAACACCATCTCGGAGATAGATTGTAACTATGTTAAAGAGAATAATATAGCTGTGGTTCGTCGTTTAAGTGGAGGTGGTGCTGTCTATCACGATGTGGGTAATCTTAACTACACTTTTATAGAGAACCTTCAGACTCAAGAGGAGAGTTCTGCAATGTTTGCACGCTTTACCGCCCCAATCATCGATGCGCTTAACTCATTGGGAGTGAGAGCTTATTTAGAGGGGAGAAATGACCTATTGATAGATGGCCGGAAATTTTCAGGCAATGCTGTGGCCATATCACAAGGTCGTGTTCTGCAACATGGCACTCTGCTTTTTGAAAGCAACATTTCAGCCCTTGCCGCAGCCCTAAAGACAAATCCACAAAAGTTTGCAGACAAGGCAGTTAAGAGCAATGTTTCCAGGGTGACAAATATAAAAGAGCATCTGAACAAAGAGCGCATCGCTGAGAACAAAGCCACAAATGGGAAAATGATTGAAGAGGAAGATATTAATGTACTATGGTTTAAAAACTATCTGGGAGACTGGGTTTGCGCACACAATAAAGATATTGTTCAATATACTCTTACAGAAGATGATATAAAAGCCATCAAAAAACTTGCAGAGGAGAAATACTCTACTCAAGAGTGGAACTATGGTATCTCTCCAAAATATACTTTTTCAAATAATGGCAGGTTTGCAGGCGGTAGAGTTGAAGTATATTTCACTGTAAACAAGGGAGTTATAGAGAATCTGAAAATTTGCGGTGACTATTTTTTCACTCTGCCAACAGAAGAGTTCTGCGGTGCCATTATTGGAACACCCCACACCCGCAAAGCATTAGAACAAAAAATAAGCACCTTAAATACAGGTGCTTACTTCAATAATATATGCGCAGACGAGATTATAAATCTCTTTTTCTGACGCATTTTATTTACCAAATTTCTTCTCTTTCATTTTAACCAATTGACCTTTAAGGATATCTACACACTCTATTGTTGCATCCTCAAAAGTTTTAGCATTGCGGCTGACATAAATATCCTCACCGGGAACTTGAAGCCTGACCTTAACCTCTTTGTTAAGATTGTCCGGAAGGAGAGACAATGTAACCTCTGCATTAAGGAAACCATCAAAGAATTTCTCTAGCTTAACCACTTTTTTCTCCACAAATGCCAACAGTTTAGCATCGGCATCAAATTTTACAGATTGAATTCTAATATCCATAATACCTCCTATTTAAAGTTTATGTAGTGTAAAGGTAACAATTTTTCTTCACTAATCAAAACAGTAATTCGCCGCATTTACCAGCTTTTTTGAGGGTACATATCATTCCACCAAGAAGGATCGTCTTTAAGGTATTTCTGAAACCATGCCATTATAGTATTGCTCCATTTAATCCTTTTACTATACTCTAAAATCCAGTGATTTTCCCCTTTTACCTCAACAAAAGCGCACTCTTTTCCCAAAATCTTAAGGGCATTGAACATCTGAATACTCTCGATATGAGGAACATTGGTATCTGCGCTTCCATGAAGGAGCAAAAGCGGAGTATTAATCTTGTCTGCATTAAAGAGCGGACTTTGATTAACGTACATCTCTTTGGAATTCCAAGGATAGTTCTCGCCGCTGGCCACATGACCGTATGAATAGCCCCAATACCCTTCTCCCCAGTAACTTGCAATATTGCTTATGCCGGCATGACTTACAGCGCAAGCAAAAATATCTGTTACAGTCTGTAAATACATAGTCATAAATCCTCCATAACTTGCCCCAATACAACCAATTTTAGAACTGTTTACAAACGGATGCTCCCCACAGAACTTGTTAACCCCTTCAATAATATCTTCTGCTACTCCGCTGCCCCAAGTCCCGACATGACGGGCAGAAAACTCTTGTCCAAACCCAATTGCACCGCTTGGCTGAATAACATAAACCACATAGCCCAAGCTTGCATAATACTCTTGAGGATAACGGTTTTCCAAACCTCTTGTTGTAGGGGTACACCCTCCATAATAATTAACAATCAACGGGTACTTTTTAGAAGAATCGAAGCTTGGCGGGAGATAAAATCTTCCCTGAATTGTATCGCCGGTTCTGTTTACAAAATTCCACTGCGAACACTTTCCCAATTCAACATTCTCGTAAATAGAAGTTGTACAATCTTCTAATAATCTGTGACTTCCTGTTTTAAGATCTAAAAGATGAAGTGCAGACGGATATGTAGCACCGCTACCGGTGTAAACAACTTTAGAGTCGTTAGATATATTATAATTGCCAATCACTTCTACCCCTGTTTCTATCTTCTTTATCTTACCGTTTTTAGGATTTATTGTATAAAGATATTTGTATTCTCCCTCTGTTACAGATGTATAAATCTGTCCGTCAGACTCATTCCAAACATAATTCTCTATTGATGGGGTAAATTCTTTAGTAATTGGTGTTATATTTTTGCTCTGTAAATCAACGATATAGAGTTGCATATCGTACATGCTCGGTGTCTGGTTTTCTTTCAATATACAACCAATTCGTCCAAAAACTTCGGGACTCCCTTTTGCCAACACTTTTTTGCCATCGGGAGAAAATCTGAGAGAACTTAGAAAATCCTCTCCTATAAAGAGTGTATCTGTTTTAAGAGTATGAGCATCAACTATTAAATAATCTGTGGTTGTGTGCGGCCTCTTCTGAATCTGCTCGCGCTTTACCCCCATTATAAACTTCTTCCCATCTTTGGCAATATCTACCAAAAAGGATGAATTGCTTCCAAAAGTTACTCTTCTGCTTATTCCCGATGCGATGTCGTAAATTGTTAGATAAGACCTTCTTCTCCAACCCGGCTGACGGTCATCCGGAGTAATTATCTCATACACATCCGGATCCTCTTTTATCCCATCCTCTGAATTGGAAAGAATAATGTAATCTTCAGATGGAGAGATAGTTATAGAACCATCAGGAAGATTGTCTGCCCATAAAAGCGTCTCAGAAGTCTGAGGATTGACCTTAAACAGCTGCCGTTTGCCCTGGTTTCTCTCCTCAACCAAATAACATGGAGATTTGGGCATCCACCTCATTGAGTTTTTTTCTGCAACAATTTTTCCGCTTTTAATCTCTTTCAAAACTGAAGTGCGTTTGACACTCCCTTTTTTATCTGTGTCTGAATAAGATACAATCACATAGTTCCCATCGGGAGAAATTTGCCCGCTTGAAATCCTCTTGCCATACAGCATATCGTTTAAGTTAAAACTATGCTTTTTAGAGGTTGTAACTGAGATTCCATCGTTCCCCTCTAATACAACCTTTATACTATCTTTTTCTCCAGGGGGAACAATAAACTTAATTTCTACTTTGTGATGCAAAGGTGTAAGTTTCACTTCTCCTCCCCTTTTATTCTCATTACCATCTATATAAATCCTATACTTTTTTGCCCCGCTAATCTTGATCTTTCCTTTATAAAAGTTCTGATGGTTAAGATAGAAAATTAAAGAGCCGGCTGTAAAGCGCTTGTCATCTTGCGGTAAAACCTCTGAAGTGAAACTCTTTCCCGCTTCTTTATCAGGAATATAATTGAAGATATAATCGGGAGTCAGTTTCTCTCCCTTGGCATTTACGCTGTCTGTTGTTATAGGTTGCTCAAAATAGTATGGCCCATTAAGAGAGAACTCTTTAATCTGCATTGAGTGTTTTCGCCCTTCATGATGTTGGGTTTGAGCAATCAGAGAAAAACCGGAAAGGAGCACAATAAGTGCTGCCAAAACATATCTCTTCTGTAAAGTGTAGATGTTCGATATATTTTTCATAGTATATTGAATTTATTTCTTTTTTGCCCGTGGATGAGCAGTTGCATAAACTTTTTTCAACTGTTCAAATGAATTATGGGTATAAACCTCTGTCGCAGCGAGAGATGAGTGCCCTAAAACCTCCTTGATACTGTTTAGGTCTGCACCGTTATTCAGCAAAGCTGTTGCAAAAGAGTGTCTTAGAACATGCGGCGATTTCTTACCGCTGAAAGATTTATCTCCTGCAAGTCTTTCAGAAACAACATTATGCACAAACTCATCGTAAGTTTTAGCCCCTTTGTTTGTTAAAAAGAATCCTTGAGGGTAGATATTCTTCACTTTTCCAATAGCTTCTAAATCTGCAATAAACTTTTCTCTTAGAGCAATATAATCGGATATTCTATCTCTCAAAGAATCAACTATAGGAATCTCCCTCTCTTTATTCCCCTTTCCTTTAATTTTAAAAATCCATCTGCTTTTATCGAGATCATTCAACTTTAAAGAGGCAACTTCGCTTCGTCTCATGCCTGTATCGTAAATCAGAGCAACTATAAGAAAATCACGAAAACTCTTATAATCCTCTGCAACAGGAGCGTCTAAAAAGTTATTCAAGACATCTTGAGCATAAAATTTAGGGAGTCTCTTTTTTTGCTTAGGGCGATTTATGCTCTTTATAGGATTTGAAACAATTGCCTCTACCTTAACCAAATATGAACAGAAAGTACTGAGAGCGCTGAGAGACAGATTTATTGTTTCCGGATTATACTCTTTCTCTAACTTCTCCGCGATAAATCCCCTAATATTCTGTGGAGTAAGCACTTTCAAAAACTCGTCACCACACTTCGCCTCCAACATCTCAATATTTTCAAAGGACGCATCGCTGAAGATATAGGAATAAAAATCATCTAATGCCTTTTGGTACAAAACCAAAGTGCGATTTGAATAACGCTTCTTAACAGCAATGTAATCCGAAAAATCTTTTATATAACTCACAAAAGCAAAGATAATAAATAATAGCAGTTGTCTAACTGTAGTGGTCCCAGAAAATCGAACCATTACAGTTGTATTTGCTATCATTTCTTAAATAGTAGTTATCAACAAGTCGGTGTATATGAACTATTTTGATCTTTTGGAGAAATCCAACCAGAATGTTTTTTGCCACCAGAATCTTCATATTCTATTAAAAGCCATTTGTTCTTAACTTTTTTTATCGAATATAGGTCCGTCCATTGTATATTTTCAATTGAGTCTACAATTCTTGCATTTTCTTTAGGTGTCGCTCTTAAAAATATTTTACTTGTTTCTGTGGATGGATGAATAGCCAAGCAGCTAATATCTACCCAACCTCTGCAAGTTAAATTTAAATTGTTTTTTTCATTGGAAAAATTTTCTACAAAAATATATGCGCAGTTATTTTTTATTGTTTTTATAGATATGAATGGTAGAGATTCATTTTTTTGATTATAGGACAAAAACAACGAATCAATCACATGTTTTTTATTGGCATTAGAATACACATATATAAACTTTCCCTCTACATTTAGTAAAACTCCACTGTATGTTTTTTTTTATCATAGCACATTCACTTAATATCATGAAGACTACAAGCCCTAAAAATATTTTAATTATTGTTTTCATTTCTCCTATTTAATATTATTTTGAAGTAGTTTACACTTTCGAGTTGCTTGTGTAGGTGGCTGAACCGGCGGCGTTTAGGAGAGAACCAGTGTTGTGTATGAACTCCTGTTTCTCTTTGCCATTGTAGAGGTATCTTGGAACTGTTGTCACCCCATGCTTCTCTCCGTCGGCAAAATAGAGGTAAGTTGCCAGCGTATCGCCGAGAGAAGTTTTTACTCTTCTTACCATGCTGTTGATGTCGTACTCC
>CADBRQ010000117.1 GCA_902797115.1 uncultured Bacteroidia bacterium
CAGTAGCCCAACTGCCGCTCCCTATCATAGAGAACTTTAAGTTTGGTTTCTTTAAAATGTCTTGCATATATGTTTTATTTATAAATTCCTTTAAATTAGTCCGTTAAAGCAAGCTTGAACATGATTTTACACATATAGTGAGGCCTGCTCAAACGCCATACGATCACATCTTTCGTTCTCCGGATGACCTGCATGACCTTTAATCCAGTGATATTTTAGTTCTTTAAAATCCTTTGCTACAGAAATATACTCTCTCCATAAGTCTTCATTCTTCTTTTTAAAACCTTTGGCAACCCACTTAGAAAGCCAGCCAAGATTTATTGCATTTACCACATAGGAAGAATCGCTGTAAATATGAACAGTGTACTCCTTCTTTTTAATTGCTCTAAGCCCCTCTATTACAGCCGTAAGTTCCATTCTGTTGTTTGTTGTTTGGGGTGCGCCGCCGCTCAACTCTTTTCTGTAGTCATTCCACACAAGAACAACCCCCCACCCACCGGGACCCGGATTTCCTCGAGAAGAACCGTCTGTATATAAATTAATTATGTTATTCATCTGTTAAATCCTCAACATCCGGCTCATTAAATGGGGCAAAACGGCCTGTTCTGTTGTTTTGTGGAGCAACTATTTTAACTGTCAAAGGGTTCTGATGGTGTTCGTCGTATCTGTATCTATTTCTATAAATGTCTATTCCTAAGTAAATTGCAGAGAGCATTGAGCGTGGATTGGCCTTATTTTCCCCTGCAATGTCAAATGCAGTTCCGTGGTCCGGAGAGGTACGCACTATTGGAAGACCTGCAGTAAAATTGACACCGGTATCAAATGCGAGTGCCTTAAAAGGAATCAACCCCTGGTCATGATACATTGTCAAGACCGCATCATATTCTTTCTGGGCATTAGAGGCAAAGAAACCATCGGGAGGAAAAGGACCAAAAGCTTCAATTCCCTCTTTTTTAGCTTGTTTGATAGCTGGAATTATAATATCCAACTCTTCATTCCCCAACACTCCATTATCTCCTGCATGAGGGTTCAATCCTAAAACTGCAATTTTAGGGTGTTCAATGCAAAAGTCTCTCTTCAAGGAGTTGTTCATCAGATGCAACTTGCTTATAATCAGCGCTTCTGTTATGGAAGCAGGAACATCTTTGAGCGGTATGTGCATAGTTACCACACCAACTTTTAAGGTATCTGTACACATAAACATAAGTCCATCGGGAGCATTGAAAGTATCTATTAAGAAACCGGTATGACCTGCATAATTGAAACGCTCTCCGGTAACCCCTTTTTTGCTGAAAGGTGCTGTAACCAAGACATCTATATACCCTCTCTTTGCATCATCAACAGCCCGTTTTAGGGCATCTATTGCCCCTTTGGCACTCTCGTGAGTAAGCTTTCCGGGTTGCACTAAAAAATCATCACCTACACAGTTGATTATGTTAACTCGCCCTGGATGAGCATCTTTTGCATTAAGGATAAGGTTAGTATTAATATTTTCTGTCTCCGGAATCTGCTTTTTGTAGAAAGAAAAAGCTTTTGAAGAACCATACACAATCGGGGTAAACAATTCCAATACGCTGGCATGAGAGAGAGATTTAATAATAACCTCATATCCAATACCATTGCAATCTCCCTGCGTAATTCCTATAACCAATTTTTGTTTCATAGTGGAACATTTTTTTATAATTTCGTAAATATACTAAACTTTGAGCAAAAAAGGGTAAATTTGTTGTGTGAAAATTGAAGAGTATGTCTGATATTTTATCAACCGATATAAAATATCTTCCCGGAATTGGTCCAAAGCGTGCCGAACTTTTACAAAAAGAGTTGGGGGTTTCATCTTTTTCAGATATGCTCCACTATTTCCCATTCAGGTGGATAGACCGCTCCAAGGTTTATCCGATCAGAGAGGCAGTTGCAAATAATGCGTACATTCAAGTGAGAGGGAAAATCACAAAAAAAGCAACAGTTGGAAGCGGAAAAGGGAAAAAGAGATTTGTAGCCACACTCACCGATGCAACCTCCTCAATAGAACTTGTTTTTTTTAGTGGTCTTAAATGGATAGACGAGAAATTAAAAGAGGGAGAGGAGTATATTGCATTTGGTAAAGTGAGTGAATTCAATGGGGCTGTAAATATGGTTCATCCAGAAGTTGAAACTCCTCAAAGTGCTATGAATTACGGAGTTGGATCAATGACAGGCATTTATTCCATAACAGAGAAAATGAAAAATGCAGGTCTGGGAATCAAGGCCTTAA
>CADBRQ010000118.1 GCA_902797115.1 uncultured Bacteroidia bacterium
AAGCCCTACATCCAGCAAATAACCCCAAATGATGAGGGTGTCAAGATTGCCAGGATTGTATTGTCACAGAAGCCCTATGTGGCGGATGAAATGGAGGCTCTCATGAACTTAATGCAGGGCCTTGAGACTATGTGACAAATGGTTTGAAAAGGACTTTGGTGCATTTTTGGTGCATCTTTTTGGATATAAAAATGGCTTAAATGCTTGATTTACTTGCATTTAAGCCATTTTTTGAGTGGAGAACAAGGGAGTCGAACCCTTGACCCCCTGCTTGCAAAGCAGGTGCTCTAGCCAACTGAGCTAGTCCCCCAGTCTTGTAGTCCCGCGCGGAGTTGAACCGCGGACCCCCACATTATCAGTGTGGTGCTCTAACCAACTGAGCTACGAGACTATGTCAATCTTTCTCTGATGAGTAAAGCCCACTTCTGTCTCAATGGGGGTGCAAAGATATACCATTTTTCTTAAACGACAAAATTTTTTATTAGTTTTTTACCCTCAACCATTATTTTTTTTCCTTATAGTTCCCCTTATGTTCTTGAAATGAGTAACTATGGAAGGAGCGCTTATTTTTAAACTCTTCTTTTCATTGTGTTTTCCGCCCCATTATCTTAAAATTATGATTAGTATGCTGCTCGTTGCTTGCTTTACCGCTCACTCTATTGCACCATTGATTTACCGCACATAGTTTGTTAAAAACACGATAATCCTCAATACCAACTGGATGCGAGCATCATAGCTGCTTTGTTGCTCATTGCTTTGCCTTACAGATTAGCCCCCGTAGTTTGTTAAAGCACTGTTTGCTAAAAGTTTTTTGCTATATTTGTAAGGATTATCTGACAGGATTATTATTTTAAAACAAATATGCTATGACAAAAATTAATTGCTTTATCCCTTTCACTTCTAAAAAACAGGTGGAAAAAACAATCAAAAGTTTGCAGGAAAGTGCTTTGGTTAACAACATCATCACTCTCGATGCGCAGAAAGATCCAATGGCAAAAACTACTACTCTGAGAAAAATTGCCGCAAAATCTGATTGCAACTACACACTTATTTACACCAAACAGACAACACTCAATCTTGGCTACCTTGCTTTGGAGAGAATGGTTGAGGTTGCAGAGTGTTCGGGTGCAGCAATGGTTTACGCAGACCATTATTCTTTTATGGGAGGCGAGAGAAAAAATCACCCTGTAATTGATTATCAGATTGGAAGTTTGAGAAACGATTTCTATTTTGGCAGTGTTCTTCTCTATAAGACAAGTGCCCTTAAAGCGGCAATTAAAAAGATGAAGGTCAATTATAAGTTTGCTGCCCTTTACGATTTGAGACTTAAAGTTTCCCAGAAGGGAAAACTTGTTCATATCAATGAGTATTTATATTCTGAGATAGAGGAAGATACAAGAAAAACAGGGGAAAAATTGTTTGACTATGTAGATCCTCGTAATCGCGATGTGCAGGTTGAAATGGAAAAAGCATGCACCCAGCACTTGAAAGATATCGGTGGTTATCTTGAACCTAAATTTCCAAAGGTTTCTTTTGGCTCTCAGAAGTTTGAGTATGAAGCATCTGTGGTTATTCCTGTACTTAACCGTGTTAAGACTATTCGCGATGCGGTTGAGAGTGCTTTGGCTCAAAAAACCAACTTTAAATTCAATGTGATTGTAGTTGAGAATGGTCCAAGGTGTCACTCTTGGGATGGAACTACAGAGGTGCTGAAATCTATTAAAGATAAACGGCTTGTGCATGTGATCCCAACAAGAAAAGATATTGGTGTGGGAGGTGCTTGGAATATGGCGCTGAATCATCCTAAATGCGGTAAATTTGCAGTTCAGTTAGATTCAGATGATATTTACAGCGATGAGAATACTCTTCAGAAAGTTGTTGATGCTTTCTATGCTCAGAACTGTGCAATGGTGATTGGCTCTTATATGCTTACAGACATCAACTTGCAGCAGCTGCCTCCGGGAAAAGTTGATCACAGGGAGTGGACTCCGGATAATGGTCGTAACAATGCACTGCGTATAAATGGTTTGGGAGCTCCTCGCGCTTTCTTTACACCTGTTGCTCGTAAAGTGATGTTCCCTAATGTGAACTATGGAGAGGATTATGCGGTAGGTCTTGCAATTTCCCGCAACTATCAGATAGGGAGAATTTACGATGTTCTCTATTTCTGCCGCCGTCATGAGGAGAATTCAGACGCATCGCTGAGTATAGAGAAAGAGAATGCAAACAACACTTATAAAGACAGAGTCAGAACTTGGGAGCTTGAAGCTCGTATTACCTTGAATGCCAAGAAGAAAGGGAAGAAATAGAGAGTACGGTTTCAGGTGCTTCCATGAATAGGTTCGATAAAATAGTTCTTAATGATGCTTCTATAGAAGAGCTCTTTGATGCTCAGATGAAGTGTTGGCCTTTGGCGCGTGAGAATTATGAAAGAATTGAGAATCTGAAAGTTCGAGAGCTCTCTTGGAAAGTCAGACTACAGTTTAATCCATCGCGAGTACAATCTACGATGGCAAAAGTTGACAAGGAGACAATACTCGGGCGTAAGTGTTTCTTTTGTAAGGAGAATAGGCCTAAAGAGCAGTTGGCTATTAAATATAGCGGAGCAACAACAGACTATTTTGTTCAGGTTAATCCATATCCTATTTTTAGAAAACACTTTGTTATTCAGAGTCTTGAACATACTCGTCAGGAGATAGATTCTGCTCGTGTGGAGGATATGCTCTCGCTTGCTAAACTGATGCAGAACTATGTTATATTTTATAACGGACCGAATGCCGGTGCTTCTGTACCAGATCATTTTCATTTTCAGGCGGGTATGAAAGGGGCAATGCCGATTGAGTATTGTTGGAATGAGTTTGAAAAGGAGGTGCTTTCTGAAAGGGGGGAGATTGAGCGGTACGACGTTCCTTCAAATAATTTCTTAAAAACCTATGTATTAAGAGAATATACAAGAGGGGGCTTTCTGATAGAGTCTTCTTCCAAACGGGCTGTAATACAGAAAATGGGGAAGATTTACAAAGTTCTTACTCAGGTGACAGGGAGAGGAAATGGAAGGTTTGAACCCGATGTGATTCTCAGGGCAGAGAAAAATTTTGAGGAGGGGGGAAGATGGGAACCGATGATGAATATTTTATGTTGGTGGGTCCCTTCCAAAATTGATGCAACTAAAGGGTGGTGGAGAATTGCGCTTTTTGCAAGAGGAGCTTTGCGTCCTAAATCCTTTCTGGCAGAGGGGGATGCGAGGATTTTAATTCAGCCGGCGTGCGTAGAGATGTCGGGTCTGTTTATAACTCCGTCGCAGAGAGATTTTGAGAGAGTGAATAGTTCAGACTTAATGAATATTTTAAACGATGTGGCTATAGATGAAGCCGCAGAACTAAAAATTTTGAAAATGTTAAGAAATCAACCAACTGTGAGCGTGGGAATTATGCATGCTCCAAAAGTTCGCTTTACCTTTAACGGAAAGTATAACCTTTCTCAGATAGACGATGTTGTTTACTCAAAAGAGGCTCTGTATGAGGGAGATTATGAAATTGAGTACGATGCACAAAACAAGAAATTAATTTTTCAGGGCAAAAGTTTTTCAGAACTGATGTTTGAACCTATTGCCGATAATCCCGATAAGACCTTCTGGCTGAGGGATGTAGTGATAGGGGTTAATTTTCATTGGGAGAGAAAAGAGGACCAGAAATTTGGAGGCAAACTTAAATTTATTGTAGAAAATGAGAGCGTTTGTCCTATTAATATTTTAGGTGTTGAGGATTATCTGACAAGTGTTATCTCTTCTGAAATGAGTGCCTCTGCATCTGAAGAACTCCTTAAAGCACACGCTGTTATCTCAAGAAGTTGGCTTCTTGCTCAGATAGAAAAGGCAGAGAAGGAGAATATGCCGAGCGTGCAAAAGACAGATACTGAGTACATTAAATGGTACGATAGAGAAGATCATAACAATTTTGATGTCTGCGCAGATGACCACTGCCAACGTTATCAGGGACTTACACGCGCCTCAACAGAAACTGTCAGAAAAGCTATCGATGCAACTTGGGGAGAGATTCTTTCTTATGAAGATAAGATTTGCGATGCAAGATTTTATAAATGTTGCGGAGGAGTTTTAGAAATGTTTGAAAATGCTTGGGAGCCAAAACATTATGACTATCTTGTTCCTGTCAGAGACAACATTGAGAGTGTAGAATGCGAGATTAAAGAGCACAAATACGGTGCAGAAGCGGTTCCTATTTTAGACCTTACAAAAGAGGAAATAGCCCAGGGATGGATTCTTTCCAATCCTGAGAGTCTTTGTAATACGAAGGATGCCAAGGTTTTGAGTCAGGTGCTGAATAATTACGACCAAGAGACAGTAGATTTCTACAGGTGGAAAGTTTCATACACTCAGGAAGAGATTGCCAAACTTATCGCCGAGAAAAGTGGTGAGGATTGGGGAGAGATTATAGACCTTATTCCTGTAGAAAGGGGGACAAGCGGAAGATTGGTTAAATTGAAAATAGTTGGTACCAAGAAAACACTGATAATTGGTAAAGAGTTGGAGATCAGAAGATTATTATCTGCAAGCCATTTATATAGTTCTGCTTTTGTTGTAGTAAGGTACGATGCGGCAGGTAATATAATTAAGAAAGACTCTATAGATGAGACAGATAATAAAATTCCTGCTCGCTTTGAGTTAATAGGAGCAGGCTGGGGACATGGAGTTGGTCTTTGTCAGATAGGGGCTGCGGTAATGGGAGAGAAAGGGTACAGATATAATGACATACTACTTCACTATTATCCTAACTCTGAGATAGTTAAAAGATATTAAGAGCCAATTGCTTTAGAAAATGATATAAATTATTTAATTATGAAAGATATTGCACAGGTTAAAACTACACGTCGCAATGCGTGGCTATGGGTGCCAACTCTCTATTTTGCAGAGGGTATTCCGTACTTTATTGTGAATAACATCTCGGTAATGATGTTTACAAATCTTGGAGTTCCTAATGGTAAGATGGCTTTCTTTACAAGTTTAATCTATCTCCCTTGGGTGCTCAAGTGTTTTTGGAGTCCTTTTGTAGATGTCATCAGGACAAAGCGTTGGTGGATATTGAGTATGCAAATTCTTATGACAGTGGCATTTATATTGCTTGCTGTTACTCTTCCCCATCCCGATGCGCAGACTATTGCTGCAAAGAACACAGATATAAATCTCTTTATAACAACCCTTGTAATTTTCTTTGTAACAGCCTTTGCCTCAGCTACTCACGATATAGCTGCAGACGGATTCTATATGATTGCCCTTCCTCAAAATCAGCAGAGTGCTTTTGTAGGAATCAGAAGTACCTTTTACAGAATAGCTTCCGTTTTTGGACAAGGTGTTCTTGTCTTTATTGCAGGGCTTTTGGAGAAAAGAGGAGATGTGCCGCAAGCGTGGGTGCTGACTCTTATACTTACTGCTGTAATTTTTGGAGCCATAGCACTTTATCACACTTTCTTTGCAATTCCTAAATGTTCAGACGATAAACCTAATGTGCAAACGGTTGAGGGAGAGAGCACTATGCTTGCCATATTTAAGGGCTTCGGCAAATCGTTTGCAACCTATTTTACCAAACCGCTTGTGTGGCTGGGTATTGCATTCATGCTTCTTTATCGTTTACCTGAAGCTTTCTTAATCAAAATGATTATGCCTTTCCTCCGCGATGCGAAAGAGATTGGTGGTCTTGGACTTTCAACCGAGACTATTGGTCTGGCTTATGGTACCATAGGTGTGATTGCTCTTCTTGCCGGCGGTATTCTTGGTGGAATTATGATTTCCCGTCTGGGGCTCAAAAAATCTCTTTGGCCAATGGCGGCATGTATGATTCTTCCTTGTTTAACATTCTGCTATCTGAGTATGGTTCAGCCAACTAACATAATACTCATTATCATAGCGATTGCAATTGAGCAGTTTGGTTACGGTTTTGGTTTTACCGCTTATATGCTCTTTATGATGTATCTTTCTGAGGGAGAGTTCAAGACATCTCACTATGCTATCTGTACCGCTTTTATGGCGTTGAGTATGATGATTCCTGGAATGTTTGCCGGTTATCTCCAAGAGTGGGTAGGTTATGTTACATTCTTCTGGATAGTAGTGGCTTGTGGAGTTGCAACTGTGCTTGTAACATTATTGGTTGAGCGTAAAGTAGATGCTACATACGGCTGTAAGTAATTTGTAAATCTTTGTAATGATATGATTAAGAAAACTATTATAATTATTGCGGCGGCTCTTCTGTATGTTGTTCCGCTTTTGGGGCAAAATGCTCAGACTCAGAAACATTGTCACTCTTCTGTTTCAAAGGTTAAACCTGGTGTTGAGGTTCTTAGAGATAAGGGCTTTGATGTTCTTATAGGTAAAAAGGTTGGTTTGGTTACCAATCCTACAGGGGTAGATTCGCACCTTAAATCTACTATAGATATTTTGCATGAAGCTGAAGGAGTGAAACTTACAGCTCTCTATGCGCCGGAGCACTGAGTTCGTGGAGATATTTATGCCGGCGGCAGTGTGAGAGACGATGTTGATAAAACAACCGGTCTTCCTGTCTATTCTATATATGGCAAGAATCGTAAACCAAATCCTCAGATGCTTGCCGATGTAGATGTGTTAGTGTTTGATATTCAGGATATAGGGTGCCGTTCATACACTTTTGTAAGTACGCTTGGGCTTATAATGGAGGCGGCTGCAGAGAATGGAAAAGAGGTGGTGGTGCTGGACCGTCCGAATCCTCTCGGAGGAGAGAGAGTGGAGGGAAATCTTGTAGAAGATGGCTTCTATTCCTTTGTGAGTCAGTTTAATATACCATATCTGTATGGTCTGACTCTTGGGGAACTTGCCCTTATGCTAAACGGAGAGAAGATGCTCAAAGATGGGGTTCAGTGTAAACTTACTGTTATTGCGATGGAGGGGTGGAAACGCAGTATGCTGTACGAAGATACACACCTTCCATGGGTGCTTCCGAGTCCGCATATCCCTTCTACAGAGAGTTCTAAGTATTATCCTGTAAGCGGTATATTAGGAGAGCTTGGTTATATTTCCGAGGGAGTAGGCTACACCATGCCGTTCCAACTCTTTGTGGCAGAATGGATAGACGGAGCGGCTCTGGCTAAGAGAATGAATGCTCTTAATCTTCCTGGTATTGAGTTTCGTCCAATTTATATAACTCCGTTCTATGGAAGCAAAAAAGGTTTGCAGTGCAGCGGTGTTCAGACATTTATAACAGATTATAAAGCGGCCCGCCTTGTAGAAGTACAATTTCTTGTAATGCAGGAACTTGCAGTGCTTCACCCAGATAAAAAAGTGTTTGAGAACTGCGATGCTAAACGCTTCCGTATGTTTGATATTGTAAGCGGTTCCGACTTTATTCGCAAAACTTTCTCTCAGACATACAAATGGAGCAGCATTAAAGAGTATTTTGAGAAAGACGAAGCAGAGTTTAAAGCCCGTAGCGCCAAGTATTACTTGTACAGGTAACGCTCTTTCGAGCAGTAGCCTAGAGGTTAAGGTGCCACATCCGGGATGTGGAGATCGTGTGTTCGAATCACACCTGCTCGACTTGCTTACTCCACTGTGCAGAGATCAAAGCCTTACATATTTAACAATAAATATTGCAATATGAAAAAATTAGGATTCGGACTCATGAGACTTCCTCTGGCTGTTGCAGACGATTTGTCTCAAATAGATATGGGACGGGCAAAGGAGATGGTAGATTTGTATATCTCCAAAGGGTTCACCTACTTCGATACAGCATATCCGTATCACGGAGGAAAGAGCGAAGAAGCATTAAGAGAGTTGGTGGTAAAGCGTTATTCCAGAGAGAGTTTTACGGTTACAGACAAGATGCCTTGCTGGGAGGTTTCAACAAAAGAGGACTTAGAGAGAATATTCGATGAGCAGCTTCAACGATGCGGTGTGGAGTATTTTGATTACTATTTGCTCCATGCACTTAATCGTTCATACGTAAAGAAAATGGACGATGTTGATGGTTGGGGTTTCATTGCGCGCAAAAAAGCCGAAGGAAAGATTAAGCATATAGGTTTCTCTTTTCATGACGACTCTGCGCTTTTGGAGGAACTGCTTGTAAAACACCCTGAAACAGAGTATGTTCAGCTGCAGATAAATTATCTCGATTGGGAGAGCCCTTCCATTGAGGCAAAGAGTTGCTATGACCTTTGCACCAAATATGGAAAGCCGGTAATTGTTATGGAACCGGTTAAGGGAGGTGCGCTTGCCAATGTTCCTCGCGATGCGGAGAAGTTGTTTAGAAAGTATAATCCCGATGCATCACCAGCCTCTTGGGCTGTAAGATATGCGGCAAGTTTGCCAAATGTTCTCACGGTTCTGAGCGGAATGAGCAATCTGGCTCAGGTAGAGGATAATACAAGCTATATGCAAGAATTCGTATCGCTGAGCAAAGAGGAGAAGGATATTATAGAAAAGGCAGCGCAAATAATTAAGAAGGGTATTGCAATCCCTTGTACGTCATGCCATTACTGCACAGATGGCTGCCCTGTGAATATATGTATTCCGGAGTATTTTAATGTTTACAACAACCTCCACCAGTTCGGCAAAGAGCAACAACGAACCAATACCGCCATGTATTACAAGGTGTTAGGAGAGACACACGGAAAAGCATCCGATTGCATAGAGTGTGGACAATGCCAAGAACACTGCCCGCAGCACATCCAAATCATAGATAATCTCAAACTTGTAGCAGAGACATTTGAGAAGAGGTAGGGGCTGTGTCAAAAGTTGACAAATTCTTATCGTAACTTGCACCCGAAACAGGAAAAAATAAAGTATCAATCCAAAATTTTAAAGTTATGATAGGAGCAATAATAGGGGACATAGTGGGTTCCAGATTTGAGTTTAACAATCACAGAAGCAAGGAGTTTGAGCTTTTTACTTCGGAGTGCAGTTATACAGACGACACAATTTGCACTATTGCTGTTGCAGATGCAATCCTCTCAAATCAATCGTTTGAAACAAGCTTGCTTCATTGGTGCCAAAAATATCCTTATCCTACAGGCTCTTACGGCCTTAGGTTTTCTCAGTGGATAAACAATGCCGATAGAAAACCATACAATTCCTTTGGCAATGGTTCCGCAATGCGGGTATCTCCTTGTGCCTATATTTTCAGAAAGAAATCTTTACAAGAAGTTCTTTTTCAAGCAGAACAATCGGCACTTTGCACTCACAATCATCCAGAGGGAATAAGAGGCGCCCGCAATGTTGCAGAACTTATTTGGTATGCTTTAAATGGTCTGAATCTTCACGAGATAAAAAAGGCGGCTCTCAACATGTATTCAAACATAAGATCAATGACTCTTTCCAGTCTTGTTGTCTCCAATATTTTTGATGAAACTTGTCAAGTGACTGTTCCGCAGGCTATTCTCTGTGTTTTAGAAAGTACATCATTTGAAGATGCCATCCGTAATGCCGTATCGATTGGCGGAGATACCGATACCATAGCTTGCATTGCCGGCGGCATGGCTGAAGCCCTCTGGGGTATTCCTCAACAGATTAAAGCTCAAGCGATGAGTTATTTGCCAAATGAAATGATTCGTGTGCTGGAAGCCGAGTATGCAGAAGCATAATCTTTAAATTGCTCGAAAAAAGTCTTAAATAACATCTGAAAATAACATGAAAATGAATTAATAATAAAAAATCCTTAATTTTGTTTAAGAATAAAGATCCTATGTCTACACAAAGCGAGTATATATTAGAAGAGGGTTTGATCAAAACTCTTGTTGAGAATAGCTACGAAAGAGTTCTCATTAAAGATGAGCAGGCTTTAATTGCAAATTTCAAAAAACAGTTAGAGAAACATAATACTAACGAATTGGCACGTCATGATAGAAAAGCATTCACGGATGCCGAATTTAATAGGATTCTTATATATTTGGAAGGAGGTACTCGTTTTGAGAAGGCCCATAAACTGAGAGATTTAAAAGATTTCCAATTAGACAATGGAGAAAGAGTTTGGATAGAGTTTTTAAATGTTAAAAAATGGTGTCAAAACGAATTTCAAGTTGCAAATCAGATTACAGTAGAAGCTCAAAGAAAAAATAGATTTGATGTAACAATCTTAATCAACGGACTTCCATTAGTTCAAATAGAACTGAAGAAAAGAGGAGTAGAGCTCAAACAGGCTTATAATCAAGTACAACGTTATCAAAAGACAGCCTTCACAGGTCTATTCGATTATATTCAGGTTTTCGTTATTTCTAATGGGGTGAATACTAGATATTTTGCTAATAATCCGAATTGTGGTTATAAGCTTACTTTTAATTGGACAACATTCAATAATGAACCGATTAATAATCTGAATCAGTTTGCAACTCATTTTCTTGACCGTTGTGTTTTAGGAAAAATAATAAGCAAATATGTGGTGTTGCATGAGGGAGATAAGCAGCTTATGGTTTTACGTCCGTATCAGTATTATGCAGTAGAGAAAATATTGGATAGAGTTCAGAATTCTAATGATAATGGATATGTATGGCATACGACCGGTGCTGGAAAAACTTTAACATCTTTTAAAGCAGCTCAATTGGTAGCGGAAGAGGACGGTATAGATAGGGTTCTTTTTGTTGTAGATAGACATGACTTGGATACTCAAACCAAAGCAGAATATGATGCATTTGAACCAGGAGCAGTAGACAGCACCGATAATACTGATGAGCTTATTAAACGATTAAAGGATGGAAAAAATATAATTATTACAACTATTCAAAAACTTAATTGTGCCATAAAAAAAGATTACTATAATAAATATCTACAAGGTATTAAGGACAAGAAAGTTGTAATGATATTTGATGAGTGCCACCGTTCACACTTTGGAGAGAGTCACAAAAATATCGTTCAATTTTTTCCCAATCTTCAACTCTTTGGTTTTACCGGAACACCAATTTTTGCAAAGAATGCAAAACAAGACTTGACTACCAAGGAAGTTTTTGGAGAATGCTTACATAAATATTTAATAAAGGATGCAATTGCTGATGATAATGTATTAGGCTTTTTAGTAGAGTATTACAAGGATTCAGCGAATATAGACTTTATGTCAAAATCAAGGATTAAAAAAATTGCAGAATTTATTCTTTATAATTATCCTCTTTCAACTTTTAATGGGGAGTTTAATGCTTTGTTCGCAGTTCAGTCAATTCCGATGCTGCTTGATTACTATAAAGTCTTTAAGGAGTTGAATCCTTCAATTCGTATTGGGGCAATATTTACCTATAAGGCAAATGATAGCCAAGATGACAATATGACTGGTATGGGGCAGGGCTTTGAAAATGAGGCAATAAATGCAGATAAATTACAGTCTATTATAGACGATTACAATCAAATGTTCGGGACGTCATTTGATGTGGCTCATTTTGCTTTGTACAATGATGATATAAATGAGCGAATGAAGAAGCGCAAGAAGGATATGGAGCCATTGGATTTGCTGATAGTTGTAGGAATGTACCTTACAGGTTTTGATGCAAAGAAGCTCAATACTCTATATGTAGATAAAAATTTAGAATGGCATGGTCTTCTTCAAGCGTTCAGCCGAACCAACCGTGTTTTGAATGAAAAGAAGCGATTTGGTAAGATTGTTTGTTTTAGAGATTTGAAATCAAAAGTTGATGAATCAATAAGACTTTTTAGTAATAGCGATAATATTGAGTATATTATTAGGAAACCATATCAAGAAGTTCGCAAAAAACTGAATATACAAATGATAGACTTTCTTAAAAAATATCCTACTCCGGAATCTGTAGATTACTTGCAAAATGAATATGAAAAGAAAGATTTCGTTGTGGCTTTCCGAGATATAATCAGAGGAAAAATAGAAATACAAGTATATGACGATTACGCTCCAGATGATGATTATTTTGTAATGTCAGAGCAAAAATATATGGATTTTCAAAGCAAATATCTTGATATTACGGTGGGATATATAGAGCCTAAAGAAGTAAGCACGACTCTTAATGAACCTCCTGCGTTGTATGAAGATGAAACAAGATTGGAGGATATAGATTTTTGTTTGGAGTTACTGCATAGCGATGTTATAAATGTGGCTTACATTATTTCGCTTATAGAGAATCTTAATCCTGGAGCAAAGGACTACGATCAAAAGCGTAAAGCTATTATTGATACGATGATTCGAGACTCTGCAATGCGAGCAAAAGCGAATCTTATTGATAATTTTATAAGGCAAAATGTTGATAATAACAGATATGCTTTCAATAAAGCAAAAGCTGATGGTACGATTGATATAGAAGGGCAATTGAATACATATATAGGAGAGGCTAAATCGTTAGCAATTAAGGATCTGGCCAGAGAGGAAGATATTGATGAAAATGCAATTCAAGAGTTCTTTAATGAATATGACTTTTCACAAAGGGAAAAAATAGACATACTCCAAAACGCCATTTTTAGAAAGAAAATCGGTTTGAAAGAAAGACGGAATATTCTATCTAGAGTTATGTCTAAAATACATACTATTATAAATACTTTTTATTGGGATTAATTATTTATGAGTGAGGAATTACAACAACAATTAAGAACACAACTTTGGACCGTTGCTAATACCCTTAGAGGTAATATGTCTGCAGGTGATTTTATGTATTTTACTCTAGGTTTTATTTTTTACAAATACTTATCAGAGAAAATAGAAAATCAGGCTAATAGAATACTTGAGTATGATGATATTTCATTTAAAGATTTATATAAAACTAAAGATCAAGAGCTTATCGACGCAGTTAGAGAACAGTGCATTCAAAGTTTAGGATACTATGTTGAGCCACAATATCTGTTTTCTAAGATAATTTCTATGATTGATAAAAAGGAAAATATTTTACCCCATTTGGAGCGTTGTTTAAAAAAGATAGAAGATAGCACTATAGGTCAAGAGAGTGAAGACGATTTTGGTGGTTTGTTTTCGGATATAGACTTAGCTTCTCCTAAGTTAGGAAAGACTACAGACGATAAGAATAAACTGATTAGCGAAGTTTTAGTGGCACTTAACGGGATAGATTTTGGTTTGTCTGAAGCATCTGATATAGATATACTTGGAGATGCATATGAATATATGATTGGTCAATTTGCGGCGGGAGCAGGAAAGAAGGCGGGAGAATTCTATACTCCTCAAGAAGTTAGTCAGATTCTGTCTGAAATTGTAATAACAGGAAAGAAAAGATTAAGAAGCGTTTATGATCCAACTTGCGGAAGTGGCTCATTGCTATTACGTACAGCAAGAGGAGGAAACGCTGATCAGATTTTTGGTCAGGAAAAGAATCCGACCACATTTAATTTGGCTAGAATGAATATGCTTTTGCACGATGTAAAGTATAGCGATTTTGACATTCATAATGGCGATACTTTGGAAAATGATGAATTTGGTGATACTCAATTCGATGCAGTTGTAGCTAATCCTCCGTTTTCTGCCGCTTGGTCCGCGAGTGATAAGTTTAATAATGATGCTCGTTTTAGCAAGGCGGGAGTATTGGCTCCAAAATCTAAAGCAGACTATGCCTTTATTTTACATATGATATATCACTTAAACGATAGTGGTACAATGGCTTGTGTTGCTCCTCATGGAGTGTTGTTCAGAGGGGCTTCCGAAGGAAAAATAAGAAGATTTCTTATAGAAAAGAAGAACTATATAGATGCTATCATTGGATTACCTGCCAATATTTTTTATGGAACAAGTATTCCAACATGTATTCTTGTAATGAAAAAGTGCAGGCGAGATGATGACAATATTCTTTTTATAGATGCCAGCAGAGAATTTGAGAAAGTTAAAACACAGAATAAGTTAAGAAAGGAGCATATAGACAAAATAGTTTCTACTTACAGAGAAAGAAAAGAGATTGAAAAATATAGTTACTGTGCAACTCTCGAAGAGATTAAAGAGAATGATTACAACCTTAATATACCTCGCTATGTTGACACCTTTGAGGAAGAAGAGCCGATTGACATTCACGCAGTGATGAAGGAAATCAAGGAATTGGAAGCTAAACGCGCAAATCTTGATAAGGAGATAGAAGTATATCTGAAGGAGTTGGGGATTGTGGAATAGCAACTTGTAACCATTACTTACATATTTAAGATTTGGAACAATGGCAAAAAAGAACTTAAAGACAATAGATATACAAACAGTTGCACATAGCGACCTCCGAGGCATAAATATAGAACCGCTTATCAAAGTCTTACGAGATACTCAAGTCATACTTGACCATGATTTGGCTATGCTTTACGGTGTAGAAACACGTGTTTTAAACCAAGCTGTAAAGCGTAATATAAAGCGTTTTCCTGAAGACTTTATGTTTCAACTGACACAAGAAGAGGTCGCTTTTTCAAAATTACAGGTTGTGACTTTGGACAATGAAAAAAACTTGAAATCACAATTTGTGACATCAAGTTGGGGAGGAGCAAGAAAATTACCGTACGCGTTTACAGAAAGTGGAATAGCCATGCTAAGTAGCGTTCTTCGTTCCGAAACTGCTGTAGAGGTAAATGTCCGTATTATGCGTGCTTTTGTTGCTATGCGGCACTTCCTTGCAAACAATGCTCAGGTATTCCAACGACTTGTCAATATTGAATATCACCAGATAGAGACAGACAAGAAGATAGAGGAGGTATTCAAACGATTAGATGCCAATGTTCAATCGCAACAAGGAATCTTCTATGATGGTCAGGTATTCGACGCTTACCAGTTTGTCAGCGACTTGGTACGTAAAGCCAAGAAAACTATTGTTTTGATTGACAACTATGTGGAGGACACTGTGCTGACATTGCTTGACAAAAGAGCCGACAATGTAATGGCAACTATTTATACTCAGCATATTAGTAAGCAATTCCAACTAGATATCAATCGCCATAATACTCAATATCCGACTATCAATGTAGAACACTTTAATAGAGCACATG
>CADBRQ010000119.1 GCA_902797115.1 uncultured Bacteroidia bacterium
TATTACAAAAATTAAACTTAAATAAGATTTTAATTGTAATCCTGATTGCAATAGATATTTTCCTATGTTTTTTGTTGATAAGACAACATAGAGAATATGAGCGGAAAATTTATGATATACAAGCGGAGAAAATTTTCTATGCAGATGCGCTCAAGGGTATGGCTGAATTTCATGCAAATATAGGCACATTGGAATTGGCTGCAGAGCTTGACAGTTTGGGACTGATAGATGAGGTAAGAAAAAAGAATGCTATAGGGCTTTTTATCCCTCCCCATCCCTGCGAATCCTGTATGGAAAAAGAGTTGGATTTGCTTTTTCACTTTTATCAAGAGAGCGGACATAATATTTTATTAATTTCATCATCCCACAGAAATAGAGATTTGCAGGCTCTCTTTGGATTAAATGCCGAGAAGATAGTTATACTCTCTTATGAGATAGAAAGAATGAAATATTTACCGTTAAAACAATATGATGGGCTTGTATATTTTATCATTGACAAGGGTAGTATAGAGGATGTGTTTGTTGCAAATAAAAATGTTGTGGATGCTTCTGCACAATACTTACAGAAATATGCACCATAATAATTATGCGTTTGAATAAGTTTATATTGGCGATATTGTCATTGCTATTTGCATGTGAAAGTTTTGCACAGCAAATATCTTTGAGCGAGGCGGTTTCAATAGCTCAATCTCAATCTGTTGTGGCTTTGGAGGCGAGAAATGAGTTTATTTCCGCTTATTGGCAATATCGTTCTTACAAGGCGAGTATGTTGCCTTCGGTTAATCTGTATGGTAATTTTATGTCGTATGACCGCTCTTTGAACCTTCTGCAAGATTATGCAACAGGTGAAATGAGATATGCAAAATCGTATAATCTACGAAATAGCTTGGGTTTAAGCATAGTACAGAATGTGCCGTTTACTGGTGGAGTACTTTCTGTTTATTCAGACCTTTCAAGAATAGATCAGTTTGGCGATTATAGGGGGATTACATGGTATGCAGAGCCATTTACCATAAATTATACACAATCCCTCTTTTCGTACAATCAATTCAAATGGAACAAACGCATATCTCCTAAAGAATATGAACTTAGTAAGCGTAAATATATTGAACAAATGGAGCAACTCGCTATAGATGTAGTAGAGTGCTACTATGAGTTGCTTTATGCCAAGAATAATTACGATGTGAATCTTTCTAACTATGAGAATACATTGCAATTGCGCTCCATTGCGGGGGAAAGAATGAAACTTGGTCGTGTATCAAAAGATGAACTCTTAAAACTGGAAATCAATATACTTAAAGACAGCATAAAAATTAATGAATCGGAGGTAAAAATCAAAGAAGCTCAAATGCGCCTTAATTCCCTTTTGGGATATGATGAATCTTACGATATAACCCCTATAATATCTGAAGCATTTCCCGAAATGGAGATAGATTACCAGACCGTGATAAATAAATCGTTGGAGAACACATCTTTTTCTTTAGGTAATGAAATAGAGCTGCTTAATGCAGAGTCTGAGGTGGCCAGAGCAAAAGCATCGAGAGGAGTATCGATCTCTTTGGTAGCAAGATTAGGGCTCTCTAAAACAGATAAAAAAATAAGGGGAGTTTACTCTAATCCTTTGGATCAAGAAGTTATAGGTCTTACATTTTCCATCCCTATTTTTGACTGGGGATTGGGCAGTGGCAGGGTGCAGAAAGCAAAAGCTTCAAGAGAGGTTTTGAAAGCAAAAGTGCAACAGTCAGAGAATGATTATCGAAGAAAAATCTATATGGCGGTAGGGCAGTTCAATAATCAGCGTCAACAGTGTTTGGTTTCAAAAAAAGCTCGGGATTTGTCTCTTGAAAGATACAATCTTATGGTAGAGAAATTTCGAGTTGGGAAAACCACAGTTACAGAACTCATCGATTCTCAGAATGAAAAAGATGCTGCCATTCAACAGTATATTAGAGATGTAATTAACTTTTGGACATATTATTACGGAATAAGACAACTGACTTTGTTTGATTTTATAGAGAACAAAGATATAACCATAGATTTTGACAACTTGTTACAATAGCGGATATTATGAAATATATTGGATTAGGCTATAAGTTTTGTGTTGCCGGATTTTACAGAATGCTTTGTATATTGACAATTTTATTTTTTGCCAATATTGCAACTTCTTGTAAAAGCAATGCAGAAAATGGTTTAAGTGAAGCGAAAGAAGAAAAAACTTTTGCTCCTCAAATTTATGACGTTGAGGTAATGGAGCTGGAACAATCTTCATTCAAGAAACAACTGATTTCGAATGGAAAACTGGTTGCTAAGCAGCGTTCACAACTTTCATTTGCCACATCCGGAATAATATCTTCTATAATGGCGGAGAATGGCTCTTATGTGGCAAAAGGGACGGTGATAGCGGAACTTGATGCAAGCGATGTGAGAGAGAGTCTCCGTTCAGCACTTATAAACCTGCAAAAGACAGAGATAGAGATGTATGATTATTTGGTGGGTTTGGGTTATAAAGCTCGCGATACATTGTCGGTTGCCAAAGATCTTTTAGAAAGTGTAAAGTTGCAAAGTGGTTATTCCTATGCCAAAAGTGAGTATTCGAGAGTAAAGAATGAAGCCTCAAAGCGTTTGCTTATTGCTCCGTTTAGCGGTAAGATAGCAGACATCTCTAAAACGGTGCATGAACAGGCATCGGGAGTTTTCTGTACCTTGATAAACGACAAAGAGTTCAATGTTGATTTTCCAATAATGAGTTCAGAATTACACTTTTGCAAAAAGGGCATGAGTGTTAAGGTTCTGCCTTTTGGAATGGAAGGAGAATACTTTTATGGGAAAATAATTAATATAAATCCTACGGTAAATTCCAATGGACAAATTATAATAACGGCATCTGTGTTGAACAACAATACACTCATAGATGGGATTGATGTAAAAGTGATAGTTGAAAAAGATATTGAAAACCAGATGGTTGTGCCTAAAAGCGCAGTTGTGATAAGAGATGGTTTAGATGTACTTTTTACATATACTCCGGATAGTCTTGCCCATTGGAAATATGTGAATATAATAGCATCCAATGAAGACTCTTATGCAATAGAGCCGAATAAAGAGAGGGCCTCGGATCTCTCTATAGGCGACAAAATAATTATTTCCGGAAACCTTAATTTGGCTGATAAATCGAAAGTAAATCTTAAAAAATAGAGGAATGCTCAAGATGCTGGTAAACAGACCGATTGCAGTAACAATGGCACTTTTGTCTATTGTTGTACTTGGTTTGGTTAGCTTCAGCCTTCTTCCGGTTTCCCTTATTCCCGATATTGACATTCCTTTTATATCTGTTCAGGTAACAGATTCAAGGCTTTCTGCAAAACAGATGGAAGATGCTGTAGTAAAGCCAATTACACAGCAGTTAATGCAAATAGATGAACTTGAAGATATTTCCTCCCTCTCAAAAGACGGAAGTGCTTCTATTCAACTCTCTTTTGGTCATAGTTCCAACATAGACCTACTTTTTCTCGAAGTACATGAGAGGTTGGACAGAGTGTTACCCTCGTTACCCGAAAATATTCAAAGACCGAGAGTAATCAAGGCAAGTGCTGCAGATATTCCTGTTTTTTACATAGATATCTCATATAGCGATGAAAGTAACGGAAACTTTGTTGCATTAGGTAATTTTGCTACAAAAGTTCTAAACAGGAAAATTGAGCAACTGGAACAAGTTGCCATGTCCGATATAAGCGGTTACGATTCTCCACAAATCAGTATTATTCCCAATAAAGAAAAGTTACTCTCTTTAGGAATATCGTTAAATGAATTTGAAAACTATATCAGGAGTGCCAATATCCGTTTGGGAACTTTGACAATAAGAGATGGAGAATACAGTTATAATGTAAAATTCGAATCGCTACTTACAGGCATAGATGGGATAAAAGAGATAGCAATAAAGAAGGGAGATAAATTATTCAAACTAAAGGATTTGGCTCAAGTACAACGGGAGAGTGTAAAACGTAGAGGATATATTCATTCCAATGGAAAGCAAGCGTTGAGTATTGCAGTAATCAAACAGAGCGATGCCAAGATGTCTGATTTGAAAAAGAGTCTGGGACAGCTCATAAAGGAGTTTAAGACAGATTATCCTCAAATCAAATTTGAAATTACCAGAAACCAGAGTCAGCTATTAGATTATTCCATACGCAATCTTTTAATTAACATATTGTTGGCAGTGCTTCTATCGGGAGTGATTATATTCCTGTTTTTGAGAGATATAAAATCGTCGTTTCTGGTTATTACTGTTATTCCGCTCTCATTGATATCGTCTATGTTGTTGTTTTACCTAACGGGATTATCTATAAATATCCTCTCCCTTTCCGGTTTGATTTTGGGATTGGGAATGATGGTTGACAACGCTATAATCCTTATAGATAATATATCTGAAAGATGGAAAAGAACTGCCGATTTGTACTCATCTGTTATAGAGGGAACTAAGGAGGTAAGAGGAGCTATGTTTTCATCTTTGCTCACAACCTGTGCTGTCTTTATTCCGGTAGTTTTTCTTAGTGGTACAGCAGGTTCTTTGTTTACCGAGCAAGCCATAGCCGTGACGATAACTCTCGTAACTTCCTATTTAATGACGGTTTGTATTATGCCGGTCTATTATTATTGGTGGTATAAAAAAGAATCTTTACATAGTATCTTTATAAAAAAGTTCGATTTGGTATCGCCACTTCTCAAATGGGAAAGCAGAGTTATAGAGAAATCTTTGAAGAAAAGCAGAGTGTTTGTCGCAGCGATTGTCATCTCTGCTATAGGAGCAATTGTTTTATTTGCTTTTTTAAAAAAGGAGCGTTTGCCACACATTTCTTATAGCGAGAGTATCATTTGCATAGATTGGAACAATCAAATATCTGTAGAGAGTAATCGATTACGAGTTAGTGAAATAGAGCAACTCATAAAATCAGATAATACTCAAATAACATCGTATATAGGTGTACAGCAATATCTGTTGAGGCATACTTCGGAACTCTCCACTTCTCAAGCAAACATTTATGTTAAGTGCAAGAATGAGAGGGAGCTCAATAAGATTAAGGAACGCATATTAGTGTATATAACCGCTTCTTATCCCGATGCGGTTTGCTCATTTAAAGAAAGTGGTAATATTTTGAATATGACCTTTGGAAATGAGCAATCTCCGTTGGTTGCAAAACTGAGATTCTCCAGCAATTCATCTGTAGATTTGGGAAAATTGCTAAATAGCATAGAAAAAATAAATGAGATTGCCCCCGCAACCGCCGATATAAAAACAGAAAAAAATCTCTTATATGTTGCAAATCCCACAGCAATGGCGTTATATGGAGTGAGTTACAAGGATCTGTTATATACGCTGAAAAATCTATTGAATGAGAATGTTCTATTTGAGATTGTTCAAGGAAAGCAGGTTTTACCGGTTGTATTAGGAGAAGGGGAGAAAAAACTTACGGAATTAATATCTGGTTCATTTGTGGTTAAGGACGATGTTCGACTACCGCTAAGTTCTTTTTTAAGAGAAACTTACGTTCAAGACTTTCAATATATTACAAGTGATGCCGAAGGAATATTTTATCCTGTTAACATTAACTTATCGGGAAGAGAAGCAAAATCTGTAATGAAAAAAATAGAGGAGACTCTCAAGGAGGAAAGTTTATTTGATGTTTCATTTTCCGGTAGTTGGTTTATCAATAGGGAGCTGAGGTATGAGTTGATTCTGGCTTTTATTGTTGCACTGATATTGCTTTATATAATTCTTGCTGCGCAATTTAATTCACTTGTACAACCTCTGATCATTCTTTCAGAGATTGTGATAGATGTTTTTGCGGTTCTCGTGTTTATGTTGATATTTAGGGTGAGTGTGAATATAATGTCCCTTATAGGTTTAGTGATAGTGAGCGGTATTGTTATAAATGACTCTATATTAAAAATAGATACAATCAACAAATTGAGAGACAGTGGTATGGAAGTATACCAAGCCTTAAAGGAGGCGGGCTTCAGAAGAACAAAATCTATTGTTATGACTTCTCTTACAACAATTTTGGCTGTACTTCCATTTGTTAAAAGAGGGAGTCTTGGAGATGACCTTCAATTTCCGTTATCTATAGTGATCATATTTGGAATGATGGTAGGAACTCTTGTGAGTCTGTTTGTTGTTCCTTCTCTGTATCATTATCTATACAACAAAAATAAAGGAGAATAGCGCGAATGGAAAGAAAGGAGAGAATATCCCCCTTTTCGGTAATCCTCATTTTTGCTGCAATATCTGTAGTTGGGATACTTTGTGCGCATAACTTGAATATAAGTTATACCCCTAAAGAGAAGTCCGATTCTATAGAGGTGAGTTTTAGCTATCCTGAAGCATCGGCAAGAATAGTTGAAGAACAGGTAACATCCAAGATTGAGGCAAGTTTGTATGGATTAAGAAACTGTATTTCTATCTCCTCCGTTTCATCTCGAGGAAAAGGAAATGTTTCTGTTAAGTTTAGAAAAGGTACTGATATGCAAAGTGCCCGTCTGGAGTTGGCAACTCAGTTAAGAATCATTTACCCTTCTTTTCCACAGGGTGTTACATATCCGGATATTTCTATAGGAACATTGGGAGTGGGTAATACTGAGGTGTTGGGCTTTCAGATAAAGGGAGATTTTTCTTCGAAAGATCTCTATGAATATGCATCTGAAAACATAGTAAAACCGCTCAGTGATATTGCTGGAGTGGATAAGATTGAGATACACGGCTATACCCCGTTTCGTTGGGAGATAATGTTCGAAGCGGAGAAAGTGGCGGCATATCAAATAGATCCTGATGAAATATTGAATTCTATTGGCGATTATTTCAGAACGGACGAATTGGGATATGTTAAGAGTGCAAATGATGCTCAAACAGTTGTTTATCTTCAAGTGGGTCATACTGGTGGATTTGAAGACATACGACTCATTCCCGTTAAGAGAGTTCATAATAAGATAATATATCTTTCCGATATAGCAACATTTAAGTATGTAGAATCGGAACCAACTTCTTATTATAGAGTCAATGGTCTTAATACAATATCTTTGGGAGTATATACTTCGAGCAATTCTAATAATATAAGAGTATCTGAGAATGTGAAAGATGCAATGAATGACCTTGCAGCAGGATTTCCACCTTCTGTCTCATATTCGGTAGAGTACGATTCTTCAGACTATATAAAGATAGAGTTGCGCAAGATTTGGAAAAGAACAATTCTTTCGCTTGTAATTTTGTTGCTTTTTGTTCTTGCTGTTTATCGTTCGTTCAAATACACTATGGCTGTTGCACTCTCCATAGCTGTAAATATAATGGTGGCAATAGTATTCTATTATTTGTTCGGTTTGCAAATAAATATTTACTCTCTTGCCGGTATAACTGTGTCGTTAGGGATAATAATAGATTCTTCTATTGTAATGTCCGATCACTATTCGTATTATAAAAATCGTGTAGCATTTGTTGCTATATTTGCTGCAGTTGCCACTACTATAGCTTCTTTGATTTCTGTATTTTTAATCCCTTATAACGAGAGGTTCAATTTAACCGACTTTATTGCTGCGGTATCAATCAATCTCTTTATATCTCTGTTGGTTGCGTATTTCTTTGTTCCTGCGTTGCTGAGTTATATTCCTTCCGTTCAAAAGATAACAGCGGCTAACAAAAGGCACAAAAGAAATGCAAAATGGAATGTCATATATGCTAAATATATAGATAAGGCATTGAGATTTAAATGGTTATACATTCTATTGTTGATTATGGGATTTGGCATTCCTATATGCCTTATTCCAACTAAAACAGAAATATCTTTATCTAAAGATGTGCACTATGGCAAAGTTGTAAGAAAGATTGCAGAATGGGAGCCATACTCAAAGAATAAAGAGTGGATAGACAGAATTGCAAGTTCCTCTTTCGGCTCTTTTTACAGATCGTTATCAAGAATAGATTTCAAGCGAGCCACTGAGCGACAATATTTGTCTATCAGGGCGGGCCTTAGTGAAGGACATACTGTGGCTCAACTCAATAAATTGGTTGAGGAGATGGAACGATATATAAGCCAATTTGAAGAAATTGAGTACTTTAAAACAAGCGTGACCTCTTATAACGATGCACTCATAGAAGTTTATTTCAAAAAGCAATATGAGGGGGGCTTTGTTCCGAAAGCAATAAAATCTGAAGTAATTAAAGGAGCGGTAAATTTTGGTGGAGCAAATTGGATTATAAGCGGAATAGATGACAACTACTTCAATAATTTTGTAGGAGGATCGGGTTATACAAATTTTATAGAAATGTATGGCTATGATTATGATGAACTTACAAAATACGCAGAACTTCTTATCTCTTATCTTAACAAGAGTCCGAGGGTGAAACTTCCTCAAATAAGAAGCAATTGGTTTACCGCCCCAAGAAGCGAATACAATCTTTCATACAATAGAGATTCCTATATGGCGGCAGGAGGAATAAATCCATATTCATACTACAGAGGCCTTAAAAATAAACTCTACAAAAAGGAAGCTTCTATACTCACAAATACCGGGTGGGAAAGTATAGTGTTAAAATCCTCTAATACCAATAGTTACGATTTGTGGAATGTCCTTAATTCTCCGATAGATGTAGATTCTTCTGCCGTAACGCTTTCACAGATTGGACAAATTGTCAAAAAGAAAACAGATTTGAATATAATCAGAGAGAATCAATCGTATAAGATTTTGGTCTCGTATAATTTTGTGGGAGACAATGAACTTAATAAGAAATTGACCGGTAGGATATTGGCTTATATGAACGGAACAGTTTTACCCCCGGGATATAAAGCAACTACCGCTTCGTTTGCATTTATGAATGGCAACAAAAACTCCAAGTATTTATGGCTGATTCTTGTTATTATTGCAATTATTTATGTGACACTTAGTATTCTACTTGAATCATTCCGATTGCCGCTCGCTATCATGATGCTTATACCTCTGTCGTTTATTGGCTTTTTTCTTACTTTCGGTTTTTCCTCTTTAATTTTTGATCAAGGAGGATTGGCGGCGTTGATAATGTTATGCGGATTAGTTGTAAATGCGGGAATCTATCTTATATGGGATTACAAAGCTAACGATAAAAAAATGCAGATAAGACGATATATCAAATCGTATAATCATAAGATCAGACCTATATTTTTAACAATCCTCTCTACGATTTTGGGACTCGTACCATTCGTAATAGATGGTTCTCAAGAAGCGTTTTGGTTCGATTTCGCAATTGGAACAATATCTGGTTTGGTTTGCTCAATAATTGCTCTTATTTTCTTTCTGCCTGTTTTTGTTATTAAACGAAACAAGCACTCTTAATAGAGTTTGTGCTTCCAAATAATCATCGAATCGTTAATGGAGCTGGAGTTTGAGGTAATGCAATTATCTGTAACAGAGTATATTAAAACTGCACCCATTATTAAGGACTCTTTCTGCACGAACTCTTGTGCTTTTTCCAACCCTATGACCATACAGTAGGTTGCGTAAATATCTGCAAGGGCAGATGATGGGGCTATTATGGTGGCACTGAGTAAGTTGTGTTCAACAGGATATCCACTTTTTGGGTTAATGGTGTGCGAGATTTTCTTCCCTTCTTTAATATAAAACTTTCTGTAATCTCCGCTTGTAACTAAGCCACCATCTGCAATTTCCACTATCTCTTCTATTTTTTCTCCCGATGCGTTGTTGCCATCTTCCGGTCTATCTATACCTACTCTCCACTTTCCCCCTTTTGCATTCTTCCCTTTGGCTAAAATCTCCCCTCCAACCTCTATCAAGTAGTTATTAATGCCCATTTTTGAAAAGTGCGAAGCTATGTAATCTGCTGTAAATCCCTGTGCTATAGCGTTAAAATTGAGGCGGCAGCGATTATCTTTTTTGCTTATGATTGCTATATCATTTTTATAGTTGCTCTCAGAATTATTGGAAATGTTTTTGGTTGTATCGTTTGATAAATAATTTATTGTAAAATTATCCATCCCGATAAATTGCTTAACGCTATCTATTTGAGTTTGAGTAACATCTGTTCCTTGCTTAAATCCGAATCCCCATAAATCAAAAAGTGGAGCGGCAGAGCAATCTACAAAGGCATCTGTCTTATTATATGCAGATTGAGCTAAATTGAAATTATCTATGAAAATGGCATATCTTCTTAGAAACTCTTTTGCCCTCTCCTCTGTTCCATCTTTTGCGTATGTTGCTGTGATTGAGTGTAAAATAGAATTGAGCGAATCGGGATTAGAGTTGAAGAGAGAGAGAATACTGGCTTTGTTGTAGCCGCTTAAAGCAAAGTCTATATCTTTGAGATAGAGCTCTATACTATCGCATATTGCCTCGTATGTGAGACCTGCTTTGGCTGCATTATGAGGAATTTCAAAAACAATATGATATGTAGTTCCTTGGGTGAGACCATCGCGAGTAAAATAGCCGGATTTATTGGTTTCGCAGCTTGCAAAAGCAATTATAATGAGCAGTAAGGCATAAACTTTGTTCATTCTTCGGGCGTTTTTAACCTCTCAAAGGTAAGAAAAAGAGAAAAATATTGCTAAAAAATTGTATTTTTGTAAGCTACATATTTTTATTTGTAATAGTTAAATGTCAGATAATAATCATATACAGATGAAACATATAAGACCATTGTTTTTGGTAGTTTTTACAACTGCTTGTTTACTATTGAGTTGTCACCATAAGGATGAAGAAACAAAGCTTTATATGAATGGCTTTATGGATGCTCACATCCCTGAATATGTCCTTGCCGGCAGTGAGGTTGCAGCTATTTCTCGTGGTATTCAGATTCCGTCTTCCGGTGTAACTTACAGATGGACAGCAACTTTTAGGTCAGATACTATTGAGTGTCCGGAGGGAGGAATTGTATATTTTACCCTTCCCGATACAATTGGGAAATTTCAAATAGTGCATTCAGCACTTGCTGAGGGATATTATAATGCTGTGCAGACTTTTGATGTTAGCACGATAATTCCTTACATCGGAGGTTCTCTTAAAAATGTAGATCTTCCTACGGACTCTATTCAAGATCCAAGGGATAAACAGTGGTATTATATTGAGGAGATTGGAAACCTTGTTTGGTTCTCTGAAAACTTGAATTATGCAGTAGAGGGGGCAGGCTATGCAGCTTCGGACGATGCAGGATATGTTTTAGGTCGTCTTTATACATGGGAAGATGCTACCGGAGGAGTTAGCGGAAGCGGTTTGGCAAGTGGTCCTCAAGGGTTGTGTCCCGATGGTTGGAGCGTACCTACTAACGAGGATTGGGAAGATTTGGCGGAGGCGGTTAATGGTTCGGCATTACCTTTTTTAGATAAATGGGAGCACGTGGGAGAGAAACTGATTCCGGCAAAAGCTACCTTCAACGGTGCAAAATTGTGGCCTTACAGCGCAGATACAAATCCTACTAACAAGTTCAAATGGAGCGCTTTGAGTGCAGGATATTGTTATCACAACTATCGTCAGTTCTACGGACTTAAAGAGTATGCGTTTTTCTGGAGCGCTACAGAGTTGGATGCTCAAAACGCCTACTACAGATATATTCATTACGATTCTCACGCCTTTCCTTATAACTATTCTCCAAAGAACTCTTTGGGAGCAAGTGTACGATGCGTTAAGAAGAAATAGAGATAATTATTAATAATCAAATAACTATACAATTATGAAAAAGATACTCATTTTTATTGTTATTGCCGTTCTATTGGTTTTATGGGGCATCAGCAAGTATAATGGTCTTGTTACCCTCAAGCAAGGTGTTGAAAAAGCATGGTCAAATGTTGAGACACAGTATCAACGTCGTGCAGATCTTATTCCAAATCTTGTAAATACAGTTAAGGGCTATGCGGCTCACGAGAGCGAGACTTTCCAAGCAGTTACAGAGGCGCGTAATAAAGCTACTCAGACTCAAATAAATATAGAGAATGGAGAGAACTTGACTCCTGAAGCAATAGAGAAATATCAAGCTGCTCAGAACGAACTTACCGGAGCACTTGGACGTCTGATTGCAGTTGCAGAGAATTATCCTGAACTCAAAGCAGACGGTCTGTTCCAAGACCTTCAGTCTCAATTGGAAGGAACAGAAAATAGAGTGAATGTTGCTCGCCAGGATTTCAACAAAGAGGCTCAGACCTACAACACAACCCGTCTTAGATTCCCTACCAATATAGTTGCTAAGATTTTTGGATTTGGAGATACTCCATACTTTAAGGCAGATGAGGGAACTGCTCAAGCTCCGGTTGTAGAATTTTAAATTTTACATTTGATGTTTTTTCGTAAACGCCTCATTAATAGAGCAGATGAGCGGATGATTGTTAATGCCATTAAAGCGGCAGAATTGCAGACATCTGGCGAAATACGTGTTCATATAGAGCGGCATTGTATAGATTCAGAACCTATTGCAAGGGCTATCTTCATTTTTGATGCAATAGGAATGTTCAATACTGCTCAAAGGAATGGTGTGCTGATTTATGTGGCGTTGGAAGATCATAAATTTTCCATCATTGGAGATACGGGAATAAATGCAGTTATTCCGGATAATTTTTGGAATGGAGTAAGAGATTCTCTTAGAGATAGTTTCGCATCGGGAGAAATAGCAGATGGCTTGGTAAAAGCAATTGCTGCCACAGGTGAGATTCTTAAAAAAGAGTTTCCATATTTAGAGGGTGATATTAACGAGCAAAGCGATGAAATTTCTTATGGCAGATAAATTCTCATATTTCTCGTTGATGCGCAAGTATCTTCTTTTGTTTTCGGGAGTTATAGCATTCTCTGTTATCTCTTCTTTGGACAGTGGAGGAGCTTCGGGGCTTTATGCCCAGTCTCGTTCCATCGTTAAAGATATTGTCACCAATAATATAAATCCCGATTCGGACTCTGCTAAAGTTTCTAACAGGGAGAGATCTTTGCAACGCTCTGTCACAAGGGACGAAGATGGAAATATTGTATCTACAAGTTATGGGAGCATTCTCCCCACAACTCCGTATGTATCTGTTTCTAAAGAGTGTTTAGAAGCGGCAGAAAGGGCTTTGCAAGCGGTTCAGGATAAGAGTTTTACAATTCCTTCCGCTCCAGTTCCTCCTCGTCTTGTGAATGATTTTACCGGAATTTTGACACCATCTGAAGTTGAATCTTTGGAGAGGAGGTGTGTAGAGTTTGCAAATACTACATCTAACCAGATTGCTATTGTAATCCTTCCAACCTTTGGAGATTACGACAAAGCAGACCTTGCGTTCAAAATAGGAAGAGCGTGGGGAGTGGGGCAAGGAAAATACGATAATGGGGTTGTAATGTTGGTAAAACCAAAAGTAGGTGGAGAAAAAGGAGAGGCATTTATTGCGGTAGGTACTGGTTTAGAGCCGGTTCTGACCGATGCTACTACAAACAGAATCTTCTCTTTGAGAATGGTTCCGGCCTTTAAGGAGAACGATTACTATAATGGAATTAACGATGCTCTCAATCTCATTTTCCCTATAGTTTCCGGTGAGATTTCGGACAACTCTTTTGCCCCTAATCCAGAGGGTGAAGAAGCTGCAGGTGCTCTCTTTTTTATCTTCTGTTTCATCCTTTTCTTCGTTTTTCTCATTCTTTCCAAGCATAAGAACGATGGAAACAATTATGGTGGTGGAAATAGGCGAGGAGATGATTTTTGGGATGGCTACATTTTAGGTAACATACTAAATAGTTTGACAAGAGGTGGTTTTGGAAGTGGCGGCAGTTATGGTGGTCGCAGCGGTGGTTTCGGAGGAGGCGGAGGCGGCTTTGGCGGCTTTGGTGGTGGCGGATTCAGCGGTGGTGGAGCCGGAGGAAGTTGGTAAGTTTTATTAAACAGATATGAATGAATATAAAGAACGCCTGGATGCGTTAAGGAGGTCTCTTTGACTACTCCTCTAAAAAATCTCAAATAGCTGTTAAAGAAGAGATAACAGCTTCTCCCGATTTTTGGGACAATCCTAAAAAAGCTCAAATTGTTGTCAAGGAACTCTCCGATTTAAAATTCTGGGTCGGGTGTATAGATGAACTACAAATCCTCTCAGATGATTTGGATGTTTTGATAGAAATGGACGCATCGCCCGAGGAGATTGAGGAGGCGAAAACTTCTTTTCTCTCTAAATTAGAGGATGTTGAGTTTAAGAGCATGCTCTCTGCAGAGGGAGATAATTTGGGGGCGTTGGTAAAAATCAATAGCGGTGCAGGAGGAACAGAGAGTAACGATTGGAGTTCTATGCTTCTTAGAATGTACTCCCGATGGGGAGAGAGAAATGGTTATAAAGTATCTGTAACAGACTACCTTGAGGGAGATGAAGCAGGAATAAAATCTGCAACACTACAAATAGAGGGACCTTATGCCTATGGATATTTGAAAGCAGAAAACGGTGTGCACAGGTTAGTCAGAATCTCTCCATTCAATGCGCAGGGAAAACGTCAGACAACATTCTCTTCAATTTTTGTCTATCCTCTTATAGATGAGAGCATTGAGATTGTTATAAATCCTGCAGATCTGGAGTGGGATACTTTTCGTTCTTCCGGTGCCGGAGGACAAAATGTAAATAAGGTAGAAACCGGTGTTCGCGTGCGCCATATCCCAACCGGAATAGTAGTTGAAAATACAGAAACCCGCTCACAGTTAGACAACAGGCAGAATGCGTTGAGGATTCTCAAATCTCATTTGTACGATTTGGAACTCAAGAAAAAGCGTGAGAAACAGGCAGAGCTTGAGGGGCAAAAAAAACGGATAGAGTGGGGTTCTCAAATCCGAAGTTATGTTCTGCATCCGTATAAAATGGTGAAGGATTTACGAACCGGCTATGAAACGGCAGATACTCAAGGCGTTCTGGACGGAGATCTAAATCCGTTTATGAAATCGTTCCTCATGGGAGAGACTAAGTAGAGCAGGTGTGTAGACAAGATAGCAAAAACTTGCTTAAAATTGGTGCCGAACTCAAACAGTTTGTTTACGCAGACATGAAAAAGCAGAATGTAAGAGCCATCATCGAGCAGAACAAGCAACTGATAATGGAGAATGGTCGGTTGACTGAAGAAAACGATGTCCTCAGAAAGCGGATTGCCTCGATTGACGAGAATGCCATCATAAGACTGCGCAACCAAAAGAATGCAGAAATCAAGGAACTACAGGATCGAGTTGGCAAAGCTGAATCCGAGGCTGTCCGTTCTGGCAACAAGGCGTATAGTGAGCATCAGCGTGCCGAAAACGCAGAGAGCCGAGTCCGAGAAATGCTTGCTATACCAAAAATCAAGTAGAAGTGGGATGCTATCCAGCAAAACAAGCGAGCCTTTTGACAGCAAGTCGATGGTTGGGTTAGCAAAGCAAAAAAAGCTATCTATGACTTTGCCAAAGACTACGAACATAGCGTGTTCACAGAGGAATATACACATTCTATCAGCTGGGGTATCATTGGGCAAGTTCTCAAAGATAACCTTGACGCATCCGATAAGAAGTAGCGCATGACTGCGACCAACAATCTGATAGAAGATATATCATGTAAGGGAACGACCGACTTTATGAGTGGTCTTGCTCAGACACGTACCAAGCAGCTTTGCGAAGAAATGAGCGTCACCAAGGAATTGATGAAAAATCTTCTCCTTGCAGCAGCTCCGAAAGGCATTGTCAGAAAAAGGCATTTCGCTGGATTTCGTCCGCAACAGCGATGGCAGCGTACGTGGGGTGGCCTTCACCGACAACGAATACCAAGTGACATTCTCAGGCAGCAATCTTGACCACGCTGGCATCAGCTGTTCTTATATTAAAGAGAGCATGGGGCACTCAAAAGCGATGTCCGTTACTGACCGCTACATAGCAACTTACCCCTTGGAGAAGCAAATAGAATACAATTCCAAACTGCTGAACCTGACCCCTGAGCGCACTATCACAAAAAGTGACATCAAGAAGATGAGCAAAGTGGAAATAGCAGCATTGCTCATGGAATTGATGGAAAAGTGATTGCGGGAACTCTATCTTATCCTTAATGAGTACTTTCTAACTCCCAAGATTTTCAATTTAGGAAAACAAAACAACAAGAAATCACAATATACTGCAATTTTTACAAATTGCGTTAGTCGTTCAGAACAAAATCAAGGAAAAATCGCATTTTGTTGTGAATTTATAGTTCTATTTGAAATTATTTGCTTATCTTTGTGGTAAAA
>CADBRQ010000120.1 GCA_902797115.1 uncultured Bacteroidia bacterium
GTTCCCGATAGATTGCTCAATAGGAGTGGGCTCTCCAAACTCCAGAGCTACAGGAGGTTCGTCGCATTCTACTGCTGCATCTATTTTTGAAATATGGATTCTTGCTCCTCCATACAAATATGGAACACTTTTATTTATCTGTGCAATAACCACTTTTGCACTCTCAACGGCACTTACTGCAAGGTCTGCAGAAATACCGTAACTGCAATAACCATCCGCATCGGGAAGAGAACAATTGATGCAAGCGACATCTACAGGAAGCTGGCCGGAACGGAAAAGAAATGGAATTTCACCCAAAAATGCGGGTATCATATTGCCATAACCCTCTTTAACCCAGCGTCTTTGGTCTGAACATAAGAAAAGGCTGCGGGTTATGAAAGAATCTTTATACTCCGGACGGCAGAATGGCGCCTCTTCTTTTGTTATGCAGAATGCGGAGTAAATTATTACATCCTTAAGATCTCCCGCCCTTTTTGCAAGTGCATCTTGAATAATTGTAGGAACAGCTGTACTTCCCTGAAAATAAACGCTATCTCCCGATTTAACGAGTTCTGCTGCTTGTTGAGGTGAACAATATTTCATATATATTTCTCCTTTTTTCTTTTCTCTCTCCTTTATTAAGGAAAGTGTTGTTAGTCCCTCTTTTGTATCGATTCTATTTGTTTCTAACCAACAATTTGTTTAAACATCGCTAATCTCTCATCTAAAATATTAAAATGCTCCGGAGTGTTCAATTGTGAAATACAGACTCTAATGCCATTCTGTGAACTACCTGTAGTATTGAGAGTTATAGCTATTATTCCACATCTTAGAAGGTATGTGAGCAGAAGTTTATTTGGCATATTGTTGTATCCTGCAGTAAAGAAAAAGCCGTCGGATATCTTTTCATTTAAATCTTTGTCATATACCAAGTTAAAGCCGTGTTTGAGAAAGATATCTTTAGCCATTTTGGCTCTCCTTCCATATTCGTTCAGATATTTTACAAAGTTGTATTTTCCTTCTGTAGATTCTTTAAGCATTTGAGCCAATGCGTATTGTGCAGAATGTGACACTCCTGAAGAGGCACAGTACAAATATGTCAGAATATAGTTGTCACCCATTTTCCCAATTCCGTATCTTTCTTTGAGAGCGGGATATTCTCTGTTAAAAAGAGTAGGGGAGAATGCCATTATTGCTATACGTTCTCCGGCATAACTAAATATCTTGGATGCCGAGAGCATTAAGATGTAATTGTCTGTATAATTTGCAACGGTGGGCTGATATGGCGGCTGAAATGGTTGTGAGAGATCTCGTCTGAAGTCCATACAGAGGTATGCCATATCTTCTAAAACAATCACATCATATTTATTAGCGCATTCTCCAATATCCTTTAACTCGCTTTCGGATAAGCATATCCATGCAGGATTGTTAGGATTTGAGTATATAATGGCAGAGATATTTCCTTTAGATAAGATCTCTTCTAATTTAGGACGGAGATTCTCGGCCCTATAGTTATAAATATCAAATGATTCGGAGTTTATACCCAACACATTCATCTGTGTATGATTGGCGGCAAAACCTGGATCTATAAAAAGTATTCTATCTTTTCCCGGTGTTATTTGAGAGCACTCTAAAAATAAGTTGTAACTCCCTTGCATTCCACCTACGGTTGGAACAATACATGAAGGGGCAACATCTATTCCTACAAAAGCTTTTATAAATTCAGAAGCGTTTTGTTTAAGTTCTTTAATTCCACCAATAGCAGGGTATTGTGAAGAGACCCCTTTGTCTAAAGCCTCTTTGTGAGCCTTGATTCCTATTGGACAAGCGGGAAGCCCGGGAACTCCCAATTCCAAATGAATAAACTTTTCTCCAATTTGCCTCTCGATGGTTTCAGATACGCTCACGCACTGCCTAATAGTGGTTTGTGAGACATCACTAATATCCAAACCTTTTAAGACGCTATTTATATACTCCTCTGAAACAGGTAATTTCATGTTCTATTGTTATTTGTTTATAAATCTCTGCGCGTAGTTATAACCTGCGTTAAAAGCCTCTGTGTTGGTATTTACAATCTCTTCTCCCTTTGATGAGAATACTTTGCCAATCCCTTCGAGCAATTTTTCTTTGCTCAAAATCTTGAGGACACTTGCGGTTGCTCCTAAAAGCACCATATTTGCACTCCGAGGTGCTTTAATCTCTTTCGCTATGGCATCGGCATCTATTTTAATGACATTCCCAATAGAATCTAACTCTTTGTTAATCAGTTCTATGTCTGGATAGTTAGGAATATTTATAAAAGGGGAGGTATTGGTAATAATCCACCCATCTTTACTTAGATATTGGATGTATCTGAGAGATTCCATAGGTTCCAACGAAATTATCAAATCGCAGCCACCGAGCGGAATTAAGTCACTATGAATAGGTTGGGTAGAGAGTCGGAGATTACTCTGAACATCTCCTCCTCTTTGGCTCATTCCGTGAACTTCTGCCTGTTTTAAAAAGAGGTTCTCCTCCAATGCTGCCCATCCTATGATTGTTGCAATCGAGAGTATTCCCTGACCGCCTACGCCTGAAAGTATAATATCTTGTTTCATAATTAGTTATCTCTATTTCATGGGATTATTTCTTAATATGTCTTTTGGCAGTTTGAATACACTCTCTGCGGCATATTATAACAGAAACTCCGCGGTATTCCAACTCTTCTTTAATAGCTTTCTCCATATCGGGATAGTTCTTAGGGAGTGGCACAATTACTCTTATATGTTCAGGTGCAACTCCAATCCCTTGGCAGATGCTCTCCAAGCGTCCGGTGCCGGCAGAATCCTGTCCACCAGTCATACCTGTAGTTAAATTATCTGATATACAGAGGGTTATATTGGCGTTTGAATTGACTGCATCGAGAAGACCTGTCATACCGCTATGAGTAAAGGTTGAATCTCCTATGACAGCTACAGATGGGTGAACTCCGCTGTTTGCTGCCCCTATTGCCATTGTCAGCGATGCGCCCATCTCTACACAGGTGTGGAATGCATGGAAGGGAGCCAACCAACCGAGAGTGTAACACCCTATGTCAGAGAAGACTCTGTTCTCCGGAAACTCTTTTAAAACATTGTTTAATGCTGTGTAAAAGTCTCTGTGACCGCAACCTTGACAAAGTGACGGCGGGCGAGGAACTGTTGTTTTTGAAGCAGAATTAATTTTAGTTGGAGGAAGATTCAAAGCCGTTCTGACACAATCCGGTGTAAGTTCTCCTGTACGTGGAAGAGTGCCGTCTAACCTGCCGCTAATCTCCACCGGTTGGTCGAGGAATCCTCTAAGTCTCTCTTCTATAAGTGGTTGTCCTTCCTCTATAACCAGAATTTTCTTACACTGCATAGCAAGCTCTTTGATAAGAGCTTTAGATATAGGGTATTGTGTAATTTTAAGTACAGGATAAGGAATCCCCTCCGGGAAGTTCTCTGCTAAATAATTGTATGCAATTCCACTGGTGATTATACCAATGGAGTTATCTTTTCCGGCAATGAGTTTATTAAATCCCATTGTTTCTCCTATCTGTGCAAATGTCTGATAATCTGAAATCAACTGAGGATTTCTCACCTTTGCATTTGCAGGAAGAAGTACCCACTGATTTGGTTTTTGAGGGAAGTGGAGGGTATTCTCTTCTCTTGTTTCTCCAATCTCCACAACAGCGCGAGAGTGTGCCATTCTTGTTGTAAGTCTCATCAGAACAGGTATCTGGTATTTCTCGGAGAAATCAAAAGCAGCTGTA
>CADBRQ010000121.1 GCA_902797115.1 uncultured Bacteroidia bacterium
GCACTTCCCGGAAACTTTATGACCAACTTCTACCCTGTTGCGGTTAAGCTCAGCGATGTGCTCATTATTATTTTTGGCACTTTCGCGATATGTTTCTTACTAAGTTATATCCCAAGTCGCATAATACGTTGAGTTTTGCGATTTTGCACCATTTTTGCGTTTTTGCTACATCTTTTGCGCTGGTGAGACAAATTTTTGCGCTGGTGAGACAAAAAATTGCGCTGGTGAGACATAACTCTTAATTTTAATTAAGATTTTTGCATCGTGATAATTGCAAAAAATGGTTTTGCGCATAAAAATATTTTAAGAACAAGAACAAAATGAAAAAGAACAAGATTTATTACTCCCCTCAGGCAGTATTTGTAGTTTTAAATACAGGGGAAACAGTGCTTCAAACTTCTGTGAAGGTTTTAAAACCACATTATGATGATGTAATTGATGATGAGTGGGAGGATTAAGTCATGACAGCAACGAGCATTGCATATAAACAAAAATGGACACGTGCACTGTTAAATAAATCCTCACACCCTCTTTTTTTAGCAATTTTATTTGCATTTTTAACAATTTCGCTTGGCGGCTGTTCTAAGGAAGATGCTCCAATTGCTCCGGAAAAAGAGGTTGTTGATATTTCAAACGGAAAAGCCTGGAGCGTGAGTGTCAGTGCTGTAAAGGGAGTTCAAGACTCCCAGACAAAATCTGTTAAGCAAAACTCTTCTGAGGATTCTTTATCAGTTGAAGATGGTTGGGAAGGAGAGTCAAAAGAGAACTCTGATGATGATACTAAACTTCTATACTTGACAAATTTTGAGAATACCTTGAATTTTGAGTGGGAGGATGGTGATAAGGTGCAGGTTTACAAAGGGTCGGAACTTGTTGGGGAACTTACCATAGATGCCAGCAGGTCTAATGTCTATCTGAAAGGTTACTTACATGGAAATTTCTCTAAAAATGAAGAATTGACGTTCTACACAATATCCAAAGATAGAAACTACCACAATCAAAAGGGTACAATAGAGGATATAAGTAAGAATTACGATTACGCTATGGCAACCTCAATTATTGAGCATATTGATAATGAGAATAATGCATTGATAATACAACCGGCGCATTTTGAATCGAGACAAAGCATCAATAGAATCATGATTAATACTGGCTATGCTACTTCCATAAAAAAGCTGATAATATCGGGGAGTGGTTTGGAAGGTGAGAGCGTTACAGTTATTCCAGAGAATACCTCTTCCAGTGGCAGCACTAAACTATTTGTTGCTCTCTCCAATCCTAAAGATAAAAAGATTACCTACAATTTCACATTAGAGTTGGAAAATGGCAAAGTTGTGACTACTTATAAAAGGGCAAATTTGAAGGATGGCAAATATTATAAAGCAACTATCAACAGCAGTGTTGTTTATGAAACCATCAGAGAGCCCCTGACTATAGAGTCATTGGAGGATGGAGGAACAATAACCATTAGTAATCCCAAGGGTAAAAAGTTTTTTTATGCTATTAATAACCCTACACCGGATGATTTTGTCCATATTTCGTTGGTAATGACAGATGCCAACCCAATAACTATCTCTGTTAATGAGGGAGACAGGGTGCAGTTATATGGAAATTCTTTTACCAGTTGCTATGGGGATGATTATGTAGACAAATCTACTGTAATAAATTGTGATGTTCCACATTATGTCTATGGTAATACCAACAGCTTACGATACTCTTCAGGTTGGTGGACAGAAGAGAATTCTAAAGATGCGCAGAGCTATCTATTTGCAAATATGTTTTTCTCTAATACAGAACAATTGAGTCATCCCTTTAAAAAGATAATTCTTCCGGCTACAAAGGTAGGCCAGTATGCATATTTCGGAATGTTTATTAATTGTCAAAAAATGACAACCCCTCCCGATCTGCCTGCTACAGTTTTAGCTGATGCTTGTTATCGATTTATGTTTAATCATTGTTATAGTTTGAAATATGCTCCTGAGTTACCGGCTACCACTCTTGCGTTTTATTGCTATGCTAGTATGTTTGCCAACTGCACCACTTTGGAATCATCCCCTATACTTCCTGCGAAAGAATTAGTAATTGGTTGTTATAACTATATGTTTAGCGACTGCAAAAATCTTAAACAGATCACTTGTTATGCAGAAAAGGTTTTTTATATACATCAACCTATAGGTGTAACAAAGTGGACAGAAGGGGTCTCTCCAACAGGTATTTTTATTAAAAACGAAAATACTTCCTGGCCATCCGGAAATGACGGTATTCCAACAGGATGGAAGAATGATGAGCCGTTTACCATAGAGGCAATTGAAGATGGAGATATAGTTATTACCAATCCTCAGGGATTGACTATAAAATATGGCAAGACCATCTCTTTGAATAATGCTGTATCTGAGAACTCAACAACTATAACCATCCCTGTTGAGGCGGGAGATAGGGTTAGATTTTGGGGGAATAACAGTGCTTACGGTAATGTTTCTGAACTATATCTTTGTACAACAATTAAAGGTACAGCTGAACATTATGCCTACGGAGATTTGAGAAGTCTTATCAGTGATTCTGATTACCCTAATGTTACAACTCTTAGTAAAGAAGCATTCTGCGCTCTTTTCATGTTTAACGACCAGCTCAAGAGCCATCCTGCTTTAGAATTAAGGTTTAATGTGGAAAGTGTTGAAGAGTATGCTTGTTACCAAATGTTTTATTCTTGCACAAAATTGGAACGTGCACCTAAATTAACAGCTACCAATATTTCCGAGTGCGCTTATGAAGGTATGTTTGCTTCTTGTGAATCTCTTACCGAGGCACCTGAACTACCTGCCGAAAATATAGATGAAGGTTGCTATGCTGCTATGTTTGCCGGCTGTACAAATTTGGTTGATGCTCCGGCATTGCCGGCTACAACGTTAGCATCCTACTGTTATGCAAATATGTTTGATGCCTGTACCTCTCTTCAGAACGCTCCTGAGTTGAAAGCAGCTACCCTCGTAGATGGTTGTTATGCTTATATGTTCAGAGATTGTAAAAATTTGAATAAGATTACCTGTCTTGCAACAAATATCAGTGCCACCGAA
>CADBRQ010000122.1 GCA_902797115.1 uncultured Bacteroidia bacterium
TCTCAATAGTTTTAGCACAATACTCGCTATACATGGCTCCCATAATTTCAAAATTATGTTCAAAACTTCTTACATCCATATTTGCAGAGCCAATAATAGCCATTTTTCCATCTATGGTTATAACCTTAGAGTGGTTGAATCCTTTATTGAAGAGATAGAACTCTACTCCAGCCTCTAAAAGTTCTGTAAAGTAAGACCTTGTGCTATAGTACGCTGCACGCGAATCTCCCGCCTTAGGAATCATTATCTTAACATCTATACCGCCTAAAGCAGCAACTTTTAAGGCATTCAGAATTGTCTCATTAGGGGTAAAATACGGGGTGACAATATAGATATTCTTTTTTGCCAGATTAATGGCTGTAAAATAACACTGCATAATTCCTGCCCAAGAGGAATCTGGACCGGAAGAGATAATCTGAGCTCTGTAATAACTCTGATTATGAGTTTCTTGAAGGTTTTTTGTAAAATCGAATCGAGGATAATATCTCTTTGTATTCCTCAATTTTCTGTTCAAAACAAAATATCTATCTAAAAGGAAGCTCGCTTGCAAAGATGAGACACTTTCACCTTCAATTTTAATTTGAGTGTCGTACCATATACCCATCTGATTTCCAAAATAATAGCGGTCTGCAATATTTACTCCCCCAATGAAACCGATTTTCCCATCTACAACCAAGATTTTTCTATGGTTTCTGTAATTGACAGTCCTTGCAGGAATATAAAACTTTACAGGGGAGAACTCCAAAACCTCTACTCCACTATCTCTCAGCTCTTTAACAACTTTCTTCTTAAAGTGCAAGCTACCCACTCCGTCATACATGAGTCTAACCTCCACACCTTCAGAACCTTTCTTTTTCAACAGGTCTATAAATTTTCTCCCGATACGGTCATCTTCAATAATATAGGTTTGAATATGTATGTGATTCTTGGCACTCTCTATAGTTGAATACATTGCATCCAACGCATCGCGACCATTAAACCAAAAATCTATTTGATTATTGTAATCTACTAAAGAATAGCTGTTTGAGAGGTTTTGATGGATAAGTTTCTTGAACGGTTCAAGTTCTGAATCCAAAAGTTCAGGAAATTGCAACAACCCTTTTTTCTCTACACTGGCGAGTTTGCGTCTATAGTTTAAATCTGCTAAACCTTTGCGAGAGAAGATTTTGCGCTTGCGGAAATTCTGACCGAAATATAGATAAAACAAAATACCGATATATGGAATAAGCAAAAGTACAACTGTCCAGGCAAGTGTCTTCACAGGATCTTGTTTTCTGAGAATCATTGTAACAGAAGCATATATGGCTATTGCAAGATTAAATCCGTAAATAACCGCAGAGGCAATCGGCCAAAATGTACTATTGCTTAAAACTATCATTATTTTCTTGCCATATATAAAACAGAGATACCGCCTGTTTGCTTTTTATAGTTAACTTGCTTAAAACCAGCCGCTTTAATCTCATTACAAAAATCTTCAGTTTTTGGAAAAACCTCAACACTTCTTACAAAATATTTAAACTCGCCATAGAGTTTTCCTCTCGAAAACAAAGATGCCAAAAGGGGCATAATCTTTTTAAAGTAGAGGTTGTAAAGTGGCTTGATTATTTTGTTTGTAGGTTGGCTGAACTCTAATATCATAAGTACTCCGCCGTTTTGCAAGACTCTGTAAAACTCTCTCAGCGCCTTTGCTCTGTCATCAAAATTACGAAGACCGTAGGCAACTGTAACCGCGTTTAAATCAGATAATTCCGAATTAAGTGAAGACGCATCGCCGAGAAAAAGTGATATTTGGGATGAATATTTCTTGCACCTTTTCTCTGCAATGGCAAGCATCTTTTCCGATATATCTATTCCCACCACTTTAAAACCTTTTTTGGCAAGGGCTATTGTAAGATCTGCAGTTCCGCATGCTACATCCAATACCCTACACTCTTTTGGGTGTTTGGGCGTTAAAGAGTTTACAACATGCTTAACCCCACTCTTTCTCCAGAGAATATCTATACCCATAGAGAAGAGGTGGTTTAAAAAATTGTATTGTCCCGATATGTTGTCAAAAATAGGGGCTGTATTCATAATTTCTTACAAAGTACTAATATACAAAAATAGATGAAAAGAGCCATATTTTAAACAAAAGGACGGGATAGCTGAACCCGTCCTTTGTCAATAAACTCTGGCAGAGAGTTATTGTAATTATAAATAGTATAGATTATTCAACTTCAAATCTAACTGCAATATCGTCTGCACAGAAATATGCAGGAATGCCTAACCCCCAAGTACTTACAGTTGCGCCGTCTCCATAAACCTGGAAGCACACTTTATCTACCTTACCAAGAACGCTCAAATCCCACTCAGTCCAATCCGGAATAAGGATCTCTGCAGAACCTTTTTTAAGAATAAACTTAATTGTTGCATAACCGGTAAATTTGTTCTCTCTCATTCCGTAAGCTGCAATCCAAACATTGAATGTTCCATCTGCTCCATAAGGAAGAAGCCATCCGTCTCCGTTCACCAAAACATTCAGTAAATAGGCATTTGGAACAATATACATGTGGTCAATTACCCTTGCAACTTGGTCTTTAAACGCTATAAAAGGCATTTGTGAAAGTGTCTGAGTATCTGAATAGCCATAAAAAATAGCAAAGTTAGGAGAGTTGTAACCACCGCTTGCTATAGGCGAGCTCAGCTGCTGCATAAAACCGGCAGTAGAGATATCTGAAACTTTGTAGTTAGAGACTGCTACTCCACCACCCCAGAAATTACCATCTCCAAAAGAATCGGTAAGATAACTGTATAATTCGGTATTACCCTCATCATACCAACCATAAAGTGGCTTTCCATTGTTGTAAAGAAGATCACCAGAATACTCTTTGTTGTCTATCCTGCCATCCCAATAGTTAGAACCTTCAGATCCTTTATAATCTGCATTCTCAAAAGTAAGCGTTTTGATAACGTAATTGTCTGGAATAATAGGATTCTCTTTGTTGTCATCAGAACATGCAACAAACACAAATGCAATAGCAAAAATTGCCATCAAAAATTTTAAATTTTTCATTGTAAAATATTTTAAATCTTAAACTACTCTTATTCCTTAGAGCCCTTAAGCTTCAATACATTGGCAGGTCTTCTGACTTGTTCCGGTTGTAACGTCTTCCCCCTTCTGATAACTCGTTAAGGAGTGACTCAAGAGTGTTACCACCTTATTTATAAGAACTTACAGCTGAAGGTACAGTTCCGGTCTTTCACCGGATTCCCTTTTCAATCGGCAAAGAGACAACCCTTTGCCAATCACCAATGCAAGGCAAATATAAAACTATTATTATAAATATGCAATAAAAAGTAACAGAATTGTTACAAAAATGGCTTAGCGCTCTCTCTACAACCCTTCGGCAGCTTCTTTAATCCCCTCGCTCATAGTAGGGTGAGGAAAAACAGCATTGCGTACTTGAGCAGCTGTAGCACCCAGGTCCATAGCAAGCACCATACCCCCTATTATTTCGGTTACATCTGCTCCTATCAAGTGAACGCCAAGAAGTTTATCGGAAGAAGCATCGGCAATGAGTTTTACAAATCCGTCAGTCTTTCCGGCAGCGGTTGCCTTTCCGCTTGCAGTAAATAGAAACTTGCTCACTTTATACTCTATACCTACCTCTTTTACAGCATGTTCAGTTAAACCAACAGATGCAATTTGAGGAGTAGTATATGTTGCTCCCGGAATATGTTTATAATTTATAGGGGTGAATTTTGCCCCCTCTTTTCCCTCTTGCTCAGCAATATGTTCAACGCAGGCAACTCCCTCACAAGAAGCCACATGTGCAAGTGCTGGTGTAGCAATCACATCGCCGATGGCAAAGATATTTCCAATACCTGTGTGATAAAAACCATTTACCGGAATTTTACCTCTGTCTGTCTTTATTCCAACAGCTTCTAAATTCAAATCTGAAGTGTTAGCATCTACTCCTACCGCACATAATACTCTTTCTACATATATTTTCTCCTCCCCTTTCTTACTCTCAAGGGTTAGTTCAACATTCTCAGAAGGCTCCTCAAGCGAATCGGGAGGAAGAATGTTAACAGCTGTAACTTTGGTACTTACCATCACCTTCATTCCCTCCTTTCTGAAACTTCTTGCTAATTGAGCACTAACCTCTTCATCTTCAAGGGGAACAATACGATCTAAAAATTCAATTAAATGGACCTGTGAACCCATCGATTTATAGAAATATGCAAGTTCACTCCCAATGGCTCCGGAGCCGATGACCGCTAAAGATTTTGGAAGTGTCTTAGGAACAAGAGCTTGTTTATAGGAGATTATTTTCTGACCATCAAATGGTGCAAATGGAAGTTGCTTTGGATGAGCACCGGTTGCAATTATAATATACTTTGCACCAACAGTATTATCCCGATCCAAAAATTCCGACGGTTCTGTAGTTTCAATTTGTAATCTCTCTTCGTTCAAGAACTTAGCGGTTCCTTTAATGAGAGATATGTTGTTTTTCTTCAATAAAAACTCAACCCCCTTTCTCATTCTCTCTGCTACACCACGCTCTCTTTCAACAACTTTTGAAATATCTACTTTTAAATCTTTAACTCTTTCAGGATCTGCAATATTATCTCCGTCAAAAGAGATTCCGTATGATGCCAGGTGACGGAATGCCTCAAATGTCTCTGCAGATTTAAGGAGTGCCTTTGTAGGAATACATCCCCAATTCAGACATATACCCCCAAGCTCTGCTTTTTCAACTACGCCTACTTTAAAACCAAATTGAGCCGCCTTAACTGCTGCAACATAACCTCCTGGTCCTGAACCAATTATTAAAATATCAAAATTCATCGCTGAATAATTAATTAAACATTCTTTCCATGACAGTTCTTATACTTCTTACCGCTTCCGCAAGGGCAAGGGTCGTTTCTGCCAACTTTTTTATCTACATGAACTGGCTGATTGCTACGGGTTTGAGTATCTCCAATCTGCTCAAGAGGATTCTCTCTCTTCATAGTCATTCTACTCATATCTGTTCTCTTTCTTCTTGGCTCCTCCTCTCTCAAAGAGGTGTTTTCATCCATTTTAAGAGCTATTCTTACTCTGGATAAGAAAGATACAACGTCTGTACTGATTTTCTCCACAACCGCTACAAACATTTTATATGCCTCTTGTTTGTAAACAACTAATGGATCTTTTTGAGCATACTGCATATTCTGAACCCACCCTTTGAGATAATCCATCTCTCTCAGGTGCTCTTTCCAATACTCATCTATCTTTATGAGAGTTACACTCCTTACAAGAGCTTTATGAATCTCTTTCCCGGAAGTTTCATGACTCTTCTTCATGTTGACAATAATCGTAAGCTGCTTTTCTCCATCGGTCACAGGTATTGCAACATTTTGGAACTGAGCAGATTGCCTCTCATAAATATGTTCAACAATAGGATTGGCTTTACGAACAATCTCTTCTCCTCTTCTGTTTATAATAGCAGTTATCTGGTCAGATATTTTTTTAACAAGTTCTTTATGTGGAGCATCGTTATAAAATGCTTGGTCAAACTCCGGAAGAGAAGAGATATGACGAACAACAAGGTCTGAGAACTCTTTGAAATCCATGAATTTTGCTTCAGATGCAAGAAGTTCTGCATAGTCCTCTATCATATTCCTTAAATCAACATCCATTCTCTCTCCGTTGAGGGCGTTGTTTCTCCTTGCATAAATGGCAGTTCTTTGGGTATTCATAACATCGTCATACTCAAGCAGTCTCTTACGAATACCAAAATTATTCTCCTCAACCTTTTTCTGTGCTCTCTCTACCGATGCGCTAAGCCACTTATGTTGAAGCACTTCTCCCTCTTTAATACCCATTCTGTCTACAAGACGGGCTATCCTCTCTGCACCAAAAATTCTCATAAGATTATCTTCCAAAGAGACATAGAATTCCGAAGAGCCCGGGTCTCCCTGACGGCCGGAACGACCTCTCAACTGTCTGTCCACCCTTCGGCTGTCGTGACGCTCGGTTCCTATAATTGCAAGTCCTCCTGCCTGAACAACTTCCGGTTGCAGCTTAATATCGGTTCCACGACCTGCCATGTTAGTGGCAATTGTAACCATACCTTTCTCTCCGGCATGTGCCACTATCTCCGCCTCTTTTGCATGAAGCTTGGCATTGAGAACATTGTGCGGAATTCTCTGGGCAGAGAGAGATTTGCTTAACACCTCTGAAATCTCTACCGACGTTGTACCTACCAAAACCGGACGCCCCTCGCTCCTAAGCTCTTTAATACGGCTGATTACAGCTGCAAACTTCTCCTTACGGGTTCTAAAGAGAAGGTCATCCATATCGTGACGAACAACAGGTTTATTAGTCGGAATTGTAACAACATCTAATTTATAAATACTCCAGAATTCCCCTGCCTCTGTAGATGCGGTACCTGTCATTCCTGCTAATTTGTGATACATTCTAAAATAGTTCTGGAGGGTAATGGTAGCGTATGTCTGAGTTGCCGCTTCTACCTTTACATTCTCCTTTGCCTCAATAGCTTGATGCAATCCGTCTGAATATCTTCTCCCTTCAAGAATACGTCCTGTCTGCTCATCAACTATCTTGATTTTATTATCATCAATCACATACTCAACATCTTTCTCAAAAAGGGAATAGGCCTTAAGAAGCTGAGTTACAGTATGAACGCGCTCGCTCTTAACTGCAAACTCCGCCATAATCTCATCTTTTTTCTCAATTTTCTGCTCTTCTGAGAGTTCTAATTTCTCCATCTCGGCAATCTCACTGCCCACATCGGGAATAATAAAGAATGAAGGGTCTTGAACTTGAGAAGCAATATAATCGTTTCCTTTGTCTGTCAGCTCCACACTCTTATCTTGCTCATCTATAATAAAATAGAGAGGATCTGTCACTACGTGCATCTCTTTGTTCTGGTTCTGCATATAGAAGTTATTCACCTTCTGCATCAGTTGTTTCATCCCCGGTTCGCTGAGGAATTTGATGAGCGGATTATATTTAGGAAGAGATTTATGTGCTCTCAAAAGTGCCATTCCTCCATCTTGCTCATTCCCCTCTTTGATAAGCCGTTTGGCTTCGTTCAAATAATTAATTGTCGCCTGCCTCTGAACTGTGTATAACTTCTCTACAATTGGCTTATACTTAGCATATTGCTGATCATCTTCCGATGAATTCTCAATTGGTCCCGATATAATCAAAGGGGTTCTGGCATCATCTATAAGAACAGAATCGACCTCATCCACAATTGCATAATGATGCTCTCTCTGAACCAAATCTTCAGTTCCCGTTGCCATGTTATCTCTCAGATAATCAAAACCGAATTCATTATTGGTACCAAAAGTAATATCTGCATTATATGCCGCACGTCTCTCTGTTGAATTTGGTTTGTGCTTATCAATACAATCTACACTAAGTCCGTGGAATTGGTAAAGTGGTCCCATCCATTCGCTGTCACGTTTTGCCAAATAGTCATTCACCGTAACAAGATGTACCCCTTTGCCTGCCAACGCATTAAGAAAAACAGGAAGCGTTGCTACAAGAGTTTTTCCCTCACCTGTTGCCATCTCTGCAATCTTTCCTTGATGCAATACAATACCTCCTATAAGTTGCACATCGTAGTGGACCATATCCCAAGTAATCATGTTTCCACCAGCCATCCATGAGTTTTTCCAAAGAGCTTTATCTCCCTTAATGTCAACAAAATCTGCGGTTGCAGAGAGGTCTTTGTCAAAATCGGAAGCGGTAACTTCTACTGTTTCATTCTCCTTGAAACGCCTCGCTGTAGATTTGATTATAGAAAACGCTGTAGGAAGCACCTCTATCAAGACATCCTCTATCTCTTCATTAATCCGCTTTGTAAGTTTATCAACTTCACCTGCAATTTTTTCTTTTTCACCTGCAGAAATGTCAACACTCTCCAACTTCTGCTTAAGTTCGCTTTTTATATTCTCATCCTCGGCGATACGTTCTTTAATTATCTTTCTGACCCTATCTGTCTCAGCCCTCAACTCGTCGTTAGAGAATTTATCGACCCTCTCATACTCTTTTAACACCTTCTCTAACAAAGGTTTAATCTGTTTCATATCACGCTCCTGCTTGGAGCCGAACAATTTCTTTAAAATATCTGCAAGTGATGCCATAATAAATCTCTTTATCTCAACATTAAATAACTTTCCCGTCAGCCGTTCAAAAACTGCTCCACTCGGAAAATCTGTCAAATTTACAAAATATTAGGGATTAAATTGTTTCTTCCATAAAAATATGTTATGTACTGACTACAGGTTTATACAACTCGCAGGGAAATAAGAGTAAAAGAGAGGGTGACGAGAACCGTCACCCTCAAACACATATTAACAAGAACAAAATGAATAGTTTTTACAACTATTTTATTTTAGCATAAGCTTTTTTTCGTAAAAGTCTTCTTTGTAACACGTGCAACACGTGCAAATATTCCTATGTTCTATTGATCCACAATACTCCAGCCAGAAGGAATTCCGTTTATACCGATTGGCCAAGTAACACCGTTCTTTCGGGTAAATGTTCCGGCTGATGCCACGCCGTCTACCCATCCTTCAAGAGCAAACGGATCAAGAGTAGATGCAAGACATATTATCTTATTCAGTTTTTTACAATCCCTGAACATATATTGATAGCAATACTCTTGTAAAACCGATGCTTCTAGCTTTAACATATTACCTTAAAATTTTCGACTGTAGGCGCCAAAGCTTTGGTAAACCACTATTTCCAATTATCTGAAAACTATGCTATAACTGGAAAGTATATATATACCATAGCTTTGGTAAACCACTATTTCCAATTCTTCCCATCCATGACGCAGCCATACCGCGAGGTACATATAAATACCCTTGCGTTGCACAGCCTGCTACCCAGTTTTCAAGTGGCCCTGTGGCAACGTCAAAGTTGTAGATTGCCCAACACTTAATTATGTTCAATTTTACACAATTCTCGAACATCTCGGCATAACAATAATCTTTCAGCACAGAAGCTTTAAGTTCAGGAGATCTCTCAAGTGATGTACAGTACCTAAACATTCTATAACAACAATTTACACCAAGCACAGTGGCAGAGATGTTAGGGGGTGATTTCAAAGTGGTGCAGGATTGAAA
>CADBRQ010000123.1 GCA_902797115.1 uncultured Bacteroidia bacterium
AGGTTCTGCCACAGGTTGTGGTGCAGTTGCAGGTTCTGCCACAGGTTGTGGTGCAGTTGCAGGTTCTGCCACAGGTTGTGGGACAGTTGCAGGTTTTGCAACAGGTTGTGGTGCAGGAGCTGGTTCCGTTGCAGAGGCAGATGCCTGATGTACCGATGGTTGCTGCAATTGACTCAGGCGTACCAACATAAATTCCACCAGCAACCTCTGATTATTGCTGCGGACATAGTCTGCCTCGCATTTCTCGCATACAGCAAGAGACTTGAATAAAAAGCCAAGGGCGCATCGCTGAGATTGAGAAGTATATTCAGCTTTTAAATCCTCAGAGACCTCCAACAATTTTGAAGAGGAAATCTCCTTGCAAATCAGAAGATTACGAAGATGATTAGATAGCCCTCCCACAAAATACAAAGCATTGAATCCCTTTGAGAGAATCTCGTCAAAAAGTACCAGATTATCTGCAAAGCGACCATTTATTGAGTTCTCAACTAAAGTGAAATAATACTTATAATCAAGAACATTCAAGTTTTTTATAACATCCTCATACTTAACATCATTCCCACAAAAAGCCACTACTTGATCAAACAATGTCAGAGCATCTCTCATCGCCCCATCCGCTTTTTGAGCAATCACATGAAGTGAACTGTCATCTATCGTAACCTCTTCTTTTTTAGCAATATATTTAAGATTAAGAACTATGTCGGAGACAGATATTCTATTAAAATCATAAACCTGACAACGACTCAGAATTGTAGGTATAATCTTATGTTTTTCTGTAGTTGCAAGGATAAATATTGCGTGTGCAGGAGGTTCCTCAAGTGTTTTGAGAAAAGCATTAAATGCAGAAGTTGAGAGCATGTGAACCTCATCTATGATATAGACACTATACTTCCCGACTTGAGGAGGAATCATAACTTTTTCTGTAAGAGCACGAATATCATCTACAGAGTTATTGGAAGCTGCATCAAGTTCGTGAATACAATAAGAACGCCCTTGATCAAAAGATTTACAACTCTCACACTCTCCGCACGGTTCCATATTTTCACCAGGGTTGAGACAGTTTATAATCTTGGCAAATATTCTTGCAGTTGTTGTTTTACCAACCCCGCGTGGACCGCAAAACAAGTAAGCATGAGCAAGTTGACCACGCTTAATAGAGTTCTTGAGGGTAGTAGCTATACTATCTTGACCAATGAGAGTTTCAAATGTTGATGGGCGATACTTTCTCGCCGAAACTATAAACTTATCCATATTGCACAAATTTAACAATTATTATAATAAGATTACATCCTCAGAGGAAAAAATGCGTACCTTCGTGGGGTTATGAGTCAAAATCTGATATTTGCTTTTACAAAGACCACGTCGCCGGTAGCATACTGTGTTTTGAGTATTGGGATGGGTACCAGAAACGAAGATCCGAAATATAACGGACTTGCCCACCTTTATGAGCATATGTTATTCAAAGGAACACCCAAAAGAACATCTGTAGAGATTTCAAATACGTTAGAAAAAGTTGGAGGAGATATGAACGCCTTTACCACTAAAGAGCGTATTGTACTCTATACCACAACTCTGAAAGAGGATATAAAAAAAGCAATATCATTACTTTTTGAGTGCGCATTCACCTCTTCTTTTCCTCCCGATGAGTTGAAAAAAGAGAAAATAGTAGTGATGGACGAAATCATAACATATCAAGATTCTCCAACCGAACTTCTCTACGATACCTTTGAAAATGAATTGTTTACCGGAACTCCGCTTGGTTATTCCATCTTGGGAGAAAAGAAAAGCTTAAACAAGATTTCATCATCCATTCTGAAAAAGTATCAGAAAAAATATTTTACCCCACATAATATGACACTCACCATTGCAGGAGATTTTGAAGAGACGAAAATTGTATCGATGATAAAAAGTGAGCTGCAATTATATTTTAAAGGAGCCGATTTAGAGATAGTTACTCAAGATAAACCATTTGTTGCCAAAAAGAGAATCCCTGCTACATCATTGGAATTCATCTGCTCAAAATACAACACCAAAACAGAGCTTGCTAAAGGAAAGTTGTTCAATAAAAGTACAGACAAGAATTTGAGGCAGGCCCATTGTATTTTAGGATGCAGCGCCTACTCATATTACAACACTAAAAAAAGAACTATCTTATCTCTGATTACCAACATTTTGGGAGGACCTGCCCTAAACTCATGGTTAAGCATGAGTTTAAGAGAAAAGCACGCTTTGGTTTATCATATTGAAGCAAGTTACATTGCATATAAAGACACTGGAATTTTCAGCATCTATTTCGGATGCGAGAAGAAATTTTTAGAACGCTGTATCTCATTAATAAAAAAAGAGATAGATAGAATTGTCTTAACTCCTGTAAGTGAGCGTGCCCTTAAAGCGGCAAAAAAACAGATGATAGGACAAATCTCTATAGCTTCTGATAACGCTGAAGCTCAATGCCTTGCAAAAGGAAAGTCTTTGTTGCTCAAAGGAGAATTCGTAACCAACAAGCAGTTAAGGGAATATATAGAAGCAATTACACCATCTGATATTCAAGAAGTTGCAAAAGAGGTACTCAATTGGAACCGCCTGAGCAAACTGCTCTTTATTTAGAAAATTATGCATAGTTTAGAGGAGAGAATCAAAACAATTTATGAGAACTCTCAGAGAGACAATGTTTTTTCTGAGGAGCAAATTTCTACTCTGCGATGGCTTGAGAGACAAACACATACACGCACCAATCATGCTCAAATGCTTGTAGGAGAAGAAGAAGGGCGGTTTCTTGCTGCTTTTACACAAGAGATATTCTTGACATCCAAAAGCAACTCATTCAAAATCTTGGAGATAGGAACATTTACAGGCTATTCACTCCTCTGTTTTTCATTTGCACTAAAATCTATATTGCAAAATATTTCACATAGTGCTCCCGATAAAGAATTTCCTTTAAATGTTTCAAATAAAGATTTTCCATCAACCGCTTCAAATAAAGATTTCTCCATAAATGCAATAGAGATTAACGATGAATTGAAATACCTTATAGATGAGGCAGTTGCAAAAGCAGAGGCAGAGAGTTTTGTAAAAGTCTGTTTTGCAGATGCATTGGAATATCTACAATCGCATCGGGATGAGTTGTACGATATAATTTTTATTGATGCAAACAAGCGCAACTATTTAGAATATTACAAATTGGTATTTCCTTTGCTGAAGCGAGGAGGGTTCATTCTGGCAGACAATGTGTTATGGCATGGTAAACTTCCCGATGCGTCTCAATCCGCCATAGCTGAATGTGGAAATCTGAAAACCCGGGGAATTCTAGATTTTAACTCATATATTGCCAAAGAGAGCGAGGCGGGCAAAGTTGAGAGTTATCTTCTCCCTATTCGCGATGGTCTCTACATAATCTCTAAACCATAGAACAGCACAACCCTCTCTTATCATTATTCCCCCCTTTCATCACTTGCAGTTATACTTATAGTTTCTGCTTTACTCACTCATGCTCATTTTTCGTCTTCCTTTTTCCACCTCGCAGTTATACCTGCAGTTTCTATTTTACAGCTAAGCTACAAAGAGTTTAGAAGTTATCAACACTTCGCCGCGCGGGATTGTTGATAACTTTTTGCAATTTTGTGGGAGGAAGTGGGAAAAAGTGGGAATTTTTTTCTAATTTTGTGATATGGTAAAATTTATCGGAGAATACGCGTCTAAATTAGATGAAAAAGGAAGAGCTGTAGTTCCTGCCCCATTCAAAGCTATTGTAGCTAAGGAGTTTGCGAAGCAAGAACTTAAAGATATCTCTTTTGTCATCAAGAAGAGCTTGTTTTCTAACTGCTTGGAGATGTACACCTACGAACAGTGGGAACTGGAAAGCGAGCAGATAAGAGCAAGATTAAACTTCTTTAATCCGGAGCACGACCGCTTCTGGAGAGAGTATTCCAGAGAAAGAGCGCTGGTCTCCTTAGACCAAAAGGTGGGGAGAATCATTATTCCTAAAGAGCTTCTAAAAAAAATTGGGGTAAAGAGAGAGATAGTATTTGCCGGTAACGATTTTAAGATAGAGATCTGGGCAAAAGCAAATTACGCCAAAGGGAAGATGGATGAGAATGAATTTGTTAAGCTTGCCACCAAGATTCTCGGATAGTGTAAACCAAATAATCTGCGGCATGGTATGTATCACAAAGCGGTTCTGTTAGACGAAGCGGTGGAAGCCCTCAATATTTGCGGGCAACAAAAAGAGCGTAGAAACGGAATTTACATAGATGCAACATTCGGAGGAGGCGGACACAGCAAAAAAATTTTGGAACAATTAGGAGAGAACGGCAGAGTGATTGTTTTTGATAAGGACGAAGATGCAAAAGAAAATCTACCTGATGATGAACGAGTTACATTTATCAGAAACAATTTTAGATTTGTAGAGAACTATATAGAACTACTCTCTTTCCTCAGCGATAAGAACCTTAAAATTGATGGCTTGATAGCAGACCTTGGAGTCTCATCACACCAGTTTGATACTGCCGAAAGAGGTTTTTCCTACAGGTATGACACCCCTCTCGATATGAGGATGAATCGCCGAGGAAAAATAACAGCCGCTGATATTGTAAATGGTTACTCCAAACCTGAAATAGAGAGGATTCTGAAAGAGTATGGAGAGTTGGGGAATGCAAGAGGTGTTGCAGATGAAATTATTAAGAATCAGGGGGATATAAAGAGTACAAAAGATCTTTGCAATGTGCTGGGAAAGTTCTACTCTCCGAATCAAGAGAGAAAATTTTTAGGGAAAGTTTTTCAAGCCCTTAGAATAGAGGTGAACAAAGAGATGGAAGCGCTCGAAGATTTACTTGAGGGGTGCAAACGCGTGCTAAGTAAAGGGGGAAGAGCTGTTTTCATTACATACCACTCGCTCGAAGATAGACTGGTAAAGAACTCTTTCAGAAATGGTTGTAAGGATGGTACTTATATATTGGTAAACAAGAAACCTATTCTTCCCACTCAGGATGAGATTACAGCAAACGCAAGAAGCAGAAGTGCCAAGCTGCGAGTTGCAGAAAAGATATAAGAAATTGAGAAATGGCAAAAGAGAGGAAATTTAGCATACAAAGCGATATCCTTGCAGGACAATGGCTTACAAGAGGATCGGTAATTAAACGAATTCCGTTCCTTTTCTTCCTATTCTTGCTGGTCCTCTTGTATATGACTATGAATCAGGCTATAATAGATGTCAACAGAAGAAAGAGCAAAAATAACATCGAGATAAAAAACTTAAAAGCAGATTATACAAATAAAGCAGCACTGCTTCAGAACCAAAGCAGCAGAAACAAGATTATAGAGAAATTAAAGGCAAATGGTTCTACATTAAAGAATCCGACAGAACCTGCACAACAAGTATCGCTGAAGATTCAAGACCAGAATTAGTGAATGGAGAGGACAGACCTTATATTTAAAAGATTTAAGAACATTTATCGTATCTTTCTGATACTCACATTAGTAGTATTGGGAAAGATATTATTTGTTCAATTTGTAGGGTCCGACAAAGATGAATCAAAAGGGGAAAAGCTCTCATACAGAGCGCAAAAAGTTGAGGCAATAAGGGGAAACATCCTCTCTTACGATGGGAAAACTCTTGCAACCAGCATTCCTTATTATCAGATTAGGATGGACTGCATTGCACCTAATGACAGTATCTTCAAACTCAATATAGATAGTTTAAGCTTCTGCCTCTCTAAATTCTTTGGAGACAAAAGCAAAGAGAGATATAAAAATCAATTGACAGAGGCGAGAAAAAAAGGAAACAGATATTTGCTCATCGGGAATAGAAAAGTGAACTATTCAGAACTCGCAGAGATAGAAAAATTTCCCCTTTTCAGATTGGGGTCTAATTCCGGAGGTTTAATAAAGTTAGAGAGTTATGTTCGTAAAAATCCGTTCGGAAGATTAGCTTACCGTACAATCGGATTTATAAACTCTTTGGGAGAAGGAACAGGAATAGAGACCGCATTCGACCACTATCTTAAAGGGGAAGATGGAAGACAGATTTATCAAAAGAGAGAGGGACGCGAGTGGGTTCCCATTAACGGTGGGCAAAATATTCTCCCTACAGACGGTTACGATGTGAGGACGACAATAAATATAGATTTTCAGGAGGCGGCAGAAGAGGCATTGAGAGAGCAGATTACAAAAGGATACAATGTTGAGGGGGGTACCGCTGTCGTTATGGAGGTTGCAACAGGGGCAATCAGAGCAATAGCAAATTTAAAGAGAATGGGAAATGGAGGGTTTGACGAATCGCTCAATTACGCAGTTGGACAAGCAACTGAACCAGGGAGTGTTCTGAAGCTCGTTACACTCGTTGCAATATTGGAAGATGGCAAAGTTAATCTCGACACCCCTATCGATTGCGGCAGAGGTGTTTGGGAGTATATGGGACAGAAAGTCACAGACAGTCATGCAGTTGGAGCAACAAATGTAAAAGGGGCTTTTGCCCACTCTTCCAATGTAGGATTCGCCAAATTGGCAACAAATGCCTATCATGACGATATAGAAGGATATACAAAGCGTCTCAATGATATGAAAATTGGGGAGAAACTTAATCTCGATATAAGAGGCGAAGGTATAGCCCTTATTCATAATGCAGAGTATATCAAGCAACATCCGGGACTTCTTGCCTCTATGGGTTTTGGATATGGAATGACACTCACACCACTGCATACTCTCACTTTCTATAATGCAGTAGCAAACGATGGTAAGATGGTAAAACCTTATTTTATAGAGAGTTTTGAGAAAAACGGCGAGGTTGTAAAACAATTTGGTCCAACTGTAATCAGCGGGAGTATCTGTTCTAAAGAGACTGCTAAGAAAGCACAAGAAGCACTCAGAGCTGTTGTAACAGAGGGAACAGGAAAATTCATAAATAAAACACCTTACAGTGTGAGTGGAAAAACAGGAACAGCAAGAGGTCTGATGGACAATGGTAAATACGAAAAAAATGGACTCAGAAGATATCAGGCGACATTCTGCGGATTTTTCCCAAGCGAAAAACCCCTTTATTCTGTGATAGTTATACTCTATTCAGGAGCAATTGCCGGTTCATTTTATGGTGCTACACAAGCAGGTCCGCCTTTCCTTCATATAACAAATTTCATCTATGCAAACTCGCCTCAAATCAAAGAAACATTGGAAGGAAACAAAAAGGGAGGAGAAGAGAGAGTTCCCAAAATAGCAAATGGTATTGGAGAAGAGAGTACATTGGTTATCAGTCAGTTGCCATTCAAGAACAAAAGCACTCTCCTTCAAACCACACGGACAAATGAGTACGTGCAGTTTACCAATTACCCTGCAGGATTACAAGCTTCCAAAGCAAATGTTGTTACAGATTCTACTATAAATGTTATAGGAATGGGGCTTAAAGATGCTATCTATATCCTTGAAAACAGAGGATACAGGGTAAAATCTATTGGAGCCGGAAGAGTTGTGGGGCAACACATCCAAAGTAATGCAGAGAGTGGAAAACCACTCGTTCTTCTGACACTTTCCAATAAAAAACAGAAAGAGGAAGAGATGCAAATTAGAGAGACGACAGAAGATTCAAGTGAAGATGCATCAACGGAGCCAAAGGGAGAAAATGAAGTAAAGGAGATAGTAAAAAACAATTAATAAAACAGATATGACATTAGCAAACTTACTCAACGGGGTAGATGTGATACGGGAGTTCCAAGGAAAAGAGGAGCTCTATCAAGATACTGCTTTACATTGTCTTGTGAATAGTTACAACATATCAGATGTGCAAATCGATTCCAGACTATGTACAAAGGGGAGTTTGTTTATAGCTGTCAGAGGCAACAATGCAGATGGAGGTAAATATATTCGCGATGCGATTGAGAGGGGGGCAGGATACATTGTATGCGAATACATTCCGGAAGATGAGGAGATTGCGTTAAAAGAGAACAAAAGAGAGCTGATAGTTTACATTGTTGTCAGAAACTGCAGAGTTGCAGAGAGTAAAATCGCCCGCAACTTATATCAAGACCCTTCCGCTTCTCTCAATCTTATTGGAGTAACAGGAACCAATGGGAAAACATCAATAGCCACCCTACTCTACAATACTTTCAATGGGTTTGGATTTAAATGCGGATTAATCTCTACCATAGCAAATTACATAGATCAGGAGAAAATCGAGACAATCAATACCACTCCGGGGTCTCTGGAACTTAACCGGCTTATACGAAAGATTGTTGATGCCGGATGCAAGTATTGCTTTATGGAGGTAAGTTCCCATGCAGTAGATCAAGGACGCATCGCTGAGTTAAAATATAAAGGGGGAATATTTACAAATCTTACCCTTGACCATTTAGATTACCACAAATCGTTTGATAATTACCGTAATTGCAAGAAGAGATTTTTCGACTCTCTCTCTCCCGATGCGTTTGCTCTGACAAACATAGATGATGTAAATGGCGAATATGTTGTGCAAGAGACAAAAGCAGAGGTTCATACATATTCTTGTAAAAATCCTGCAGACTTTAAGGCACGAATAATTGAGCAGACAATAGAGGGGATGAAACTCAATATTAACGGCACAACCATGAATTGCAACTTTATAGGGGAATACAACGCAGAGAACCTTACTGCAATCTACGGTACGGCTGTATTACTTGGAGCTCCTCACGATCAGTTAGTTACAATTATGGAAGGGTTGCACTCCGTAGCAGGGCGCTTAGAGCATATCAAAGGAAGAGAGAATATTATTGCAGCAGTAGATTATGCCCATACTCCCGATGCGTTGGAGAATGTACTTAAAACCCTCAAATGTCTTAAACCTCAGGGAGATCTGATATGCGTATTTGGCTGCGGAGGAGACAGAGATAAATCCAAACGACCTATAATGGGAAAGATTGCCGGAGAGTATGCAGATAAGATTTATGTTACATCGGATAATCCGAGAACAGAGAATCCGTCAGTTATAATAGACGATATAAGGGAGGGTATGAGTCTGAGTGTAAGACAGAAAAGTAAGTTTATTCCGGATAGGACCGAGGCAATAACGCAAGCAATCCAAGATGCACGTCCGGGCTCCATAGTTTTAGTTGCAGGAAAAGGACACGAAAATTACCAGATTATTGGAACTACAAAACATCATTTAGATGATAAAGAGATAGTTAAAGCAGCATTTGAATTAAAGTATCAGAATTAATATGTTATACCATCTTGTAGAGTGGCTTAAAGAGCTGAACATATATTTTCCCGGAGCAAACCTGTTTAAGTATATTACTTTCAGGTCTGCGGCAAGCGTTATAACCGCCTTAATAATAGCATTTTGGGTAGGTCCTGCAATAATTCGGAGACTCCAGAAAAAACAGATCGGAGAGACCATCAGAGATCTCGGTCTTGAAGGGCAGATTGCCAAAAAAGGGACCCCTACCATGGGTGGAATGATTATTATAATCTCAATCTTAGTTCCAGTTATGCTCTTCTGTAATCTTACCAGCGTATATACTATACTCCTGATAATCTGCACATTGCTTCTTGGAACTATAGGTTTCTTAGATGACAGCATTAAAGTTTTCAAGAAAAATAAAGATGGGCTGAAGGGGAAATACAAAGTATTCGGGCAAGTTGCATTAGGAATAATTGTAGGAGTCACTCTGCTTGTGAGCAAAGAGAATGTGATCAGAATATATGAAAAACCGCAGAGCGAAGGAGCTAAGACAGAAGTAGTTGAGGGAATCGGAGAGAGCAGGCAGATTTACTATCGCGATGTGAAAAGCCGTACCACAACCATTCCGTTCCTAAAACACAACGAGTTCAAGTACTCATGGCTGGCGCCATTTAAAAATGAAAAAGCAAAAGATGTTGCAACAAATATAATTTATGTGTTAATCGTAATCTTCATTATTACAGCAGTTTCCAATGGAACAAACCTTACGGATGGGATGGATGGGCTTGCCACAGGAATCTCTGCAATAGTGGGGGCAACCCTCGGAGTTCTGGCATATTTGAGCGGCAACGCACTTTGGGCAGATTATTTGGGAATAATGTATATTCCTAATACAGGGGAGATTGTGGTGTTCATAGCAGCATTCATCGGGGCTCTCATAGGATTCCTCTGGTACAACACATATCCTGCTCAAGTCTTTATGGGAGATACGGGAAGTCTCACCATAGGAGGAATCATTGCAACAGCTGCAATTATGATGAGAAAAGAGCTTTTAATTCCAATTTTCTGCGGTATCTTTTTCGTTGAGAGCTTGAGTGTTATCATTCAGCGCTATTACTTTAAGTACACTAAAAAGAAAAAAGGAGAAGGGGTGAGAGTCTTTAAGATGAGTCCGCTTCATCATCATTTTCAAAAGGAAAATCCCGATGCAATAATTCAATATCCACATAATCCCATTCCGGAAGCAAAGATCACTGTCAGGTTTTGGATTATTGCAATAATTTTAGGAATAATATCAGTTATAACACTTAAAATCAGATAATTATGGGAAAACAGAGAATTGTTGTCTTAGGTGGAGGCGAAAGTGGAGTCGGCAGTGCTGTGCTGGCTCGCTTAAAGGGGTTTGATGTTTTTTTGAGCGACAAAGGGGAGATTAAAGAGGAGTATAAACAAACTCTCAACAAGTTTGACATACCATACGAAGAGAAAGGTCATACAGAGGAACTTATACTCTCTGCAAATGAAGTTGTAAAGAGTCCTGGAATACCCGAGAACAATCCTCTTGTTTTGCTGATAAAGCAACATCGGATTCCGGTTATCTCTGAAATTGAATTTGCAGGACGTTATGATAAAGCAAAAAAAATCTGTATCACAGGGAGTAATGGAAAAACAACTACCACATCGCTGATTTATTATATGCTTAAAAATGCAGGACTTAATGTAGGTCTTGCAGGTAATATAGGAAAGAGTTATGCATATCAAGTGGCAACAGAGAACTTCGATTATTATGTTATAGAACTGAGCAGTTTTCAACTTGACGGTATGAGTACATTTAAAGCGGACATTGCCATACTTACAAACATAACTCCCGACCACTTAGACCGTTACGATTATAAAATGCAGAACTATATCAATGCTAAGTTCCGCATTACTCAGAATCTGACACAGAAAGAGTGTTTTGTATTTTGTCAAGATGATAAGATAACAGCAGCCCAGCTCGATAAAATAGTACTGACCGCAAAAAAGCTCCCGTTCACACAGAAAAAGAAGGTGAATCAAGGTGCATATATAGATGATAATAAGTTGTTTGTACGATATGAAGATGACGAGTACAGTATGTATCTGAATGAACTTGCCCTCCAAGGAAAACACAATATTTACAACTCAATGGCTGCTGCAATAGCTGCAAAAGCTATTCATATAGACAAGAAAGTTATCAGGGACTCTTTGATGAATTTTAAGGGAGTGGAACATCGTCTCGAAAAAGTTCTGACTATCAAAGGGGTACAATATATAAACGATTCAAAAGCTACAAATGTTGATTCTGCATGGTATGCCCTTGAAAGTATGAGAACTCCTGTTATCTGGATTGCCGGCGGAACAGATAAAGGGAATGACTACTCTCCGCTGTATGAATTTGTGAGAGAGAAGGTTAAAGTGCTTATTTGCATGGGAGTTGACAACAAAAAACTACACGAAAACTTTGCAGATAAAGTGAGCACCATAATAGATGTTTCGAGTGCCAAAGAGGCGGTGGAAAAGGCGTATGAACATGCGGTTGAGGGAGATACTGTCCTATTATCACCTTGCTGTGCAAGTTTCGATTTGTTCAAAAATTACGAAGATAGAGGGGAGCAATTTAAAAAAGCTGTCCGCGAACTATAAAGAGTAAAGAAGAATGTCTGAAAAATATAACATAGAGAATAAGATGGAGAACGCCTCCGAGAAGGTGGTGCAGCGACTAAAAGGTGACAAGGTAATCTGGATGGTGACACTTTTGCTCACAATCTTCTCACTTTTAGTTGTTTATTCATCGAGTAGCTCGCTGGCTTACAAACATCAGTCGAGCAATTTCTCTTTTGTTCTAAGTCAGCTGAAATTTGTTGTTCTTGGCTGGGGAGTTTTGTTCATTTGCTATAAATTGCCTATCAAGTGGTATAGGAAACTCTCTTTCCTGTCACTTTTGCTAACTGTAGCTCTGTTGGTTCTTACACTCATTATGGGAACAAATCTCAATGGTGCAGTCAGAGGATTGAGCATTGGAGGAATGACATTCCAACCATCTGAATTGGCAAAAATTACAATAGTTCTCTATTTAGCAAGAATCATTGAGATTAGCCCTTTAGAGAATTTTAAAGAGTTCTTGGTAAAGATTTTAATCCCTGTGGCAATTCTCTGTGGACTCATAGCTTGGGGAAGTATCTCTATGGCACTTTTGGTGGGAGTCATTGTCTTTGTGATCTTTATAGCAACAGGTATAAAGTGGAGTTACATTTGGAAATCTGCTTTATTGGTCGGAGCTTTTGGTGTGGGGGTTGTAATGATTCACCTTGTGAGCGGTGGAAAAGCATTTCCAAGACTCAAAACTGCAATGGGGCGTATTGAGAGATTTACAAAATCATCTACTGACGAGAATAATACTAAAGAGCTTACGAAAGAGGAGATTCAGGCAATGGCCGATGAAGATCTACAGGCAGATATGGCAAGAATTGCTATAGTAAGCGGCAAAATAATTGGCAAAGGGCCGGGTAAGAGTACTCAGCGATTCATTCTTCCTCACCCCTATTCAGATTTTGTATATTCCTTAATCATAGAAGAGTATGGATTGGCAGGCGGTATAGTGATCTTGTTTTTCTATATGTGGATACTCTACAGTTGCATCAATCTGGCAAGGCAGTGCAAAACGGTATTCGCCTCCATACTCGCTGCCGGACTCGGCTTCGGAATCACTTTTCAGGCAT
>CADBRQ010000124.1 GCA_902797115.1 uncultured Bacteroidia bacterium
CGGCAACTTGTTTACTCCATACGCAACCTTCGGTCACTCAGGCTATACCGGCCCTTCTGTGGTTGTAGATCCTGTTGAAAAGGTTGCTGTGATTGTTCTTACTAACCGTTGCCATCCATACGATACCGGAGGTTTGGTTCGTCAGAGAGCTTTGATTGCCAATATAGTTGCCGGTGCAGTTACCGGACCCGTAAACAGCTGCAACAACAAGTAATTTTGAAAGTTGTTTTAGCTATAGACTCCTTTAAGGGATGCTTAACTTCTTTTGAAGCAAACGCTTCTGCTGCTGAAGGAGTAAGGAGTGTTTGTCCCGATGCGCAAGTAGTGCAGGTAAGAGTTAGTGACGGAGGAGAGGGTTTTATTGAGGCATTTTCAGAAGCCATTGGCGGAGAGAGAATTACTGTAAAGGTAAAAGATCCTCTGATGCGCCCTTTGGAATCGGAATATTTACTTTCAGATAAAACGGCTGTTATTGAGATTGCGAAAGCGGCAGGGTTGAGCCTTCTTTCTACGGAAGAGAGAAATCCCTTAATAGCAACAAGTTACGGAGTTGGTCTTTTTGTCGCCGATGCGGTTAAAAATGGTGCTAAGCAAATAATTGTCGGGCTTGGCGGAAGTGCTACAAGTGATGCAGGCATAGGGATGTTGCAGGCGTTAATAGATGTTTTTGCACCCGGCGGAAAGTGGGATGATATCAAAGAACTTTCAGATATAAAATTTACAATTGCTTCTGATGTGAGGAATGAACTCTTTGGAAAAAATGGCGCGGCACATATTTTTGCACCGCAGAAAGGAGCTACTCCTCAGATGGTTATTGAATTAGATGAAAAAGCAAAAAAGTTTGCAGAGCTCTCTGCACTCCATTTTGGTTATGACCGTTCTCATTCTCCGGGAGCCGGAGCGGCAGGAGGATTGGGTTATGCTTTCTTGCAGTATTTGAATGCGGATTGTGTCAGCGGTATAGATCTTCTTTTAGAAAAGGTTGGTTTTAAGGAGCTTACAAAGGATGCAAACCTTGTAATTACCGGAGAAGGCAGTGCAGATAAACAGACTCTGATGGGAAAATTACCTGTTGGAGTTTTGAGGAACTCTTCTAATGCCAAGGTTGCCTTAATTGCAGGTAAAATTTTAGATAAAAATGAGTTGCTTGGTGCAGGATTTAGTTTTGCAGAGTGTATAAATCCAGAAGGAATCTCTTTGGAAGTTGCTATGCAAGAAGATGTTGCTAAAAATAATATCCGTTTGGCGGTTATTACAATTTTATCGCGATTATAACTATGACAGGTATATATTTGATTATTGCATTTGTGTTGGCAGTGGTAATTATGCTGCTGATGATTTCTAAATGGAAAGTTCATCCGTTTTTGAGTATTATGGCGGTCTCCTTGCTTCTTGCCATTGCTGCGGCAATACCACTGAAACAAATTCCAAAGGTCATTGGTGAGGGGTTCTCTGCTACTTTTACATCGATAGGGATTGTAATAGTATTGGGAGCTATTATTGGTACTATTTTAGAAAAAACAGGAGCCGCTTTAAAACTTGCAGATGTTGTGATAAAATTGGTTGGGGAGAGAAAACCGGCTTTGGCTCTGGAACTTATGGGATGGGTAGTCTCTGTTCCGGTATTTTGTGACAGTGGATTTGTAATATTGGATCCAATAAGAAGAGCAATTGCCAAACGGACGCCGGTGCCGAGTGTAACTCTCACTGTCTGCCTTGCTTGCGGACTCTATATTTCTCATGTTTTCATTCCTCCAACGCCCGGGCCGATAGCTGCTGCACAGAGTTTGGGAATTGGAGACAACTTATTGATGGTTATGGGTTTGGGAATATTGGTTTCTGTTTTTCCACTCACAGCCGGATATTTCTATGCAAAATATATAGGTAAGAAAATTAAGAGCAGCGATGATTTATCTGCCCAAACTGCAGAGAGTTACCAAGTACTTAAATCTTCTTATGGGAAACTCCCGAGTGCTGCGGCATCTCTATCTCCACTTGTTGTTCCTATTTTGCTTATGACATTAAGTTTATTAGCAACTATATTAAAGTGGAGTGGCTTTTGGGGAGATTTTTCTCTGTTCATAGGAAATCCTATGATTGCTTTGTCTGTAGGAGTTCTTTTAGCCCTCTTCTTGCTTTCTCATAATAAATCGCAGAACAAAAAGGAGGGGACTACAAATTTCTCCCTGACAGATAGCACTTTAAGAACTGTGGGGCCTATCCTTTTAGTAACAGCTGCCGGGAGTGTTTTGGGAAGGGTGATAGCCGCATCGGGATTAATGGAGTACATAACAGAGAATGCCCCGATACTCAAAACATTGGGAATATTTTTTCCATTTTTGATAGCTGCTGTTTTTAAAAGTGCGCAGGGCTCTTCTACAGTGGCAATTACAACAACAGCGGGTCTGATTGCTCCTTTGCTTCCTGCTCTTGGTCTGGTATCTGCCGCTGAAATATCTCTTGCTGTTCTGGCGATAGGTGCAGGAGCTATGACAGTTTCTCACGCCAACGATTCATATTTCTGGATAGTTACCCGCTTGGGTAATCTGACTGTGGAGAATGGATACAAAGCTCAGACAGTGATGACTTTAGTAATTGGTTTGGCTTCTATTGCCGGAATAGCAATAATCAGATTCTTCGTTTAGTTTCTAAATAAAAAAAGACCACTCATTGATTGATGAATGGTCTTTCTCTTTCCTGTTGTGAGAGGTACTCTCTGTAAACCAATTACTTACGTAAATTAAGGTCTTTCACAATCTTTCTGTATCTCTCAATGTCAATCTCTTTCAAATAATCTAAGAAACGACGTCTCTTACCAACAAGCATAAGAAGTGCACGCTGGGTTGCGTGGTCTTTTTTGTTCTTCTTCATATGCTCAGTAAGATGAGCGATACGGTAGGAAAATAAAGCAATCTGACTCTCTGCGCTCCCTGTGTCTTTATTAGACTTTCCGTATTTGCCAAAGATCTCTTGCTTTTTGTCAGAATTTAAATACTCTGCCATAGCTTTAAGATTTTAATTATTAGTGTTATACAAGCTTTGCTATTTATGATCTGTTCCGGCCTATAACTCTTTAGCATAAGCAGGACAACCAAAAAGCGAGCAAATATAGTGAAATTTTCCAAAATAATCTTTATTTTTTAATTTTGTTTTCCAGAAGAGTAATTGGGAGTGTAAAGAGATAAGTATATGGCAAATCCAATAAAGAGCGAATATTTTATTTTTAAGGGCAGTGTATTGGAAAGGATGGTTGCATCGGGGACAAAGAGTGTTACTTACGAGCAGCTGAACCGCTTTGCACATAAAATACTTCCTGAGCAGACCAAAAAAGTTTATGAGTTGATGACTAAAAAAATCATTGTCAGAGATGCATCGGGAGAGGTGATAAACAATCCTTTTGCATACAGGAGGGTTGCAATTAAAAACAACGCTTCCAACTGGGGAAGCTGCTCATCGCAGAGGAATATGAACCTGAACATGCACTTGGTCAGATTACCGGAAGCTCTTATGAACTACGTAATTGCGCACGAACTTTGCCATCTTGTTTATTTTGATCACTCTAAGCAATTTCATGCAATTATGAATGCCGTCACAGATGGCAGGGAGAAAGCACTCGAGCGTGCTTTAAAGAAAGCAACGCCAGATATTTAATTTGGATTTATCTACTCTTGTTATTTTTTAGAAAGGGCGCTAAGCTGTTCGTACAGAGCATCAATCCCCCCAAACAGCTCTTTTTCAATCTCTTTATAGTATTGTTTTGCGTTACCTCCCTTTGTCCTTACTTTTTCTTTACGGGCTTTTGGGGCTTTTGGTAAACTGTTGATTTTGTCAATCAGTTCATCTTCAAGGTCTAACGCTGCATCAATAATCTCTGCAATTTTTTCTTCATTGGCACCATCGTGAAGCTCCAAATAAATTAAAGCGTCGTCAACTAACTCACTAACAAGGAAGTCTACATCTTTTTTAATAACTCTGAGGTTCATATTTTTCGTTTTAGATTACCTGAACAAATATAGATACTTTTTCCGTAACAAACAACTTCGGAACATTATGTTGCCCTTTACAGCGCTTCTAAAAAAACAACATATAATTTGTATAAATTAAATTTTGTTGTTATATTTGCAAAAAGGATGGTAGTATGAGATTTGAAGATATACTTCATAATGGCAGGCTTTGGGCTGTTGTTTATGATGGAGACATGCAAGATATTCTAACCAAGACATTTGCTAATTGGTTTGATCCGGATTTCCTATATAAGTTCTTTGTCAGGAACATAAAGGACTTGGACACCTACTTCCACATTACAGATCTGGATAGAGCAATTTATGATACTATGGAGGATGCTGCTATGTTATCTTGTTTGATGCTGGATATCCGTCCTGAAGCAAACCTCGAGAATTTTTTTCGCCCACTCGAAAATCACCGAATCCACGAAATGCTTCTTTCTAAAGAGAAGGCTAAAGGAAAACGGATAACAACACATGCTTCATGGCTTAGAATATATGCCATCAGACTTGAAAAAGGCACATATCTTATTACTGGTGGAGCCATAAAACTTACGCATTTTATGGCAGAAAGGGAACATACATTGAATGAATTGAAAAAGATGGAAATGGTAAGAAACTACCTGTTGGATAACGGAATTATTGATGCTGATGGAATAAAAAACGAAACGCTATGAATATAATTGATTTTTTAAAGGCTAATGAGCACAAAAGTACAAACGGTTTTGTCTCGCAGGCACAGTACATTAAAGATAACTGGTCATGGTTGAAGTATTCCTACGCAGTTGCTATAAAGGTTAGGCGCAGGATGAAGGAGCTGGGTATAACCCAAAAGGAACTTGCGCAGCACTTGTGCTGCACTCAACAGCATATATCGGTGTTGCTTGGAGGCAAAGCCAATATGACACTTGAAACCCTTGCCAAATTGGAAAAGGCTCTTTCATTTGATTTAATTGGACAATCCTTACTTGTATTTGGATATTCTATTCCCGAAGAAAACACCGTTGGTTATTTGAATGACTCCGCTGTCAGCAGCCCAATTCAAGAAGGACTCAGAACCAGCAATCTTGTTGACGGCTACAAGCCAAGAAAGAAAAAAGGTCCCAAGAGTTCAAAATAAATATAAACTATTCTTCTGCTTTGAATTGCAAATTTACTCCTTTGTTCATTGTTAATCCAAGTCCGGGAGCATCTTTAGGTTGAATGCGTCCGTCAACTACAGTAGAGCTTGTAAAACAGTCATTTGCAATTAGCCAGTTGCCATCTAAATCTGTCCATTCGCATACGGGAGCAATTTGTGCACCGGCTGCAATGGCAACGGATGTTTCTGTCATACAGCCAATCATGAGTTTCATGTTGAGTGCTTGGGCAAGACTTACCATTTCGCGCGCTTCATGCAATCCCGTACACTTCATAAGCTTGATATTTATTCCGGTGTAATAGCCGTGTAGTTTTTTAACATCCGAAAGTCTTTGGCACGCTTCGTCTGCCATGATAGGAAGCGGACTACGCTCTGTAAGCCAGCCTGTTTCCTCTAACATAAGTTTTGGCATAGGTTGCTCTATCATACAAACGTTCTTGGTGTTGAGCCAGTTAATCATATCAAGAGCGTAGTGTTTATCTTTCCAACCCTGGTTGGCATCTATGCAGATTGTAGTGTTTGTTACCTCACGGATTGTGTCGATCATCATCTTGTCCTGTTTCTCGCTCATTCCAAGTTTCACTTTGATAAGATGTCCCTCTGCATCTGCCTCTTTAGCTTTCTTAAGGACCTCGTCATGAGAAGCTAAACCTACTGTAAATGAGTTATATGGACAATTCTCAGGATTGAACCCCCAGATTTTATACCAAGGTTGTCCCAACATTTGACCAACAATATCGTGAAGAGCAATATCTATAGATGCCTTTGCTGCACAGTTGTTTGTGGCAATGGAATCTATTTTTTCCATAATCTCTCCAATCATGAATGGAGATTTGAAAGTTTTAAGCACGGGACGAGCTTTTTTCAAAAAGTCCATTGCTGAGTTATATGTCTCTCCAAGATATGGTGGCATTGCTGCTTCTCCATAACCAGTAAATCCATCGTAAGTAATTCTTGTTAAGACAATTGGAGTTGTTGAGCGTGATGAACCGGAAATAGTGAAAACATGTTTCATCTTTGCTTCAAACGGACACCACTCCAAATTGATTTCTTTTACACCTTTTGTTTTAGGAGCGCCAATAGTTCTTGCGAAAATCTTACTTGGATTCACAACTGCCGCCGCGGCAGCCAACAAACCTGCGCTTTTCAAAAAAGTTCTTCTTGTTGTCATCTTTTAAAAATTATTTTGTCATTATAGATTTTACAGATAGAATGCCTTTGTCGCAATCGGCATTTCCAATAATGCGACGAGCATGAAGAAGGTTTACCGCACCGCTGTAATAGTTATCTTCATTTGGCAGTAAAGTGTTCTTTCTCACCACGTTAGATGAGTGAATAATTTTCCCGTCCCCTATGTAGATTGCCACATGAGTAATTCTCTCTTTTGAGTTGGCTGTGGCTCGTCTTCCAAAGAATAGAAGGTCCCCCGGTCTTAGGTTCTTTAACGCATCGCGAGTATAATTTCCTTTAAGCCATTCGTCAATATTCACTGCATCTCCTGTCTTAACTTGTTGAGAGGCATCTCTGCGAAGAACGTAACCATTCAAGAAATAGCAAGTTTTGCTTAATCCGCTGCAATCTATTCCTTTAATTGAGGTACCTCCCCAAACATACGGCCAGCCGAGGAATTTCTCTGCAGTTGCTACAATGTTTTCCTGAGTTGGTGCCGCTTTTGAAACCCATTTGCTAAAATCCTCTAAATGAGAACTTTTTACATAGCCGGCTCGTCCGTCTGTTAAGTGCACTCTTGTCCATCCTGCTGCTTTTTTCAAATCTCTGCGATTCGGACTTAGATTATATCCATCTTTAAAATTAACGCTGTACTCTTTTTGAATATACTCCTCATACAGAGGGTTATTCACTGTTATCTCGTCATTCACAACTACACATCCTAAAACTAAATCGCTTACAGGTAGTGAGTTTTCGGAAGGTTTGCTATATATGAATGAGTATGGTACAGTTACAATACACTTAGGCATAGAGAGATATGCATCGTATTCTTCTTTGTTCATTCTCGATACGCTTGTTGTGATAACCCAAGCGGTATAGCCCTCCATATTTATGCATCTATACCAATAACTGCTTTTTTCTAAGACAGTTACAGGCATTCCCGCAAGTGCTTGAGTTCCGCTTTCTGCACTAAAGCTTGGATCTGAATTAAAACTTGCCACACTCATACTGACTACACCGTATGTGCGTCCCTCTAATGCTGCATCTGGAAGAAGGGTAATTTTATCTTCCGGAGCAATTCCCGCCTCTTTAAGTTTCTCTATTAAAGCAGTTTTTGCTTCCGGCTCTGTTGTGCTGCCGATAAGAACAAGTTTACCATTTTGATTTAAAAGGCGAATGTCGTATGTCTTATCTCTGCTGTCCGGAGCATACTTTGCTTTAACTTCTGAAGAGATATTCCCGAACAGTTTCATTATGTCTTGGGCGTTTGATATGGTTGCAACAGAGAAGATTAACGCAACTAAAAGGGTTATTGTTCCAATTTTTCTCATTTTTCGTTTAAAGTAAGTGTTATTTTATTCTACAAATTTAGCAAAATATAATCTGAAAAAAAATGTTACTTTTAAGTGTTTAAAATCGAATATATTTGAGTGTTAAGCTAAAAACAATGGAATATAACTCATTTGTAAACTATTTTAAGGAGCATTATGGTGCGCGGTTGCAAAAAGTTGTGATAGATGCCGGCTTTTCCTGTCCCAATGTTGGAGGGTGTACTTTTTGCGATAATGCCGCTTTTCATCCGAACTATGCAACTCCTTCCCACTCAATTGCTTGGCAGATAGAGGAGGGTATAAAATTTCATAAAGTTCGTTATCGTAAAGCTCAAAGATATATTGCATACTTTCAGCCTCATTCAAATACATTTGCCCCCTTGGAAAAACTCAAAGAACTTTACGAACAAGCTCTCTCCCATCCGCTTATTGAAGGTATTGTCGTAGGAACCAGGCCCGATTGTATAGATGAAGCTAAACTCGATTACTTTGCAGAACTATCTAAAAATAAGATAGTTATAATTGAGTATGGAGTAGAAAGCATTTATAACAAAACGCTTGAGAGAATAAATAGAGGGCACACTTTTGAGCAATCTTGTTGGGCAATTCAACAAACAGCGCAAAGAGGTATTACCCAATGCGCTCATTTTATTTTCGGTCTCCCAAACGAGAGTAGAGATGAAATGCTACGCTATGCAGAAGTTATTAATACTCTGCCTGTTACTGCTGTAAAATTTCATCAGCTCCAAATTATTCGTGGCACTAAAATTGAAAAGGAGTATGAGCGTTGTAAAGAGGAGTTTTACAATTTTACTCTCGATTCGTACTTGGAATTCATCGCCGAGATAATAGAGAGGTTGAGAGAAGATATTTATATAGACAGATTTGCAGGGGAAGTGCCTCCAAGATTTTTAAGTCCGCTCCAGCAAAGCTGGGGACTTGTCAGGTATCAGGAGTTGACGAGAATGCTGGAGCAAAAGATAGCGCATCGAGAGGAGGAGAGCAGGATGGCAAAGGATAAAAATTGGAAAACTGAACTATAATGAGTATATTCGCAAGAATTATAAAAGGACTTTTTAAACAGATATATAGATGATAAAGAAGAGTTTTTGGGTTTTGCTCACCGGAGCGGTTTTGTTTTTGAGCGCATTTAGAACAAATGCTCAAGTTTATGACAAAGGGGTGATAGATAAGACAATAGCTGCTGTAGGTGGTGAATTTATACTCCTTTCGCAAATAGAGGAGGAGGTTCAAATTAATCAGGCACAGGGATATACGGCAGATGACAAAAGGGCTCGCTGTCAGATTCTGGAAAATATTCTGATGGGAAAACTCCTTCTGAATCAGGCAAAACTAGACAGTCTTACCGTTAATACAGACTATGTTCAGATGCAGGTTAATGACCGTTTGGACAGAGTAATGACGCAGTTGGGCGGGCAGAAAGAGACAGAAGAGTATTTTAAAATGCCGATTTTCAAACTTAAAGAGGATTGGACTGAAAGGATGAGCGAGCAAAGTTTGATAGACCAGGAGCGTTCCAAAATTGTAGGGGCGGTTCAGACACTTACTCCAAAGGAAGTGAAGAAATTTTACAACAAAATAGATAAAGATTCTCTTCCAATAATTCCAACTCAATACAGATTCAGTCAAATTGTGTTGTATCCTTCTAAGGAAAAGGCAGTTATGGAGGTTAAAGAGAAACTTTTAGAGATGCGGCAGAGGGTTTTGAACGGAGAAAAATTTTCTATGTTGGCGGCATTGTATTCCGAAGATGCGAGCAATGCAACCCGCGGGGGAGAGTTGAGAATGGCATCTAAAAATATTTATTGGCCTGCTTTCTCAAATGCTGCGATGATGCTCAAACCAGGGCAGATTTCTCAAATTGTTGAGACTCCGGATGGATTTCACCTTATTCAAATGATTGAGAAAGATGGTGACATGTTTAATGCACGCCATATTCTCATTAAGCCAAAATATACTCAAGAAGATAGGGATAAGGCATTTAAAACACTCGATAGTATTAAAACAGAGATACTTGCCGGTAATGTAACTTTTGAGATGGCAGCTAAACAATACTCTCAGGAGATGAAAACAATCTTGAATGGCGGTCAGATGTTTGACGATGAAACCGGCTCTGTATATTTTGAAAAAGACAGATTGAATCCTGCAGATTACAACATCATCAAAGATTTAAAGGTAGGAGAGATATCTGTGCCAATAGAGTCATTGTCGTCTGATATCTATGAGAGGGGACAAGTGATATATAAGATTATTATCTTGAATGAAATAATTCCGGCACATACAGCAGAGTATAAAGATGATTTTGCTGTTATTCAGAACTTTGCAGAGAATCAGCTGCACAATAATGCAATCAGGGAATTTGTAGTCTCCAAGCAGAAAACTACATATATCCGTATAGATGATATGTATAAAGATTGCGAATTTGAGCACCCCGGCTGGATAAAGTAAACTCTTCTTTAGATTCTCATAATGAAGTTCAGGAGCACAACTTTCTTTCTCTTTGTCTTCTCATTTTTAATGGGAATGTTTGGAACTTTCGGCAATAATGCAAATGCCCAAATAAACAAAGGGAGGGATTCTTTGGTTCGCCTTGTTGATGCAAAAGCTGCTAAGTTAGAGGAACTTAACGGCTCTCCGTATAGAATAGTGAGAGGACCTGCCCGCTTTTTACACAACAATACTTATCTCCTCTGCGATTCGGCTGTCTGGAATGTGAATGATAATGTGATAGATGCAATCGGGCATGTTCAGATTATTCAGCAAGATACATATCTTGTAAGCGATAAGCTTACCTATTTGAGTGATCAGAATCTTGCGCAGTTTAGAGGAAATATTGTGCGGCTCTACAATAAGAAAGGAGATCAGCTAAAGACCAGATATTTAGACTATTTTACATCTGACAGCACCGCTGTTTTTTACAATGGCGGAGCAATGAGGAGCAAAGATGGGCAGATTATAGAGGGGAGCAATGGAAAGTATGAAGCGGAAACAAGAAGTTTCTCTTTTGAAGGAGATGTGGAGATGTTTGCAGACTCTATGTTTGTTGTTGCAGAGAGGGCAATATACAATTCGAATCGAGACCAAGCATTTTTTTACGATAATATAACTGCTTGGAAAGAGAGAGATACTGTTTTCTCCAATAATGCTGTGTATGATAATGCTACATCTTGTCTTACGCTTAATAAAGACAATTATGTTGCCACGGACAATCAGCAGATTTGGGCAGACAGCATTAAATATTTTCGCAATAACGGCTTTGTGGAGATGATGGATAATGTTCAGCTTCAGGATGATAGCCAGCAAACTTTTTTACTTGGAGATAAGGGGACATATCAGCCCGACCCAATGATAGCGCTTCTTACCAAAAATCCTGTAGCCGGAATGTGGAGTGAGGATAAAGTGAGGCATCAGATTAAAGATTCTCTCGGAGTGGTGGTACGAGATTCCATTTCTATAAAAAGAGACACTCTGTTTGCAAAAGGAGACACGCTAAGGATGTGGCAACTGCCAATGTATGAGGTAGATAGTTTAGAGGTAGTGCGTGCTGCCAATCGGCTTAAACTTATTAAGCAAGATCCAATGGAGGGTATTCATGCTGAGAATAAGAAATATCTCGATGCGTATTACAAAAATAAAGAGCTATTAGGTAAACCGAAAGATCCCGGAATTGCAGCAAAAGATTCATTGGTAAAATTTGAAAAAATGCGAGATTCTTTGGCACTGATTACTGCTGCAAGCGACTCACTTTCAAGTAAAAAGCTTAGAGATTCGCTCTCCAATATTTCTGCAAGAGATTCTCTTAATACTCATAAAGACAGCTTGGATTCTTCTGCTCCGGTAGATTCTACACTTGTTACGTTTATGACAATGTTTCGTAATGTCAAGATGCACAGAAGCGATGTTGCCGGTGCGTGTGACTCTCTTATTTACACATCATTAGATAGTATTGCAAGATTCTATAAAGACCCGATTCTCTGGAGTGAAGAAAAGAATCAGTTTACGGCGGACAGTATTCAAGTGGCTTTGCGGAATAATAATCTCTACAAAGCCAATCTTATAGAGAATGCAATGATTGTAACTCGCGAAGATTCAATACACTTTAATCAGATAAAGAGTGTGGAGATGGTGGCCTATTTTGATGAAAATGACATCTATAGGTTTGATGCGATGGGAGGTGTTCAGGCGATGCTCTTTTTTGCAGAGAGAGATACAACCATAACGCTGATGAACCAGAAAGAGTGTAAAATCCTGAGTGCCAAGATAGTGAATAGAGAGATACAAAGAGTTCAGTATGTTGGAGATATTAAGAGCGATATGATACCTACTCACAATTTGGAGATAGAGAAACAACGCTTGAGAGGTTACACTTGGAGGCAAGATGAGATGCCAGCAGGCAGGAGCGCCATTACAGAAAGAAGTGTAAGAGCTTCTAAAAGAGGTAGTTTAAAGAATATTCGTTTCCCAATATATCCACAGGTTAAAATATATTTTCCGGAAGACCATAAACTCATTCATAGTTTAAAACAATCTATAGAAGAGAAGATAGCACAAGAAAACAGAGAGAAAGAGGAGCGTAAAGCAGCAAAGGAACTTGAAAAGAGGCAAGAAGAAGAGCAGAAAGCAGAGGAGCAGCAGAAACAAGAGAATTCGGAAGAGGCAAAAGAGAAATTCAGAGAGGGGGTAGAAGTGCTCGATAATAGAACAGAAAAATGACAACAACAATAGCAATAGTTGCAATAATATTGGGCATTTTAGGTTTTATAGGTTGTATTCTTCCTGTAATTCCTGGTCCGCCAATCAGTTGGGCGGGTATGCTCATTCTCTTTCTGTGGGGTGGAGGAACAGATTCTGCCGGCGCATCGATGAGTGGTACCTTACTTCTTACATGGTTTGCAATAACGATAGCAGTAACAATAGTAGATTATATAGTACCGGCTTGGTTTACAAAGAAATTTGGTGGGAGCAAATATGCAAGCAGAGGAGCTTTAGCAGGGTTGCTGATAGGTCTTTTCTTTACACCAGTGGGTATAATAATTGGGACAATAGCAGGGGCGTTTCTCGCAGAAATGCTTCTGGCTCACAAAGATGCAAGGCGTTCTTTTATAAGCGCATTTGGCGCTTTCTGTGGATTCATCTGTGGAACAGGGCTTAAACTTGTTGCATGCGGTTTCATGTTCTATTATATCATCTCTTTCGGCTGGTAGAAAGGGAAATATGGAACTAATATAAGCTTATAGAATAAATATTAACACACTTAATAATAAATGCCATGAAAAAACTTTTTACATTACTGATAGTTTTTATAGTTGCGGGAATTCAATCTCTTAGGGCAGATGAAGGAATGTGGCTTCCTGCACTTATATCTCAAAGAATCGGAGATATGCAAGCAAAGGGTTTAAAGCTCTCTGCAGAGGATATTTATAGCATAAATAAGGCATCCTTAAAAGATGCGGTTGTGCTGTTCGGTTCCGGATGTACAGGAGAACTTGTATCGGCAGAGGGATTGCTTTTTACCAATCATCACTGCGGTTACAGCTATATTCAAAAACATTCAAGCGTTGAGCACGACTATCTGAAAGATGGTTTTTGGGCAATGAATAGGGAGCAAGAGCTTGCTAATCCGGGTCTTACAGTGAGTTTTCTGCAATACATGGAGGATGTTACAGATAAAGTTCTTGTAGGCTATAACACATCTATGAGTGAGCGTCAGAGAGATTCCATTGTTGCGGTAAACTCTAAAAAACTCACTGCAAAAGCAATGTCAGAAGGTAAAGGGCTAAGAGCAAATGTTGAGGGACTCTTCTATGGAAATCAATATTTTCTCTTTGTGTTTAAGGTGTTCAGAGATGTTAGATTAGTTGCCGCGCCGCCATCTTCTATAGGAAAATTTGGTGGAGACACAGATAACTGGATGTGGCCAAGGCATACGGGAGACTTCTCAATTTTCAGAATCTATGCAGATAAAGATAACAATCCGGCAGAGTATTCAAAAGATAATGTTCCATATACCCCGAGAAAATTCTTCAAAATTTCTCTAAAAGGTGTAAATGAGGGCGATTTTACATTTGTTTACGGTTGTCCGGGAAGCACTAAAGAGTATGTAACATCGGATGAGGTAGCTTATACGGCAGAGGTTTCGGACCCAACAAAGATTGCTTTAAGAACTAAAAGATTAGATATTGTAAAAAAGTATATGAATCAAAGTCAGGCAGTCAGAATACAATATTCATCTAAAGCTGCAAGCATTGCAAACGCATGGAAAAAATGGCAGGGAGAAGCAAAAGGAATAGCAAAGATGAAAACTGTGGAGGCAAAAAAAGAGTTTGAAGCGAGATTTAAAGAGTGGGCAAAAGGCAATAGATATAACGGAGTTTTAGAGAATTTAGAGAAGCTTTACCAAGAGCGCAACCCATATTTCTTCGCGTACGAAAATTATTCAGAGACAATCAGAGTTATTGAACTTTTGCAGTTTGCGTCTAACATTGAGAGAAATTTCAAAAATCAGAAAGCAAAAGAGGCTTATACAGAGGCATTCTTTAAAGATTACCATCAACCTATCGATGAGGAGATATTTGTAGCAATGGTTAATGGTTTTAATAAAAATGTTCCCGATGAGTTTAAGCCGGAGTATCTCAAAGAAAAACTCGCAGAGTATGGCAGTGCTGAGGGGTGGAGAGATGCAGTATTTAAGAATACAATATTCACAGATAAGGAGAAGGTGTTGAAACTGACCCAAAAAGATGAAGATATAATAAAGAATGATCCTGCATATCAAATGTATGAGCATTTCTATCGCTGGTATTATGATAATCTAAGGCCAACCATAAACCGCTTAAATTCAGAGATTAGAGTAGCGTATCGAGATTATATGCAAGGTCAGATGGATTTTGAGAAGGGTAAAGATTTTTATCCCGATGCGAATCTTACACTTCGTGTGGCATACGGTCATGTGAAAGGCTACAACCCCGCAGATGCAATTTATTACAAACCTGTTTCTACTCTCAAGGGTATAATTGAGAAAGATAATCCCGATATATTTGATTATAATATTCCTCAGAAACTCAGGGATATATATGCGAAAGGAGGGCGTGAAAATCAGCCGGTTTGTTTCTTGGCAACCAATCATACAACCGGTGGGAACTCAGGAAGTCCTGTCCTTGATGCGTACGGAAATCTTGTTGGAATCAACTTTGACCGTGTGTGGGAGGGGACAATGAGTGATATTGTTTACGACCCTGAAGTTTGCAGAAATATCTCTTTGGATGTACGCTATATTCTTTTCAATATTGAGGAGATTGGTGGGGCAGGCTATTTGCTTAAAGAGATGGAGTTTGTAGATTAATTTGGTGAATATTAAAATTTTACTATCTTTGCACGATTTTTTCCAAAAATAGGGAAAAAGTAGGTAAAACACATATATAATGAAGAAAAATTTATTTTATGCTTTTTGGGCGGTTCTCTTAATTAGTTTTATTATCTCTTGTAGCAAAGAGGATGCGCCTGTTTTGATGAATGAGGATGGAGGAGATATTCCTGCGTCTTCTGTTTCCAATGTAACCTCTAAAACTGTAAAGCTTTCGCTTAAAGCTTACAGAGCAGATGAGGGGGATGGTGATACTAAAACCTCATTGGGCGGTAAAGATTTAACATCTGTTATATGGTCTCCTAATGAGAGAATATCTCTTTTTTACAAAGATGTATCGTACGATGATTTTTATCCGGAAGTGATAAAAACAGAGGGAGAATATTGTGGTGAAAAATATTGGACCTCTTATGTCTCTGAACATTTTTCGACCCAATTGAATTATGCTCAAGGATCGCATAATGAAGAGATGTCGAGTATTCCATTTAAATTTACATCCAACAATACAGTAGCAACTCATGAATTTGTTGAATTTGAGGGTGTTATTCAGAAATTTACAACTGGTGCGGGTAAAAAGACAGAGAGACAAATAGTTGCCCTTTATCCTAGAAATCAGGAAGCAACTTTAAAGGCGCGTGTTAATGTTCAATACTCAAAAACTGGCGTTAAAGAGACGCAATATTGCTCAACTAACCCTTCTCAGTATAGAACTAATTGGCATTATAGTGTTTCATATAACATAGACACTGTCAGTCATGTCCTCACAACTTCTCTTCCTTCTTATCAAGTAGCAACGGAGAATAGTTTTGCAGATAGTTTGAATATCTCTGTTGCAAAGGGCAAGATCCATCCCCTTGATGAAAAGGGAGATGTTTTAGATGGTTCATTGTATTTCTATAATGTATGTTCCGGATTCTGTTTTACAGTTGCTCACGATGATATTACTGCGGTAGAGATAGAGGGGCTTAACGGTGAGAATTTAGCAGGTACTTTTGAGGTTGATTTAGTTGGTGCAGAGCCTGTTGTTACAAATGTTACTGAGACACAGAAAACAGTTACAGTGGTAGCTCCTAATGGTACTTTTAAACCAGGTGTACAATACTATGCGGTTACTCTTCCTGTCACTTTCTCTAACGGTTTCATAGTAACCGGAATCAGAGCAGATGGAAAGGGTTATGAGAAACAGATTACCAAAGCTGGCGGAATTAAATTCAATCGTTCTAAGTTTGCCCGTAAACAGAATTTTGATGAGGGTATGAGTGCCGTTGATGTTTATACATATTCATTCGATGGTACTGCGCCGGATAAATTTATGTTTGCATCGGGAGTGAGAGAATATACAGTAACCAGCTATAGGACAAGAATCAGTACAGGTAAGACAGAGCCAATGGCATGGAAAGTTCAGGTTTCTAATGACGGAGGATCTACTTACACAGATTTAACAGAGGATAATAAATCTGCACTGGGTGTTAATTGGCTCACATTTTCTCCGAATGGAGCTGTAAATAATACCACAGGTCCGGAGTCTTTCTCAGTTAGTGCAGAAACAGCAGAGATAGATGATGCAACATCTGTTCCAGCAGAGTTGTATCATGCAGATATTCTTGAGAATTCACGTGCTGCGGATATTTATGAGGGGGCTTCTTCTAATATGTCAGGAAAGGCAGCTGCTATTGATTTGAGTTTATATGACGCGAACGGTCGGCTCATTCCGGGGGGAAGAAGTACAGCCAACTGTTATGTTGTCAGAGCACCGGGTTGGTATAAAATACCTTTGGTTTGGGGTAATACCATTAAACATGGTTCTCTCAACACAAGTTCTTACCATGTACCATCATGGGTTGGAAATTATTACGATTTACCTGTTCCAAATCAGTTTGGCAGCACCGGTATCTATGATCAAGAATGTCTGAGCGGAATGTGGATTGCTTCCTTAAGGGGGCCAAATTATATAAAGAACGCAACAAAACTCTCTTTGTTATGGCAGGATAGTGAAAATCTCATAAAGGCAGAAGATATTGTTATTCGCCCTAACGATCCTTCTCAAGATATATCAAGTACTACAGAACTTTATGCATATTTCTTTGTTTCCAAGAATAATATTAAGCAAGGGAATGCTGTAATAGCTCTTACAGATAAAATAGAAAGCGATCCGGACAGCCGCTATCCTACCTGGATGAATGAGAAACGTCGTTATGTTCTTTGGAGCTGGCATATTTGGGTTACCGACGAAGATTTTTCAACCATAAACGTAGCCAACAAGGCGGGAATTGAATATGAGTTCTTACCTGTTAACTTGGGATGGTGCGCAGTTGGAGATAGGATAGATTATAAATCTCGTAGTGCAAAAGTCCGTATATGCCAAATAGGTAGTGGCTACTATAAGGATTTTGATATTATTCAAGACGGTAAACAAGGACAAGAGCCAACAGGTAACAATCCGTTCTACCAGTGGGGAAGAAAAGATCCTCAACTTGCAAGTTCCGGTTTGGGTAACTATGCTAAAGATTACTGGGGTTCTACCGGAGTTAAGAACGATGGTACTCTGATAGTTGCGAACGATATGGGTATTTATACTAGTTATACTCACGATGCAATGCATAAATTGGGATTGTATAACAGTGCTCCATACGCATTTAATATTACTAAAAATTGGCAAGGTGTGGCCATTATGGATAATTTCTTTACCAACCTGTGGAGTATTAATTCGGAACGACTTGGCGGAAATGAAGGAGAGATTCCTTTAGATCCTAACGATGAAATAGTTGTCAAGACAATTTACGACCCATGTCCATACGGCTTTACAGTACCGGCTTCCGGAGCCTTTTCCGGATTCACTACGGCAACTACAGCTGATGGAGTAGGTATGGGTGGTGCTAATACACAATTAGCATCGGGAGCTGAAAATGGTTTCCACTTCTATACCAACTCCTCAATGACAAATACCATCTTCTTCCCACTTACCGGTATTCGTCGCCAGTCAACAGGAGATTGGGCTGATTTAGGAGAGGACGGCTACTATTGGAGTGCTCATGCTGCTTATTACACAAGCGGTTATTCATTGCAATTTGGATGTCTCAACTCAACAGAGTTGGTGCCGAATGACAATTATGATGATGGTACAAAGTATGTTATGTTGAGAACTAACTATAAAGGAACAGGATATTCAGTACGCCCTGCAGTTGACAAAAGTCTGTAATAGATAATGAATGCTTAATAAAAGGTGGGGGCTCAAAGTCTTAAGACAGCGGCCCCCATTTTTTATTGAACTATTTGTTGTAGTACCCCCGAGGCGAATCGAACGCCTATCTAAAGAACCGGAATCTTTTATTCTATCCATTGAACTACGGGAGCTTACGATTGTACCGTAAACGAAATTCAAGGCAAAGTTAAATAAAAAGATTATCTTTGCTATCGTATCGCGAGTAGAAAAAGGAGAAGAGGGAGTAATGAATTTGATAAATTGAATAAATTAGATTTTTAATATAAGTATAAATATGAAAGTATTTGTTTTCCCCGGACAAGGGGCGCAGTTTACAGGAATGGGGCAGGAGCTCTACAATACTAATCCTCAGGCAAAAGAGTTGTTTGAGAAAGCTAATGAGATATTGGGCTGGCGAATCTCTGATATTATGTTCACAGGTACTACAGAGGAACTTAAACAGACCAAAGTTACTCAGCCGGCAATTTTCATTCACTCTGTTGTGCTTGCAAAATGTTTAGGTTCAGACTTTAATCCCGATGCGGTTGCAGGTCACTCTTTAGGTGAATTTTCTGCTCTTACTGCGGCAGGTGCTTTAAGTTTTGAGGAGGGGCTTACCCTTGTGAGTAAGCGTGCTTTTGCCATGCAGAAAGCATGCGAGTTAAAACCATCTACAATGGCTGCTGTACTTGGAATGGAAAACGCTGTAATAGAAGAAGTTTGTAAAGAGATAACAGATACTGCGGGAAAAGGTGTGGTGGTAGCGGCTAACTATAACTCCCATGGTCAGGTGGTTATAAGTGGAGATATTGATGCTGTTGCAGAGGCAGGGGAGAAACTGAAAGAGAAAGGTGCAAAGAGAGTTATTCCTTTAGTTGTTGGTGGAGCATTCCACTCGCCTCTTATGGACCCTGCGAGAGTGGAGCTTGCTCAGGCAATTGAGAAAGCAGTTATTACAGAGCCGGTATGTCCTGTATATCAGAATGTAGATGCTCTTCCACATACTAATCGCGATGAGATTAAGAAAAATCTTCTCATTCAATTGACAAATCCTGTTCGTTGGTCTCAGATTGTTGAAAATATGGTGGCGGACGGTGCAACAGAATTTGTGGAACTTGGTCCAGGCTCTGTGCTTCAAGGGCTTGTACGCAAGATTGCCCCTAAAGAGACGCAAATTAGCGGGCTTCAATAAGGGCTTAATTCCTACAATCACAGTCAAAATATTTTAGTACCTTTGCAAGGAGTGAATCTTTACTCTGTTGTATAGGTAGCTCATTATAAATACTTGCCTGTTATGAGAAAACTACTCTTGTGTATATCTTGTATAGTTATATCTATAAGCGTTTTCGCACAGTCAGACTTTAAGTTCTATGACGATGTCTCTGTTCCTCAGACCGATGCCTACAATTTTGTTCAGCATGGTAGATAGGGAGTACGACATCAATAACATGGTAAGAAGA
>CADBRQ010000125.1 GCA_902797115.1 uncultured Bacteroidia bacterium
TATAGCAGCTATAATCTCAATAATATTATTGCAGTATTTATAGTAACCCTTTTAACACTCTCTTTTGCAGCGTGTTCCAAGGAAGATGCTCCAATTGCTCCGGAAAAAGAGGTTGTCGATATTTCAAACGGAAAAGCCTGGAGCGTGAGTGTCAGTGCTGTAAAGGGAGTTCAAAACTCCCAGACAAAATCTGTTAAGCAAAACTCTTCTGAGGGTTCTTTATCAGTTGAAGATGGTTGGGAAGGAAAGTCAAAAGAGAACTCTGATAATACTAAACTTCTATACCTTACAAATTCTGATAAGACCTTGGAGTTTTGTTGGGATTCCGGAGAAATAATAGAGGTTTACATTAATAACGGTGCAAAAGTTGGAGAGTTACGTGTAAATAATGGGGGAGATAATGAAGCCATTTTGCGAGGTTTTTTAGACGACAATACGTACTTTGTAGGTTTACAATTGAATTTATACGCCAAAGGAAAAGATAGAGACTATAACAATCAAAAGGGTACATTAGAGGATATCGGTAGAAATTTTGATTATGCTTCTGCCACAGTTTATGTAACAGCGGTAGATCATATAAATAAAACTATTAGTCTGAGTAATGCTAATTTTACTTCATTACAGAGTATCAATAGAATCTCAATTTCAACAGGTTACGCTGCCTATATCAATAAGGTCACAATATCCGGTAGTGGTCTTGTTGGTGAAAGTGTTACCGTTATTCCTGAGAACTCTTCTCCCTATGGTACCCTTGATCTATTTGTAGCTCTCTCTAATTCTAAAGATAAGAAGATTACCTACAATTTTACTATTGAGTTAAGTAATGGCAAAGTTGTGACTACTTACAAGAAGGCAAACCTGAAGGATGGTAAATATTATAAAGCAACTATCAGTAGCAGTGCTGTTTACGAAACCACCAGAGAGCCCCTGACCATAGAGTCATTGGAAGATGGAGGAACAATAACCATTAGTAATCCCAAGGGTAAAAAGTTTTATTATGCCATTAATGATCCTGCGCCGGATGATGGATTCGATAGCAGTATTGTAATATCAGATGCTAATCCAATAAAAATCTCTGTTAATGAAGGAGATAGGGTGCAGCTTTACGGAAGCTCTTTTAACAGCGGCTATGGAAGTGACTACGCAGAAAATAGTACTGAAATAGGTTGCGATGTTCCTCACTATGTCTATGGTAATGCCAACAGCTTACGACACCATATTGGTTGGTGGACAGATGAGAATTCTAAGGAGGTGTCAGATTATATGTTTACATTTATGTTCGGAAACGATCCGGAACTATTAAGTCATCCCTCTAAAAAGATAATACTTCCGGCTAAAAAAGTGGGTTTTCGTTCATATAATGGAATGTTTGCAACTTGTAAAAAAATGACAACACCCCCGGATTTACCTGCTACAACTTTAGCTAATAGTTGTTATGAATCTATGTTTTCTGGTTGTACTAGATTGCAATATGCTCCAGAATTACCTGCCACCACTCTTGCGGATGCTTGTTACAGCAGAATGTTTAATAGTTGTTATTCTTTGGAATCATCTCCGATACTTCCTGCGAAAAACTTACCGGAATATAGTTATAGATCCATGTTTGCCTATTGTTACAACATTAGACAAATAACTTGTTATGCAGAGTATATTGGGGCAACATCTTGTTTGTATGACTGGGTAAAAGGGGTCTCTTCAACAGGTATTTTTATTAAAAGCGAAAGTAGTTCCTGGCCATCTGGAAATAACGGTATTCCAACGGGATGGACGAATGATGAGCCGTTTACCATAGAGGCAATTGCAGATGGAGATATAGTTATTACCAATCCTCAGAGCTTGAGGATAAAATATAGCAAAACCATCTCTTTGAATAATGCTGTTTCGGAGAATTCTACAACTATAACCATCCCTGTTAAGGCGGGAGATAAGGTTAGATTTTGGGGGAATAACAGTGCTTACGGTAATGTTATTGAAAGATATCTTTGTACAACAATTAAAGGTACAGCTGAACATTATGCCTATGGAGATTTGAGAAGTTTATTAAGCGACTCTAATTATCCTAATATTACTACTCTTGAGGAAGGTGCCTTCTGTCAACTTTTCCTATGTAATACTGAGCTCAAGAGCCATCCTACGTTGGAGTTGAGATTTGGAGTGAGTAGCGTTGGTAATTATGCTTGTTCACAAATGTTCTTCGGTTGTTCAAAATTAGAGCGGGCTCCTAATCTTACGGCAACAACCATTGGTACAGCATGTTATGATAATATGTTTGCTGATTGTGAGCAGTTGACAAAAGTACCCGCAGAGTTACCATCCACTACTATTGCAGAGGAGTGTTATGTGGGAATGTTTGCAGGTTGTATAAATTTAGTAAACGCTCCGGCGCTTCCTGCCACAACCCTAAAGACATGGTGTTATGGTAATATGTTTGATGCCTGCATCTCTCTTCAGAACGCTCCTGAGTTAAAAGCAGCTACCCTTGTAGATGGTTGTTATGCTTATATGTTCAGAGATTGTAAAAATTTGAATAAGATTACCTGTCTTGCAACAAATATCAGTGCCACCGAA
>CADBRQ010000126.1 GCA_902797115.1 uncultured Bacteroidia bacterium
GATTAAACTTCACTTACACAGAGCCATTAGGAAAGAATTACTTTGTTCAGGGGTCTTACAGATATAGTCTCAACCACTCTAATACCGAAAAATCTACATACGATAAAGATCCTGTAACTCAAGAATATACAGATTTAGATCCAGACTATTCAAGCAAATATGCAAGTAACTTCACTACTCAGCGATACGAGATTGCACTTCGCAAGCAAGAGGATAAATACAACTTTATGTTCGGTATTTCAGCTACGCCGGCAAGCACTAAAACAGAGGGGAGAAATCCAAGAGATACGAGCTATACTGTTACCAATTTTGCTCCAAGTGCCCGTTTGGATTACAGAATCAGCGAGACTGAGTTCTTTAGAATTTACTATTGGGGAAATACAAACCAACCAAGTCTGAATCAGTTGCTCCCTATTCCGGACAACTCAAATCCTCTTGTCATCCAATCTGGTAACGACAAACTCAAACCATCTTTCCAGCACCGTATGGGAGGTGAGTATAGAACAAATAACCGTCAGACAATGAGCTGGTTCGGAACATTCTTCGACTTTACATACACCAAAGATGCTATCATAAATAAGAAATCATATAGAGAAGATGGTGTTCAGGAGAATACCTATGTGAATGTTGATAAAGGAACATATTCGGCAAATGTGCGGCTGATGTACAACTCTACAATTGCAAAAGGTCCATTCTCTTTCAATATTTTCACGAACTTCCGTTACAATAATGGATATAGTTATGTAAATACATCGGGAACATTTGTGGAGAACAACACTAAGAGTTTGAATGCCAGCTTTAACGGAAGATTAACTTATAGAATAGATAACTTTGAAGCAACAATCGGCGGCGGTACAAATTATAACAACTCTTGGTATAGCGTTAAGACAATAGATAAAGTTTCTACATGGTCATCGAGAGTGAGTGCTTCTGTAAACTGGACATTCCTCACTACCTTTAACATTACCACAGATATCAATCATCGTTTTTATCACGGATTCTCAGAAGGTTATGGAAAATCTCAAACAATTTGGAACGGAGAGATTTCAAAAACATTCCTTCAAAACGCCTTTACTTTTAAAGTAAGAGTGTATGATATTCTGAATAAATCGAGAAACAACTACAGAACAACCACAGAGAATTATATTCAAGAGGTAAGCAACAATACATTGGGACGTTATGTAATGTTCTCGCTTACATTCCGTTTTGGTTCATTTGGCGGAAGAAACATGAGAGACGCTTCTAACAGACGTGGAGGATTTATGGGTGGCCCTCCAATGGGTGGCGGAGGCAGAAGAAGGTAAGATAAGGGTTTAGTATTAAGATAATTATGGAGGATTACCTGCGAGTGTAGTCCTCCATTTTTTTAATCAGAGCTTTCATGTCATCCGGTAGTTCGCTTGTAAAGAATGTCTCCTTACCGGTAATAGGGTGAACAAACCCGAGAGTTCGGGCGTGGAGGGCTTGTCGCGGCAAAATTTCAAAGCAATTCTCAATGAACTGTCTATACTTTGTAAAAATTGTTCCGGACAGAATCTTATCTCCACCATAGCGCTCATCGCTGAAGAGGGGATGCCCGATGTGTTTAAGGTGCACCCTTATCTGATGAGTACGTCCTGTCTCCAAATGGCATTCTACCACAGTAACATAACCGAATCGCCGAAGAACTTTATAATGAGTGACTGCATGCCTTCCTTTGGTAGGGTCTTTAGGAACTGCAAACTTCATACGGTCGCTTTCACTTCGGGCAATGTTGGCATCTATAGTTCCTTCATCTTCCTCAATATTTCCCCAAACTATTGCAACATATTCTCTTTTAGTGGAATGCTCATAAAATTGTTTTGCAAGTTTTATCTGTGCCTCATCAGTTTTTGCTATTAATAATAATCCCGATGTGTCTTTGTCTATTCTATGAACCAATATCCCCTGTTTAACATCCTCTATAGCAATTTTTTCTGGCGGAATATCCGGAGGATTTCCCAATTCGTAGGTAAAATGATATGCCAATGCGTTCAGGAGAGTGCCGTCAAAATGACCATGCCCGGGGTGTACAACTAATCCTGCCGGCTTATTCACAACTATAACATCATCATCCTCATAGACAATATCTAACGGAATCTTCTGAGGGCAAATATCGCGAGTTCTCTTCTCGTACGGAAAAACAAACGAGATGTCATCCAACGGTTTGATTTTGTAATTGGATTTAGCAACTTTTCCATTGACTCTCACGTAGCCGGCTTCTATAGCCATCTGAATTCTATTACGAGAAGTCTCTGTTATTCTTTGGGTTAGATACTTGTCTAACCGCATCATGGATTGCCCTTTGTCTGTAATAAACTTATAATGTTCAAAAAGATCCTCCTCATCTTGTGAGGATTCAATCTCCTGTACGCTGTCCCGCACACTCTCTTGCTGTTCTCTGAGAGAGATTATTTTTGCGTGTTGGGCTAAAGTATTATTCTTTTTTGATGAGCCCATTATTTGGTTGAAGAAGATTTAACGAGCTCCTTATTTGTTGTTAAATAGAGAGTTACTCCATAACCTAATTTATAGTTTGCCCCTTTTGTAGGTTCAGGAATCTGTTTATAGACAAATGAGTTTACGGTGTCGGCATAACTCTTTACGCTCGAATCAAATACCATCTTATTGAGATTGAGGCAGTAGTTAACCAATTCATTCTTTACATCATAGTATGAGAGCCCGTGCAGATTTGGAATTCTTGTCATTGTTCCAGATGAACCTAACCCAACTTCTAAGTCTATCTCGCTGTCTGAAGGTATCTCTCGTCCTGGTGTAATAGGCTGACCATTATATAATTGCGCAATCACATTATTTGTGGCAATATCCGGAGTATAGATAAGTTTGCCAACCCTGAACTTTGCGCTGTTCAAATTTCCTTGTGCTTGCCTCAGTGGCTGTCCTACGACATTAGGAACTTTAGACAATTTCGGAATCATTGAGTTTACTATCACGATAACTCTTCTCCCTTTCTTCACATTGCTCCCTGGAGCAGGGTTCTGTCTGTATATGAGACCTTTCTGCATCCTTGGCACATAAGTGGAGTCAGATATTTTAATTCTCACGTGATGATCTTTAGCCACCCTTTTTGCCTCCTGCATTGTCATTCCAACAAGATTAGGAACAACAATCTCTTTTCCATGGCGTGTTATAATCTTGAAAAGGAATAATATGATGATAACAGTAAGAAATGCGGCTACACATGCCAGCAAAAACTGTTTAAGAAGCCATTTATTGTCGCTTTGTTTTTGTCCCTTTGCCATATAGGTTTGTCATTAAGATTTATTGCACCCCAAATTTAAGCAATTTTTTTTGCATCGCGATTGATATAAAAAAAACAGACCAAACGGCCTGCCTTTCTCTTTAGAATCTTGCTCTGCTGAAGGTTAGAATCTCTTTTCTGATGAAACAGTAAGTTTCTTTCTACCTCTTCTTCTGCGAGCTGCAAGAACTCTTCTTCCGTTAGGGGTACTCATTCTCTCCCTAAAGCCGTGTTTATTACGTCTTTTGCGGATTGAAGGTTGAAATGTCCTTTTCATATCTTTTCTCTTTTAATATTTTCGGTTAAAAACTCCTAAAAGGAGTGCAAAGGTAAGTTTTTTATTTCTAAATGCCAAATTTAATTTACTTTCTTATACTCAATAGTTGTTTTTGAGCAAAGTATTCCTCTTTAAACCAACTGCTTACACTAAATATATCAATTTTTCTACTATCTAATCTGAACATTCTGACAGCCATTGCAACCTCCTGTACCAACTCTCCTCCTTTGAGAAAAACTGCCCCTTGAGTATATCTGCCCTTTATCCATGGGATAAAATTTTTAAGCTCTGTAACTGCTCTTGAGACTATCCAATCAAATTGGGAAGGGTACTCCTTAGGAAGCTCTTCTACTCTGCTTTTTACTGTTTTAATATTCTTCAGTCCCAATTGTTCCGCAACACTTTGGGCAACTGTTATTTTCTTCCCGATAGAATCTACAAGCAAAAAATCTACATTCGGGTAAAGTATTGCAAGGGGAATACCTGGGAACCCACCTCCCGTACCAACATCCAGTATGGTAGGGTGCAGAGAATTATCTTTGATTTTTGTAGTCAGAAACCCTTGGGCATAGAAAAATTTTGCTATTGCTAAAGAGTGCAGGACATGATGTATGTATAGATTGTCTATATCTGTTCTGCTTATAACATTGATTTTGCTGTTCCACTCCTTATAAAGCGGCATAAGAGCCTCAATCTGCTCTTTCTGAATAGTTTCCAAATCGGGAAAATAGTTGTAAATGATGCTGCTCCCCATTACTTGCTTTTTGGTTTTATTTGCTCTTTGGTTTTAACTGACGCCCTCTTTTTCTCCACTTTATGGGCTCGTTTTTGTGCCAGTGGCTGATCTTTCAGCATATCTGCCAATAGGTTTTTAGCTCTGTTAACTCTCACTTTTGCTGCAGAGACAGAAACCCCAAGTTCATCTGCAATCTCTTCATATCCATACCCTTCTACTGCATATAAGTATATTGCATCGCGATACTTGTTGCTGAGAGTGTTGATAACATTTTTAGTTCTCTCAAATTCTTGAGTATCAATTAGATTTCCCTCCGGTGTGTCTGAGTTCTTAACTATCAGATTAGAGAAATCGTTGCTGTTTTCCGGTGAGTATGAGGTGTTCTCCTTTGTTTTTTTATTCTTTCTTATGTAATCTATTGTGGTATTCTTGGCAATATTGTAGAGCCATGTAGAAAATTTATATTTTGTCAGATAGTCCCCGATATGTGTAAATGCCTTATGGAAAGTCTCTTGACAAATATCCTGCGGCTCTTCGCTCATCTCTTTTGAGTAGATACTGCTCTCTTTATCATAAAGAATCTCGGAAATGTGAGAAATCAATCCGTGATAGTGCCTTTCAAATAAAATAGTAAAAGCTATCTGCTCTCCCTTTTGAGCAAGGGAGATTAATTCATTGTCCGACAGGGTTATATACCTAATGTGCTTCGAGCCAGTTTTTGCCATATCCGCATTCCGCTATCAGCGGGACTTTAAGTTTAACAACACTATTCATTTGAGTTTTAATAATTTGCATGACAGTATCGAGTTCATCTTTCACAGTGTCAAAAATAAGTTCATCGTGAACCTGAAGAATCATCTTACTTTTAAGATGCTCGTTTTCAAATGCTTGGGATATATTGTTCATTGCAATTTTTATAATGTCTGCTGCACTTCCTTGCAACGGAGCATTAACAGCATTTCTTTCATTAAATTGTCTGGTCTGAGTGTTGCGAGAGAGAATATCTCTTAGGTAACGCCTTCTGCCGTAGAGTGTTTCTACATAACCGTGTATTCTTGCAAACTCTATGATCTTACTTATGTAACTGCTAACGCCGGGGTAAGTGGCAAAGTATTGGAGTATGAACTCTTTTGCCTCCCCAACACCAATCCTCATCCTCTCAGATAGACCAAAGGGTGAAATACCATATATAATCCCAAAATTTACACTCTTTGCCTTTCGTCTCTCTTCTTCTGAAACCTTATCAATTGGAACTCCAAATAACTTTGAGGCAGTTGCAGTATGGATATCTGCCCCACTTAGAAATGCCTCTATAAGTCCCTTGTCTTCAGAGAAATGAGCCATTAATCTAAGCTCTATCTGAGAGTAGTCTGCAGAGACGATGAAACCATCGGGAGAAGATGGAACAAAAGCTCTTCTTATCTCCTTTCCTCTTTGGGTTCTGATTGGAATGTTTTGTAAATTAGGGTTTACGGAACTTAGTCTACCTGTTGCTGTAAGAGCCTGAGTAAAAGTAGTATGTATGCACCCTGTATTTTTATCGATAAGTTCCGGCAGGGCATCTATATATGTAGAGAGGAGTTTTTTTAGATTTCTGTATTCTAATATCTGATTGATTATAGGATGGGTATGTTCAAGAGTTTTAAGAGTTGTCTCATCTGTATGATAGTTTCCTTTAGCTGTCTTTTTGACTTTGGGGTCTACCTTTAGTTTTTCATATAAGAGAGTGCCTATCTGTTTGCTGGAAGAGAGGTTGAGCAACGGTTCCTGCGCCATTTCTCTCACATTTTTCTCAATAGAGTTCATCTGTTTGGTAAGCTCTTGACTCATCTCTTTGAGTTGAGTAGTATCTACCTTTACACCGGTCAGTTCCATTTTAGCAAGGGTGTAGATAAGAGGCATCTCAATATTCCAATAAATTGAGTATTTATCGCCGAGAGAACTTATAAGTTTTTCTTTAGCAGTAATATAGAGCGATGCTTTTTTAGCGGCAGCTTCAATCTCTTTCTCATCCAGTACAGAATCCTCTGCGATACTGTTGTCGGCAGAGAACAGGTCTAATTCTCTAATTTCCGCACTTTCTGCATCTGCTTTATAATCAGAAGCTTGTATATCTTCAGGCGAAATGTTGAGTTGTTGACGGAAGATAAATTCTGTGGAGTGGCTGATTTCCGGATTGATGATGTAGTGCAGCACTCCTATATCGTACAGATCTCCGCTCAAATCTGTCTCAAAATCTCTTTTCAGCACCTTTAAAATTGCTTTTAGCTCGTTGCCGCATTTTGCAATTCCAGAACTCTCTAAAATCTCTTTTAACTTTTTATTCAGCCCATCACTATTATTGCCAAAACTTTTATCCCGATGATTCTCTGTTATTGTAAAGCACTCTTTGGTTGCGAGAATTATATATTTCTCCTTTAAGATATCTATCCCTATCTCTTTGGATTGTAATGCTTTAGAATAGAACTCTTCAAGAGTTACCTTTGTCATTTTGGGGACTATAGCAGCTGAATTATCTTCTTCGGATGGAGAGTCCACAGAATCAAAAGGAAAATCTTCAGGAATCTCTGTCTCATATTTTTCTATCTGCTTTTTCAGAGAATTGAATTCATATTTTGCAAATACTTCATCAACAAGCTGTTTGTTAGGAAGTTGTGTGATTATCTGCTCCTTTGAAATGGGTAGTTGAACATCGGTTTTAATTGTTACCAGAAATTTGCTCATCGGGAGCCACTCCTTGCTCTCTGAAATATTTTTCTGCTGTTTTGCAGGAAGTTCGTTTATATGTTCAAGCAAATTTTCAATAGACCCATATTCGCCGATGAGTTTTTTAGCTCCAACTTCTCCGATTCCCTTTACTCCGGGGACATTGTCGGAGCTGTCTCCCCAAATAGCGAGAATATCGATAACGCTTTTGGGATTGTTTATTCCATATTGAGTGCAAATTTCTCTCTCTCCAACTATCTCAATATCACCGCTTCCCCCTTTGGGCAGTTTATACTGGAAAACATTTTTATTTATCAGTTGCCCATAGTCTTTATCGGGAGTAACCATAAAAATTTGAGAATCTGTGCCGTTCCATTGCTCACTCATAGAGCCGATGATGTCGTCCGCTTCTACTCCGTCCATCATTATATACTTGATGTTCAGTGCGGTAAGTATCTCCTTTAACGGCTCTAACGCTTCTATTACCTCTTCTGGTGCAGGAGGTCTGTTAGCTTTGTACTCTTTATACGCAGTATGTCTGAATGTTGGAGCGTGAGAATCGAAAGAGACAGCAATATGGGTAGGATGCTCTTTATTGAGCAACTCTAAAATCATTTTTGTAAACCCATACAGTATGGAAGTGTTCTTACCTTTGGAGTTTATAAGGGGATGGCGCATAAAAGCGTAATACATCCTGAAAATTTGTGCGTGCCCGTCTATAAGAAAAATCTTATCCATTGTCTCCCGCTAAATTGAGTAATATTATTTTTCATTAAACCATTCTGCAAATGAAGTTGCAGTTTCAGAGAGTTTTACACTTACAAGATGAATGTCATTGGGAAGTTTTTCAAGCATCAGCAGGGCAAAATACTCAACCAGATTCTCACACGTTGGGGTAAAATCTGTCAGCACTATATTACCATACTCCCGATTAATATCTTGAGCAAGAGGAGCATCTGTACTAAGAACGAGTGCGTGGTCAAACTTGGAAAGAATTGTTTCAGAAACGATTCTCTTAAGATCTGTAAAGTCTATAACCATACCATTTTTAGGGGAGTTATTATCTCTAATCGGCTTTCCCTCAACTGTTACACTCAATTTGTATGAATGGCCATGAATATGGCTGCATTTGCCATCATAACCACGTAGCGCATGCGCCCCCTCAAATGCAAAATCTTTCGTTATCTGTATCATATTCTTAAATCTTTATTTATCTATTCGAAGTTTCCAATTATTTTTCTTTAATGCCGTAGCTTGTTTTAATTATATGTTGTTTACGGGTTTGGCGGCGTATGGAGTCATTCAGTTTCCATGCCTGCTCATTCACGTATGGTCTTGAATGGTCAAGGTGCATCGTTATTGCGGAATATCTAATCTGTTTTCCTTGTAACCCGTTGTTTACCAACCTCTCTCCAAGTTCACGGTCCTCTCCTCCGTACGCCATCCTTTCATCAAATCCACAAACTTCCAACAACTCTTTCCGCCAGGTAGAACTGTTCATTCCGTTCCAACTTGCGTTAGTAGGGGTGATAAAGTTCATAAAATTACTCCAGCACTTGTTCCTGAATAGCTTTGTAGATTTAAAACTCCGTTTAGCTCCATTCTTCAACAGCCATTTTAAATTAAAGAGAGCTCCATTTACAATTTCCTCTTTTCCAATACTTTGGCTAATATTCATCGGCAGTTTGAAGTATCCTCCGCTAAGAAACTTTCTCGGCGATGCGTACTTTGCGTGGGTCTCAATAAAATCTTCCCTCGGCACGCAATCTTGATCTGTAAAAATCAGATAATCTGAGGTTGCTTCAAGAAGAGCTTTATTTAAAATCATGGTCTTCCTGAACCCTTTGTCTTCATGCCACACATGCTTTATATTCAGCGAATTAGTGAATTCGTTTTTTAGCATTTCCGCTGTATCTGGAGTGGAGCCGTCGTCGGCAACGATAATCTCATCGGGTTTGAGAGTCTGGTTGCAATAGCCCCAAAGCGTCTTTCTCAAATATGAGGGGTTGTTATAGGTAGATATTACAACTCCTATGGTAAAATCCTTTTTTTGCATAACTTCCAAAGTTATTATTTTTATCGAGAAAAAACAAAAGTAAGATTGTATATGTTGTAGTGCTAACCATACATTTTTTTGATTAACTTTGGCGAATTAAATTTATATAGGAATCATATAAGACTAAAACACACATATTGGTACAGAAAATGACAGAAGTTAAGAAAGATGTTATTCTCACAGGCGATCGTCCTACCGGCAAACTTCATTTAGGGCACTATGTAGGCTCTTTAAAGGGGAGAGTGGAGCTGATGAACAAAATGAACTACAAAGATATGTTTGTTTTTATCGCCGATGCTCAGGCACTTACAGATAACTTTGACAATCCTGAAAAAATTCGTCAGAATCTGATAGAGGTGGCGTTGGATTACCTCTCTGTAGGTTTGGACCCTCAAAGAGTTACAATATTTGTTCAAAGTATGGTGCCGGAACTTACAGAACTTACGTTTTTCTATATGAATCTTGTTACTGTGGCACGCTTGAGAAGGAATCCAACGGTTAAGGCTGAGATTGAGATGCGTGGGTTTGGAAAAGATGCCGAATGCAATGAGAATGAAGTCTCATTCGGGACGGGTATTCCAACAGGATTCTTTACCTATCCTATCTCACAAGCTGCTGATATAACCGCATTTAAAGCAACTCTTGTGCCTGTTGGAGAAGACCAGAAACCGATGTTGGAACAAACAAATGAGATAGTTCGTACTTTCAATAGAATTTATGGTCCAACTTTGGTAGAGGCAGATGTCTTACTGCCAACAAACTGCATTTGCAGACGCCTCCCCGGAACAGATGGCAAGGCTAAAATGAGCAAGAGTCTCGGCAATTGCATTTACCTCTCAGAAACCGCAGACCAGACTCATAAAAAAATTATGAGCATGTACACAGATCCCCAACATATTAACATATCGGATCCGGGTCATATAGAGGGAAATACAGTATTTACTTATCTCGATGCGTTCTGTTCTCCCGAGCATTTTTCTCTCTATCTCCCTGAATATTCAAATCTCGATGAGTTAAAGGAGCATTATCAGCGTGGGGGTCTTGGAGATGTTAAGATTAAAAAGTTTTTAGAAAAAATATTGATGGAAGAATTGGAGCCGATCAGAGCAAGGCGTAAAGAGTTTGAAAAAGATATACCTGCTGTATTCCAGATGCTTAAGGATGGAACAGAAAAGGCACGCCAAACTGCGGCTCAAACCCTTTCAGAAGTGAAGAGAGCAATGAAGATAGATTATTTCAACGATAAGGAACTTATTGCTGAAATAACTAAAAAGTTTGAGGGATAGTTACTTGCGCCCTTTCTTTCCTTTGCGCCTTACATATACGAAAAGGATTAAAAGAAGGAGTGCAACAACAAAAAGAACAAGGATAGAAGGATCCTTGATAATCTCTCTGAAAACCGACAATATTTTCATATTCAATAAATTTTGAATGCAAGATAAACAATAATTAATGTAAAACCTAAAACCATACCTTAAACCTGCAGAATATGATTTCTAATCTTAAAACTGCCCAATCGGCAAAAAAAGCTCGCAAAGTTCTGTTAATATGCTTTGCACTATTAAGTTACGGTACTATCTCTGCCCAACAACAAGATACCACCAAGAGTGTTGAAATGTCTCCGAGCGAGAGATTGAGATCCATTATTTCTAAAACCGACCAGAAAACGAATTCTAACATGGGACCCAACGCGGTTTGGGTAAAGGTCTCCGTAGATTCTCTCACTCAAAAGATTATATATAGTGAGGCTGCTCACGGCAGGCGATACCCTCGCCCCGGGGATATGTTTACAGATTTTACGGTTCAGCAAGATCCTCACGATGCATCAACTCAAATCTCTTTAAGCAACTGGGTTGGAAAGGGAAAATATGTGGTTTTAGATTTTTGGGCAAGTTGGTGTAGTCCTTGTGTCGCTGAAATAGAGGCAGTCAGGCACGCATATCAAAATCTTCCAAAAGATAAAGTTGCCTTTATAAGTGTGGCTATCAACGACCGTTTAGAGAAGACAAAAGAGGCGGCAATAAAGCATAATATTGAGTGGGAGCAGATTGTAAATGCAGGAAATATTCCAATGATAACTTATGGTTTTACAAAACTTCCTCACATTATTGTCTTTGGTCCTGACGGCAAAGTTTTACGTGATGATTTGGGGGGTGAGGCACTGTTGACATATTTGGCTAGACATATCAGAGAGAATAAAACAGAGAGTGAGATAGAGTAAAATATTGTATGCATCTTTTAGAAGTAAATAATCTTTCTCTTGGATATGGTTCAGAAACAATCTTCTCTAATATTGATATACAGGAAGATAGCGGAAAGATTATTGCACTTTTGGGCTCAAACGGCCGAGGAAAGAGCACTTTGTTAAGAACTCTTGCAGGACTCGAACCAATTTTTAGCGGTGAAATATTTTATGATTCTGTGCCTCTGAAAAAAATGAACAGAGAACAAATGAGTTCTATGGTATCGTTTGTCGCTCCGACGATTCAAAAGACTGAGTATCTCTCCGTGGAGGGTATGTTGAGTATAAATACCTATCACAGAACAAATTGGTTAGGAACACTCACGGAGAAAGAAAAAGAACGCATTGCAGGTTCTTTAGATAGAGTTGGGCTTCAGGGCTTTTTGCAAAGAGAATGTAATAGTTTGAGTGATGGTGAGTATCAGAGAGTTACAATTGCCGGAGCTTTGGTTCAGGATTCAAAAATTATTTTGTTAGATGAACCTACTGCTTTTTTAGATATAGCTAATAAGTTTCTTATATCCCGATTGCTCAAGCAGATAGCTCATTCAGAAAACAAACTCGTTATTTTCTCTACTCACGATTTGAGACTCGCAATGGAGATTTGCGACAAGCTTTGGGTTATGACTCCGGACGGATTCTTCACAGGCACCCCCTCAGAACTCTCTTCATCATCGAATGATGATAGTAAATGTGTGATAGAGAGAATGTTCAATGTGAGTGGAGTTCATTTTGATCCGAAGATTAAATCTTTTATTTTGAGTGAAGATGAAGACTAAACGGCTCATATATTATATAATCTTTGCTCTGCTCCTGTTAGCTTTATTTGGTGCCGATTTATTGTTCGGCTCTGTAAATATCTCTATAAAAGAGCTTTTTGCAAGTGATGGAGGCAGGGAGATTTTGTATAACTTTCGTCTTCCTAAAGCGGTGGTTGCACTTATAAGCGGTATAGCATTGAGCATTTGTGGTTTACAGATGCAGACCCTTTTTAGAAATCCTCTGGCAGATCCATACATCTTGGGCGTCAGCAGCGGTGCCGGATTAGGAGTTGCAATCTATCTGATGGGGTTAAGCATTGCCGGCTACAAGATGGAGAATACTTTAATTCAGAGTCTTGGAACAGCCGGAGCAGCGTTGGCAGGGGCACTTATCGTGACAGCACTGATTCTTTATATCTCCAGAAGAGTTAAGACTAATCTGGCACTTCTGATTTTTGGCGTTATGCTTGGTTTTATTGCCGGTGCATTAGTCAGTCTGCTGCAGTATGCCTCTTCTGCTCACGCACTTAAAGCCTATGTTCTATGGACAATGGGAAGTTTTGCAGCCCTTACACCTTTGCAACTTTATATCCTTTTGGCATTTGTGGCTCTCGGAGTTTTAATGTGCATATCAAATATCAAGAACCTTAATGCAATACTCCTTGGAAATGAGTATGCTACATCTGTAGGATTGAATATTAAGAGAATAAGAAACAGAATATTAATCTCCACAACCTTGTTGGTGGGGGCTGTAACCGCCTTTTGCGGCCCGATTGGTTTTATTGGAATAGCTATTCCTCATATTGCTAAGTTTATTTTCAAAGATGCTGATCATAAAGTACTTGTACCTGCCGTTATCCTTATAGGAGGCGGCTTGACATTATGTGCAGATACTTTGGCCGGAGTTGTGAGTAGAGGTGGTGTAATACCAATCAATACTATGGCTGCATTATTTGGAATTCCGATAATTCTGGTTATTATTTTAAAAAGAACACAATAGTTTTACTTGTCAGATTAACCTAATAATCAGGCTATTATTGAGAATAATATACTTTAAAAGGTTTGATGCAATCTTGAGATTATTAACGATTAAAACATATTAACTATGAGAAAGAAAATTGTAGCAGGAAACTGGAAAATGAACACCACCGTAAAGGAGGGTGTAGAACTTGTTAAAGCAATAGCTCAACAGCTAAATAGAATTCCTGAAGATGTCCAACTTGTGGTAGCTCCTCCGCTTACTCATCTTTCCTCTGTTAATCAAACCCTTATAGAGAGTGGCTGCAGCTCTCAAATTGCCCTTGGAGCACAAAATTGTGCAAACAAAGAGAAGGGGGCATATACAGGAGAAGTATCTGCAAATATGTTGGCAACACTTGGAGATGGAACGAATCGCGGAGTAGAATATGTGATTATAGGTCATTCTGAAAGAAGGGGGTATTACGGAGAGACAAATGAAATTTTATTGGAAAAAGTGCGTCTTGCTCTTGCCGCCGGATTGAAGGTTATTTATTGTGTTGGAGAGGAACTATCTCAGAGAGAGGCAGGTGTTCATTTTGATTTTATCGCTGAGCAAATTAAAGAGGTTCTTTTTCCCCTTTCTCAAGATGAGCTCAAAAACATAATTGTTGCTTACGAACCAATTTGGGCAATTGGCACCGGAGTAACTGCAACAAGTGCACAAGCTCAAGAAATACATGCGTTTATACGTAAAACTATCGCTGAGAAATATGGAGATATTTCGGAACAAATACCTATTCTCTATGGAGGAAGCTGCAAACCTTCGAATGCGGCTGAGCTCTTTGCGCAAAAGGATATAGACGGCGGTTTGATTGGCGGAGCATCTCTTAAAGCAGATGATTTTATAGGTATAGCATCTTCTTTTTAATATTAATTATGTATATTTGGAGTAGAACACATATTACTATTCTATTTCAATTGCTATTTAAGCTGTAGATTACACGTATAATATTAAAAGAGGAGACTGTATGAATGCCAAAAGGCTCATTATTGCAACCGTTTTTTTACTCTCATCCCTAACGATTGTTTGGGGACAACAGGAGAAGAGCACTTTCAGAACCTACTTGAATAAAGCAGACAGTATTATAACTACCAGGTATAATAAAATAGATTACGATACCAATTATATACAGAGACCTCAAGGGAGGTTTTTACTAAAAATGTACGGAAATCTTTCGGGTATTACGATTACTGCCAGCGATAGGCAGAATATAGATGAGGATGATCCTACAAAAACATATAAATCTTCTGCTAAATTCAGAACCACAACTCGTTCAACATTCAGTTTAGGTCTTACATATCAAGGACTTACTGCCGGTATAACAATAAATCCTTCTGCAATAGGGGGAGGAAAACGGAAGAAAGGAGAAGTTGAATTAGGTCTCAATATTTATGACAATAGATTTATTTTTGACATAAATTATTATGTGTCAAATACTTTTGCCGGTTATATAAATGTCGAAGATTTTCCTTTTCCTATAGATTTCCACAGAGGTGATATAAAGATCAAGATGTTGAATCTCTCTGGTTACTACACTTTTAATAATAAACGATTCTCTTTCCCTGCGGCATTTAACCAAACCTATGTTCAGAAAAAATCGGCAGGCTCTATTTTGGCAGGATTCTCTTTTCAGGGGATGGCACTCAAGAATCGTGAAAATTGGAGTTGGGGAGAACTTATTAGTTATTGGAAATCAAAACTTTACTATGTTGGCGTTGGAGTAGGATATGGTTACAATTTTGTCTTTGACAAGGGCCGTTGGCTCGTTCATGCCTCTCTTCTTCCCAATATAGTGCTTTATAATGTAACAAAAGATGATGTGGGGGGAGAAAAAGGTAAAAGTCACGATTCGTTCCCGGTATTTCTTTTCAATCAATACTTTGCAGTTGTTCACTTTTTTGGTCCTAAAGTAGATTTCTTTGGAGCCAGATATCTTGCAGGTGTAACTTGCCAATCCAATAATGTATTGACTCTTAGTAAACACGCCTCATCTTCTCAAGATAAGTGGATGTTTAGATTTTTTATTGGTGCAAGATTTTAGTGATTTTTCTAAAGGATTAGAGTTGTATAGATTGGGGGTATTCCGTTATTTGCATTTATGATTTTTTTGTGTACCTTTGCACTCCCTTTGCGGGCATGGCGTAATTGGTAGCCGCGCTAGACTTAGGATCTAGTGTCTCACGACGTGGGGGTTCGAGTCCCTTTGCCCGCACGAAAGAGACTGACTAAAAAGTATTGGTCAGTCTCTTTTTTTTGTTTTTGTTCGTAGCTGAAGTTACAACTTAGTGTTTCTTAACCATCTGTATTCAAATGGTTTACGGCTCGATAAATAATTAGGGTCGTTTTGATGGGAGTATGCCTCCCTTTCAAAAAGAATGGACGAGTATGCTTTGGTACCTTGTTTAAAAACTGAAAAACCGTGTTTGAAAGCAGAACATATAAGTCGGACAATCCATTCTGAAAAGTACCAGATATAGAAGCCGATAAAGAGTGTCTCAACCATCTGTATGGTATGGATCTTTTCGTGTCGCTTAAGCTCATTTCTATACAAATGGAGGTTTTCTTTCCGAACAACAATCAGCCCCAAAATATTTATCGCGATGAATGGACGCAGCGGTAAATACTTTGAGACTATGAATTTATTTTCTCTATTTGTTTCTCTTTGTTTCATTCTTCCACTCTCTCATTCTACTGTGGAAACCCTTCTCAAAGTTAATAGAAAATCTTATTTCATTATCAAATAATAAAATATTATCTTTGAAGGTTACTCGTATGGAGGCAATGAACGAGTGCTGTTTGTATAAGAGATTAAATTTTAGAGATGGGACAAAAAAGTAAAATAATGCAAGATATAGCGTATTGTTCAGACAAGTATCAGTACACTATGGGAAAATCTTTTCTCGATTGTGGAATGAAAGATAAGAGGGCGATTTTCAATCTTTTTTTCAGAAAAGCCCCAGATAATAATAACTGGGCGGTTGTCAGTGGAACAGATGAAGCCATTGAGATGATAACCTCTCTTGGCAATAAATCACCTGAATTTTTTGAAAAGTTCTTACCAGGAGAGAATTACAGGGAATTCAGGGAATTTGCCTCTAAGATGAAGTTTACCGGCAATGTCTATGCGATGAAAGAGGGGGAAATTGCATTTCCGACAGAGCCGATCATTACAGTTGAGGCTCCATTGATAGAGGCGCAAGTTCTTGAAACTCCGCTTCTTTCCATTATGAACCATCAAATGGCAATAGCAACAAAAGCATCCAGAGTTACTCGAAGTACTTCAAAGCCGGTAAGTGAATTCGGTAGCAGAAGAGCACATGGTCCTTGGGCGGCAACTTACGGTGCTAAAGCAGCTTATATTGGTGGATGTGCAAATTCTTCGAATGTTCTAACTTCCTATATCTTTGGAACACCCGCATCGGGAACAATGGCGCATAGTTACGTTACATCTTTTGGTTGTTCTATAGATGGTGAGTATGAGGCATTTACACATTATATACAAACTCATAGGGGAGAGACGCTGATACTTCTTGTAGATACTTACGATACTCTTCATTGTGGAGTTCTCAACGCTGTCAAGGCGTATAAAGAACTTGGTATAGATGACTCATATCCACAAGGTTACGGAATAAGACTCGATAGTGGAGATCTTGCCTATCTGAGTAGAAAATGCCGTAGGATTTTGGACGATCACGGACTTAAAAAATGTAAAATCTTTGCAACCAATTCGTTAGACGAGTATCTGATTACAGATTTAGAAAATCAGGGGGCAGCTATAGACTCTTACGGAGTAGGGGATGCCATAGCAACCAGTAAACATAATCCTTGTTTTGGAAATGTTTACAAACTTGTTCAGGTTGATAATGAACCGGTTTTGAAACGTTCAGAGGATAAAGTCAAACTCATCAACCCAGGTTTCCAAATTACTTATCGAATTTTGCAAAAAGGTCATTTTAAGGCAGATGTAACTTGTTTAAGAGAAGACAACACAACTAAAATAATTGAGACCTCCGGTGCTCTGCATATCCAAAACGAGTTTGATGAGACTCAAAGAAAAACCTTCCCTGCAAATAGTTACACTTATCGCATCCTTCAGAATCAAGTAATAGAGAGGGGAAAAATTATTGCTCCCGATACGCTCATAACAGAGAAAAGGGAGTACTATCTATCTAACCTTAAGTGCTTTAATGAGACAGAGAGAAGACTTATAAACCCTCACACATACAAAGTAGATATTTCCGACGAACTCTACGATCTCAAAATGGGATTGATAAACAAACTTATTGCTCAGATTAAAGAATTGCAGAAAAAAGGGGCAGAATAGATAATAAATGGGCAAACATAATAGATGGAAATGAATAAACAAAAACTGCAGGGCAGGTAAACTAAATAGATAATTATTTAAAATAGAGAAAGATACAATGGAGAATAGAATTGGAATAAAATTGAAAGGAGTCTTTGTGGCTGTTGCTGCAACTTTGCTGCTTTTGAGTTTGCAAAGTTGGAGAACCCGTGGAGTAGAGAGGTTCCAAAGGGAGTTTACTCTCTCTCTCGGCGATACGGTTCTCTCTCTGCAGGACTCCCTTTATCTGAGATATATAGACTCTTTGGCAAAGCTAAATTTGAGTATCGATTCGCTCAGGCGAATGGGGCTCTCGGAGGAGATATTGAATTCAATAGACTCTCTCTACAAGGCAGATTCGATCGCTAACATTAAAGTCTATTCTCCAAAAGAACTCAAGCGAATGAGAAGAGACAGCATCCGACGGGCTAAAGATAGTATTCTCTTTATAACACCAAGAGTATTAAATACTTATGTTTTTGATAAAAGTGTAATTCACACAAGGATGTTTGCATGGACGCATAACACCTATACCAATGAA
>CADBRQ010000127.1 GCA_902797115.1 uncultured Bacteroidia bacterium
CAGAAGCCAAACTCCCGAAGATGCTCAGCCACACTTAGTTTATAAATTTAATAAGCCGGTTATAACCACATCGCGGAGTTTCCAAGGGAGTAGAATGAGCTATTTCTATGAAGACTCTACCCGCTATCAAAGAAGAGACAGTTTACTCAGAATATGGAGAGTTCAGAACGACACAATTGACTATAGAGGAATAAGTGTTGTTAAAAGAGGTGGTATTCCTTTGGTTAAAGCTAAGGTACTCAACAGGATAAACCTAATAAAAGAGGGGGAAGTTTTTAATGCAGATGTGGTAGAAGATACTTACTCCCGATTCGCATCTTTAGGATTATTCTCTTCTGTAAATATTCAATCTGCGGTTAAAGATTCAACCACCGTAACACCTAATATTTCATTACAAGCGAGTACATTACAGGGATATAGGGCAAAATTGGAGGGCTCTGTAAACTCAAACGGTCTGTTTGGTATCGCTCCGGAAATCTCTTACTATCACAAAAATCTATTCCATGGAGCAGAGCTTTTTACTTTTGGGATAAACAGCGATTTTCAGTTCAAACCACACTCAAATATCCATTCAACTGAAATTGGAGCAATAGCTACTTTAGATATTCCAAAATTTGTTTTGGCTCCGTCCAAGTGGTTTACATCAAAGACTTTACCTCATACAGAGGTCTCATTATCATACAATTATCAGAATAGGCCGGAGTACAAAAGAAATATCTTCTCAGCAAGTTACAGTTACACTTGGAACATATCGCCAAAACTATTTGTAAGGGCTACTCCGGTGCAGTTCAATATGGTCAGAGTGTTCGATCTGGACTCATTATTTTACAGAAACAATGCAGATCCTTTCCTCCGTTACTCATACAAGAATCACTTTGATTTGGGTGTAGGTTTTAATCTATACTATACCACAGACGCCTCTGTAAGTCCGGCAAGGAGTTATTTTTATTCTCGTTTTCAAGCAGATGTCGGCGGAAACATATTGAGCATTTTCAACCGTTATATGGATATAAATGCCCAAGGCGAGAGAACTATTTTTAAATCGCCTTATTCTCAATATTTCAAAGTTGAAGCAAGTGCCGTTTATACTTTCAAGTTCAATGCCGATCCTTCCCACATGTTGGCTATCAGAGCTTTAACCGGAGTTGGAAAAGGGTATGGCAACTCCAAATTTCTCCCATTTGAGAAACTTTTCTGGGGTGGGGGAGCATATAGTTTGAGAGGTTGGCAAGCAAGGACACTTGGCCCTGGTTCCGCCCCAAGAGATAGTTCATTTACCCTCCCAAATCAAACAGGTGATATCAAATTAGAAGCAAATGTAGAGTATCGTTTCCCTCTCTTTTGGCTCCTTAAAGGTGCAGTATTCTTGGATGCTGGGAATATCTGGATATTTAATCGCGAAATTGAAGATGCGACAGGACACTATGTCCGGGCAGATGAGAGAGGGGTATTCAAGTTCAATTCTTTCTACAAGAATATAGCTCTTGATTGGGGATTAGGTCTCAGATTGGATATTACCTATGTTATTCTGAGACTGGATCTTGGATTTAAACTCCATAATCCGTCTGACATTGGCTGGATAAGTGCAAACAAATGGTTTAGCGGTAAGAACAATCAGATTACATTTGGTATCGGATATCCGTTCTAAAGCTAAATTTCTCTTAACAAATTAAGAAAGCATTTAAAAATTATTCAAATTTAAAAACACCAAAGTATTCAGGTGTATGAAAGTTTGGTGTTGGTGTCCCCACAGGCGACCAAGATAAGTAGTGAGGTTTGACCATCATATCTCCACATTTATAGACATTTGCTCTAACACTCTTACCTTTAAGGAGTTTATGATTTGCTTTTCCGCATAGAATCTCTAAAGGAATTCCTATTATCATGCTCCACGAATAGAACCTATCCGGACAATCATCCGAAATAACTCTGTCTCCGAAAGGTTTTCGCCCAAGTGTAGAGTGACGGATTATCTTATCCATCTCTTCTTGAGGTATATACTCTCGATTCTTTCTTTCTGCCCCTTTGCCTGCAATCCCATATCCGATGCAACTGAACTCAAAGTTAAAATAGATGCTGTCTTGAGGGTTGGGGATAATAAAGAGTTCCACACAATCTTCTGTCCAAGGTTTGCTTCCTTGGTCGCAATTAAAGTTTGCTCTGAGCGCCCTCTCTTTCACTTCGTAGCGGATGAAGAGATGGGTAGGGGTGTAAATTACTTTAAATGAGCATATTGGATTATAGCCATTGTTTCTTTCTGGCCAATTGATACAATCAATATTATACGAAGTTACTTTACTATTGGAAAAAACCTCCTCCAAGTTTTGGTATGAAGGAGATTTGTCCAATTTAAAATACTTTACTACAGCACTTTTAGCAATATCTTGTGCATTCATTGTATAAGAAAACAAAAGTGTTAATGCAATAAATAAACAACGCATCGCCGAGATTAAAGTTTGTATTTAACAAATAGCTCAATTGCCTGATACTCAGCCATTCCTAATTTATCAAAAATTACTGCTGTATTGTGGTTTCGCTCCTCTGCTCTGAGCCAAAACTCTCTGGAGTCACTGCCTGGGAACAACGGATAATCTTTTTGTGATTGATGACGGAAAATTGCTGAGCGTTTAATTTTTACCTCTTCCGGAGATAACGGCACAGCCATTTCTGCTTGAGCTACATCCCATTCTTGCCATGCTCCACGATACATCCAGATTCTGCAATCTTTAAACCACGGTTCATTTTTCAGTTGTTTACACGCATCTATGATTGACTGGAAACAAACACGATGTGTCCCGTGAGGATCTGAAAGATCTCCGGCTGCAAAAATCTGATGCGGCTTAACTCTCTTTATAAGTTTCTTAACAATCTCCACATCCTCCTTACTCAGAGGCTTTTTCTTTACTCCACCAGTTTCGTAGAAAGGGAGTCTCAAGAAATGAACATGGTCATCCGGTATTTTCAGATAGCGGCAAGCGGAGCGGGCCTCCCCCTGTCTTATGAATGTTTTAATCTCTCTGACCATCTGAGGATCTGCCTCTCCGGGGTGCTTTTTCTTCAAATCTGCTTGTACTTTTTTATATAGAGAAGTTGCATGTTTAGGGTCAACAGAAAAAATATCACAGCTCTCTCTGATGAAATCGAGGTATCTGACCACATCGTGATCGAATACCGCAATATTGCCGCTTGTTTGATAAGCTACGTGAATATCATGACCTTGTTCAGACAGACGTGCCAATGTTCCACCCATAGAGATAACATCATCGTCCGGATGGGGAGAGAATATAATTACCCGTTTTGGATATGGTTTTGCTCTCTCCGGACGAGTTGAATCATCTGTATCTGGTTTGCCGCCCGGCCAACCGCTTATAGTATGTTGTAAGTCATTGAATACTTTAATGTTAATAGCACTTGCAGGACCTTTTTGAGTTACTAAGTCTGCCATGCCGTTATCGTTGTAATCTCTATCCGTAAGTTTAAGAATCGGCTTATCTAATTTTTTACAGAGCCAGAAAACAGACTTCCTGATTTGATATGGCGTCCACTCTATTCTATCTGTAAGCCAAGGAGTTTCTATTCTTGTAAGATTGTAGCTTGCCGCCTCATCGATGAGGATTTTAACATTTGTATGCTCTTGCAGATAAGAGGCAGGAACCATCTTTGTTACCTCTCCCTCAACAATTTTCTTTATTTGCGGAGCAGAGCCCTCTCCCCATGCAAGATAATATATCTGTCTGGCATTCAGGATAGTAGCTATACCCATTGTAATTGCGTAATACGGAACATCATCTACACCAAAGAATTCGCTGGCAGCAGAGACTCTGGTTGTATAGTTGAGATTGACTTTACGAGTCTTTGAGTTATAAGGAGAACCCGGCTCATTCATTGCCATTCCGCTTGTTATAACTATGTCTATACCACCACATTTCTCTATATCATTCTCAAAACCCTCACAATATTC
>CADBRQ010000128.1 GCA_902797115.1 uncultured Bacteroidia bacterium
CGCGTGATCAATATCCATATCGAACCGAGGAATAATAATGGATGTAGCAAATTTCTTGAAAGAGATTATACAACAGTAGAAAAAGACACACAACAGAGAGATTAAAATATAGTGTTTATTGGTTAGGATCTTAAAAATATCTGAAAATTTAAACTTGTCGTCTTCAGAGGTCTCTTTTTTATCGGTAGAGCCGGTTTGTTTGTCAAAACGAGCATCCATCGTGATAAAAACACTCCAAAGGATAATTCCAAGTATGAGAATACCAAGACCTACCAAAGCAGGACGATTTGTTTGTGCAAATGTATAGAGCGCATTCGCATCGTGAGCACCTACCAAAACAGGAGAGAGAAGGAAAGCTGTAGCAGTTCCAAGGCGGGCAATAGCAAGCTGAGCACCCATAGCAAACGCCATCTCCTTGCCCTTAAACCATTTTGCTATAGAACGAGTTACAGCAACACCGGCAATCTCGCTGCCAAGACCGAAGAGTGTACACCCAATGTATGCAACTATAAGAGAGGGCTTTCCTATACCATGATTTACAAGGTAAGTGTTAAAACCGCTATGAGCAAAACTGCCCGATATTGCATACGCAACAATAGCAGCACCTGCAACCATCAATCCGACAAACAAAGTGCCTGTGAATCTTACTCCCCACTTATCCAACAACATTCCGCAAATTACCAATCCTCCCCAAACGCAAAGGAAAGAGTAGCCGCCTGCATAAAAACCGTAATCAGCCGAATTCCAGCCAAGATCAAGCAGTTCCGGAGCTTTGAAGATATGTGAAAGTGTAGAGAACATATCATCAAAAAAGTAAGAGGCAAACATCGGTACAACCAAACAAGCTAAAACAATCCAACGTGCACTCTTAGAATTCTTTAGTGTACTAACAACTTCGTTCATTTTTATATAACTTTTCTTTTAATTAATATTCTTTTCCTCGGCGATACAAATAACTAAAGCCTACACCCACAAGTATGTACTTCCAAGCCTTGCTATTTAGAAACTCCGAGCCATAATGTGCAGCATCCTCTTATGCTCGTTACCCGTATGTCTGCAAGAACCTCCTAAGCTTTAATATTCGGAAGCTCCAAACCGTAACCTTTCTTCTTATCTACACTCTTTAAAATTATACCAAGAATAAGTGCAGCAACGCCCAAACAAGCGAGCATCACAAGAGGTGCTGTATAATTATAAGAAGTTGCCGCCTGCTCTGCATCCATGGTACCATTCTTCAAAGCGTCAATTACCTGAGGATTAGTCTTATCCAATATTTTACCTATGAGCATAGGGAACAGCCACAAACCGATGTTCTGAATCCAGAAGATAAGAGCATACGCGCTACCTATTATTTTAGAATCTACGAGTTTAGGAACACTTGGCCATAAAGAGGCAGGAACGAGTGAGAACGATGCTCCTAAAACCAAAATAATCAAGTATGCAAAGATAACTCCCATAAGACCGCTCCCCTTAAATTGAGGAAGAACGAATGCAAACGCCAAATGGCAGAAAATCAGCAATAAAGAGCCGAACATGAGCATACTTGCCGCCTTTCCTTTGTGGTCTATATAGCTTCCCAAAATAGGGGTAATACCTACTGCCAAAAGTGGGAACACTGCAAAGATACTCTCAGCAGACTGTCTCATATAACCCATATAGCAATAGACAAGAAGAGCTATTATTGCAATACATAAAGAACCATATTTTGCCCCTTTGTTTTTAGTAAAATTACTCAAGAATGCAAAGACTGCAACTATCAGCATAACAATATATTGCACAACTGTTACAGAACTGCCCGCCCAGAAAGATTGAGGATCGAGCTTTGTAAATGTAAGATTACACTGGAGCATATTCACAGCATATTTCTGGAATGGGAAAATAGCCGAATAATAGAGCACGCATAAAAGGGCTACCAACCAGAATCCCTGACTGCGGAAGATTGCTCCGATATCTGAAATTTTGAAAGGATCGTCTTTCTCTTCTGCCTCACCCGTCTGAGCATCGAGCTTTTTGTCCATAAAGAAATAGACAATAAACATTATGAGGGCAATCATCAAAAGGACAACACCAAAAGCAACAGAACGCGATACATCTATACTCCCGCCAAGTTTAGCAAACATAGGGGAGAAAATCATACAGGTTGCAACTCCCAATCTAGCAAGAGCCATCTCAGAACCCATTGCAAGAGCCATCTCTCTCCCTTTAAACCATTTAACTATTCCTCTCGATACGGTTATTCCCGCCATCTCAACACCGCATCCGAAAATCATAAATCCGAGTGCGGCAAATTTTGCACTCGCAGGCATTCCTCTATAGAATGGAGAGATGCCAAGTTCGTCAAACCCGGGAATATAGTTAAGATTATTTGTAAACCACACCTCCAAACCGGTCCCTTTGAAACCCTCCGTAACGGCAAACCATTTAATGCAAGCACCTATCAACATTACCGCTCCCGACAAAAGAGCAGTAAATCTTACCCCCATCTTATCGAGGATTATACCTGCAAAAATTAGGAAGAAAATAAATACATTAAGGAATGTCTCCGCACCCTGCATTGTTCCAAAAGCACTTGAATCCCAACCCCTTGTAGATTCCATAAGGTCTTTGATAGGTGAAAGGATGTCCATAAAAATATACGAACAAAACATTGCAAGGGCGAGCAGTAACAGCGCTATCCATCTAATAGCAGCCGAATCTCTCAGTGTTTGAATTTGTTTGGTTTGAGTCATTGTATATAAGTTTTAATTTTTCAAAAATAACTCTGCAAGATACTAAAAAAATAGTTGAAGAGCGCCTGCAAAAGAAAAATTTTAAAAAAACCAAAAGTATTGTAACTTTGAGGTCCGTTAAATTTACTATCAAGAACATATCGGGAACATTACTAATGGGAGAGACCATATTAAATAGAATAAGTTCACCTAAGGATCTTAAAAGCCTGAACATTAGTGAATTAAAGATATTATGCCAAGAGATCAGGGAGTATATGATTCAATGCTGCTCCATTAATCCGGGGCATTTGGGAGCATCGCTTGGCAGCGTGGAACTTGCTGTAGCACTGCATTATGTATTGGATACTCCGGAAGACAAAATAGTCTGGGATGTTGGGCATCAAGCATACGCACACAAAATTATTACAGGGCGCAGAGAGGCCTTTCGTCATAACAGAACAAAAGGGGGATTGAGCGGTTTTCCAAAAATGAGCGAAAGTCCTTACGACTCATTTGGAACGGGACATGCATCTACCTCTGTATCTGCCGCTTTAGGACTTGCAACCGCATCGGGAATACTTGGAGAAAATAAAAAAGTTGTAGCAGTAGTAGGCGACGGAGCAGCCACCGGAGGACTTGTATTTGAAGGGCTCAACAATGCCGGAGCATCAAAGAGAGATATTCTTATAATCTTGAACGACAATCAAATAGCCATAGATGAGAATGTCGGAGGTATGCACAACTATCTCTTGAGAATAAGAACCTCGGCAAAATACAATAAGTACAAAAATAAGATTTGGAACTATCTCGGCGCAGGTTGGATTCGTCTCTTCATTAAGAGCATTGCTCAGAGCACCAAACACTTCTTCTTTAGGCAAGGCTCTCTGTTTGAAGGTTTTGGGTTACGCTATTTTGGTGCAATAGATGGCAATAATCTCGATGAGCTCATCCCTATTTTACAAAAGCTTAAAAATATAAAAGGACCAAATCTGCTTCATATCAAGACAGTTAAGGGAAAGGGCTATGCCCCTGCAGAAGAGCATCAGAAAGAGTGGCATGCCCCTGGCAAGTTTGATATACTCTCCGGAGAGAGACTTCGTAAAGAGGGAGAACCGCTTAAATATCAACAAGTTTTCGGACAAACTATCGTAGATTTGGCAAACAGGAATCCTAAGATTGTCGGGATAACTCCGGCAATGTTGTCGGGAGGGCAGCTATGCGACCTTATGAAAGTATATCCACAAAGAACATTTGATGTGGGAATTGCAGAAGAACACGCTGTAACATTTGCGGCAGGACTCGCAGCCGGTGGTATGCTTCCGGTTTGCAACATTTACTCCTCATTTCTGCAAAGGTCTTATGATCAGATTGTTCACGATGTGGCGCTGCAAAATCTAAAGGTAATTTTTACCATAGACAGAGGAGGCTTGGTGGGAGAAGATGGTGCAACCCATCACGGTGCATTAGATTTGGCATACTTGAGAACAGTCCCTGGAATAACAGAGATGGCACCTCTTAATGAACTTGAACTCAGAGATATGCTCTATAGTGCAACATCCGATGAATACGAAGGTCCTGTTTCTATACGCTATCCGAGAGGATGTTGTCAAGGACTCCCTATTCCAAACGAGTATAAATTCATAGAGAAAGGAAAAGGAGAAAAACTTTGCGACGGAGAAGATATTGCAATTCTCTCAATAGGCACCATTGGCAACAAAGTTTCAGAAGCCTTACAATTAGCTAAGAGAGAGGGTATTAATCCTGCCCATTTCAACATGCGTTTCTTAAAGCCAATAGACACAGAACTTTTAGAGAGCATAGAGAAGGAGTATAAAGCAATCATCACAGTAGAAGACGGAACAATAATTGGTGGTTTATATGGCGCTGTATGTGAGCATTTTGCAAACGCTGTTCAAAGTAACAAACCGGTAATTGTAAAAGGTCTGGGTATTCCCGATTCATTTATAGAACAAGGAACTGTCGCACAACAAATGGAGGAGTGCGGCATAGATGCAGCGGGAATTTTCAACACTATAAAAGAGGTTTTGAGAAGACTTTGAGTAACGAATCGAGAGTTAAGAAGTAAAATTTTCAAAAAATATTAAAAAAATTTTTGCTTATTAATTAAAAAAGTTTACCTTTGCAGTCCGTTTTGAAAACGGGGCCAAATTGCCGATGTAGCTCAGTTGGCCAGAGCAGCTGATTTGTAATCAGCTGGTCGGGGGTTCGAATCCCTCCATCGGCTCAAATAAATAAACACGGAGGGGTACCAAAGTGGCCAACTGGGGCAGACTGTAAATCTGCTGGCGCACGCCTTCGGAGGTTCGAATCCTTCCCCCTCCACACCAAATTCGCGGAAGTAGCTCAGTTGGTAGAGCATCAGCCTTCCAAGCTGAGGGTCGCGGGTTCGAACCTCGTCTTCCGCTCAAGTTTTTTAACA
>CADBRQ010000129.1 GCA_902797115.1 uncultured Bacteroidia bacterium
TTAGGTTTTAAATACTTTATTTGACTCTTCTGCCAAACTCATCGTACATAATTGGAGGGTAAGGCATGCGATACCCGCTTGATTTAGTCTGAGGAGCTTGAGTAAACGACTGAACTTTGTCATTATCGTTTGCTATAAAGTCCTCTAATGTAGGAGTTTCTTGTGCAGTAAGCTTAATTCTGCGATAAATCTGCCAACGGCTTTGAGTGTTAAAGTGCGGTCTGTTGTCAATCATACAACTTGCCACCTCAGGTCTCCAAACGCCCAAACCATACATGAGTGCACCTTCATATAAACCTATGTGGGCATCGGCATATTCAGGTCTGCCAATGAACTGAGCCCATTCGCAATCTTCTTCAACATTCGTGAATGTGACATTTCCGTAGCAACCGATAAGGCCATAACTTTTCCATGTCTGACGACGAGACTTGTCGCTATCTGGAATAGTCTGAGAGCTATAATAAACATATTCGTCTGCCAAAAGACCAAAACCGTGACCGCCAAACTCGTGTCTTAAAGTGTTCCAGCTATCTCCGTAGCCACTTCCCTTAGGGTGACGGGCAGGGGTTTGAGCAATGGAAAGTATTCCGAAACCTCCAATAGTGTATCCGCCCAATCCTCTATAGAAAATATTGGTACCTGCATATTGGTTGGTATTGATAAGAATACTTGTTGGAGAGTAGCTTAATTTATTGTAAAGTGCTTGTCCTGTAAGACCTTTGAAAGGTGGAACTTTGGATATAACATCAACAACTAAACCAGCATCGCAACCTATACCTGTAGAAGAACCGCCCTCCCAGCTGCATCTGAATCTGGTATCTACTTTATTGGTAGCTTCTGTCCAATCTGTTGAACCGCTGCTCATTCCGGCTTCGTTAGAGTATGCTGCAATTTTGTAGATAGTGAAATAGTGTCTGTAGGTTTTGTATGGCTCTATAGCGAAGAAGGCCTCAATGCCGGCATTCATTTCAGTGTCAAATTGTCCGCCGTATTCGTGCAATTCTTGAGTGTAACCATCTCCTGTGAAGGTTAGAACAACAGGATTAGCTACTGTACCGGTTTGATATACAGATACTTCACAGTCGTCATAATATTTCTTAGCAGTACCGGTTGTAAAGCTTACGACATCGCTTTCAGTTCTTCCTCCTTCATATCCATCGTTAGCAATAACTTTCCAATAGTAAGTTGTATTCTCTGCAAAAGATGATTTTGGTAACAAAGAAGTTTTTTCAGTTGTTTCAACAGTTTTCCAATTTGTATTATCTGTTGAGTACTGAACGGTGTATTTTATCTGATCGTTGTTGGCATCGGTAGATGCTGTCCATGTAAAGTTAGGGAATCTATCCACATTGGAACCCTTTGGAGCCAAATTTGAAGGTTTTGTAGGAGCTGAGTTTGGAGCAGCTTCTTTTGCTACAATAATAGATGCAGTATTAGTACCGCTGGAAACCGTCATAATATAGGTTTTAGATACCCTTTCAGTGTTTGCTGTTGTTGTAATGGTTATGGTTTGATTACCTGTACCGCTAGTAGGGCTTACTTTCGTAACCCAGTCCGGCTTGTTGTTCACATTAATGGTCCAAGAGCCGCTGCATGTCAGGTTTACAGTTCCATTTCCGGCTGCTGCAGGAATAGAGAGCTCTGTAGGGTTAATGGTGATAGTTCCTGTACCACCTCCGCCACCGCTCTTCTTAACAGTAACGGTACTTGAACTGCTTCCACACTTGAATGTCACAGTGTAAGAGTCTTGAGAAGCACTGCTGGAGAGTGAGATAGCAACTTGAGTAGTTCCTTTGGCACCACTACTTGGAGAAACAGTCACATCCTTTGAACTAGGTGTTGCAGTCCAATTTGCACTTGCTGTCACTTTTACGCTCTGACTTGCACCAACATTAATGCTCACACTGGTAACATCTAAACTTACGGTAGAACCGCTTGGAGAAGGTTTGTCTCCTTTACCTTTGCCACCGCCGCAAGATGATAAGGTTAATCCTAACAGAGCAATAATCACGATGCTCAAATTTAAAATTAAATTTCTCTTTTTCATGTTTGATAAAGTTTATTTTATTCTGATTATTTCCAATATTATTTGCCGTATGCCTTTATTTTTCTTCCGTTCCTGATAAGTGTTGGTGGGGTTAAAGCCCTTGTGTTCAACCCTTTTGTATTTGTAAATGATTGTACTTTATCATTATCATTTGCAATAAAATCCTCTAAAGTAGGGGTTTCCCCTGCTGTTATTTTTATTCTGCGATATATCTGCCAACGGCTTTGAGTATTAAAATGCGGACGGTTATCGTTCATGCAACTGATATATTCTGGTCTCCAGATACCTTTGCCATACATATACGCCCCCTCGTAAACTCCTATGGCAGCGGCGCTGTACTCCGGTCTTCCGATAAACTGATACCACTCGCAACTATTTTTTGCCTCATATTTTCCTTCATTCTTCTGAACTTCAAAAGTAACATTTCCATTACATCCGATAAGACCATAATTTTTCCACTCAATGATGTCGTTCTTGTAATCTGTCGGTATTGTCTGGTTCGTATAATAAACATACTCATCTTCCAGTAAACCAAAGCCATGTCCACCAAATTCGTGCCTAAGTGTATATGCGCTTCCGCTATATGAGCCGGAAGAAGGGTGTCTTGCAGGTGTTTGCGCCACAGATAAAATTCCAAAGTTATTGTTCGCAATTCCTTGATTATCAATTCCCCACCATATATTTGTTCCGGCATAGATATTTGCGTTTATAGTTATGCTGACAGGGGACCATGTAAGGTTGTAGGTTGTTTGATTATCATTGGCACCTTTAATGCCGGGAACATTTTGCACCACATCAATAACTTCGTCAATATCGCAATCTATTCCGGTAGAGTTTCCACCTTCCCAAGTACATTTGAAACGGGTATCTACAATCTTTGTACGATTCTCAAAATCATCTCCTTGGCTGATTCCGACCTCATTGGAGTAGGCGGCAATTTTATAAACAGTAAAATAGTGGCGATATGTTTTGTAAGGCTCTATTTCAAACAATGCCTCAATCTGAGCATCAACTTCTTGATCAAATTGTCCGCCGTAGTTGAATAACTCTTTTGTGTATCCGTCTCCCGTAAATATAAGAACTACAGGTTTTGAAACAGTTCCGGTTTGATAGACTTTCACTTCGCAGTCGTCATAAAATGTTTTAGTAGAGTTGGTTGTGAAGCTCACCACATCACTCTCAGTTTTCCCGTTCTGGTAATTGTCATCTGCAACAACCTTCCAATAATATGTCGTGTTCGCATCGAGAGTAGAAGAAGATAAGATATTTGTAGAAGTTGTTGAGGGCAAAGAGGTCCAATTTGAATTGTCCTTTGAATATTTGACGGTGTATTTTATTTGATCGTTGTCGGCATCTGTAGAGGCGGTCCAAGAGAATGAAGGATTCCTCGAAACATTGGAGCCGGTAGGGGAGAGATTTGTTGGTTTTGTAGGTGCATGATTCTCTGCTGCCGCTTTGATTATAACGACGGCAGCATTATTGGAGCCGCTCGAAATACTCAATATATAACTCTTTGAAATTTTCTCTGAGTTTGCTGAGGTGGTAATTTTTATGGTTGCATTGCCGCTTCCTTCTCTCTCCGATATGTTTGTAATCCACTCGGGTTTGTTGTTAGTGGATATTTGCCAATCTCCGTTGCACTGAATATTGAAACTCCCTGTGCTTCCATCTGTTGCAGCAATATTAAGCTCAGAAACAGAGAGAGTTATAGGTGCGTACGAACTTCCCTTTGCAGCTTGGGTGATGCTTAATATTTTAGTTGATTTTCCCGATGAAAAAGTAACCGAATATGTTTTTGTCTGTTTTGCAGTGTTCTCCGGAAGGGTGATGGTTACGGAAGTTGTACCTTTTGTTCCGCTGGAAGGGTTTACCTGAACGCCATTATCGCTCGCTTTGGAGGTCCAATTTGCTCCCGATGTGATTTGCAAAGAGTTAGAAGTTCCGTTTGCGTTAAAAGAGAGAGTGCTCAAAGAGAGCGTCAAGGAGGTGGTACTTTCCGAACCATGCTCTTTGCTCCCCCCTCCTCCGCAAGAACTTAAGCAGAAGGTTGAAACTATTAAAAACAAGCTGAAAATCAGCCCTTTAATCAATAACTTCATATCTATAGACTCTTTCTAAAGAGATCAAAAACATAATTACCAAAAACAAATGTAACAAAAATGCAATTTAAAACCAAACTACTTTTGTATCTTTGTTAGCACTACTTGGACTAACAGATAAACGCATCGCTGAAAAAATTAACTGATTTATACAATATGAAAAAGATTTTAATTTTTAGTTTTTTAGTAATTATGTCTATAGCAACGAGTTGCAATAGGACAAATCCATTTTTTAGTGAGTGGAAGACTCCTTACGGAATACCTCCGTTTGATAAAATTCAAACCTCAGATTACATCCCTGCTATTAAGGCGGGCATAGAAGAGCATCAGAAAGAGATAGATGCCATCATCAACAATCCGGATGCTCCAACATTCAAAAATACAATCGAAGCGTATGAGCTTAGTGGTCAGAAGCTTGACAAAGTAATAGGCGTCCTTTTCAATCTGACAGAGAGTCTCAGCGATTCGACATTGAATGCTGTGGAGCAAGAGGCGACTGCCCTTTTAACCGAGCATCAAGATGGTATATCTATGAATAAAGCCCTCTATGAGAGAGTTGAGGCAGTTTATAAAGAGGATCAAAGCGGATTGAATCGCGAGCAGCAAATGGTTCTCAAAAAAATCTATAATAGTTTTGCCAGGAATGGAGTAGGGCTTGATGAAAAAGATCAAGAGGAGTTAAAGGCAATCAATAAGCAACTGGCTGAAGCATCTCAGAAGTTTTCTAATAACCTTTTGGCAGAAAACAATGCTTTTAAAGCGGAGTATGGTGTCTCTATTTCAGCATATTACGATGTTATGGGAACTATAGAAGACAGAGAGTTGAGAGAGAGAATGTTCCGTGCATACTCCAACAGAGGAAATAATAATAACGAGTACGACAACAAGGAGCTGTGTATTACAATTTTAAAACTCAGAGCGCGCAAAGCACAACTTCTTGGATTTAATAATTGGGCTGAGTATCAGTTAGATAATAAAATGGCAAAAACTCCTCAAACTGTAGATAATTTCTTGAAGGAGATTCTCGATGCGGCTGTGAAAAAAGCTAAAAACGAGATTGATGATATGCAAGAGCTTATGGATGAGGATGTTGCAGCAGGTCTTCTTCCAAAGGGTTCAAAAATAGAGCCATGGGATTGGTTCTACTATGCAGAGAAAGTTCGTTTGAAAAAATACGCTTTGGATGAAGCTCTTACACGCCCTTATTTCTTGATGGATAATGTCAGGGACGGTGTTTTTGCAACTGCAAACAAAATTTATGGCATAAATATAGAGCCAATTGAAAATGCCCCTGTTTATCATCCTGAGGTAAAGGCATTTAAAGTAAGTGATGCCGATGGTTCGTTATTAGGAATTTTCCTCTGCGATTTCTTCCCTCGTGACAGCAA
>CADBRQ010000130.1 GCA_902797115.1 uncultured Bacteroidia bacterium
CTTCCCATCACAAGGGAAAACGGTCCTACTCTCGATGGCCAAAGGATATATGAATCGGATGATGTCTTGGAACCTCTCTCCAATATTCCCTGATGTATTGGACCTAACTTATACATGTGATTCGACTGATTAGAGCCACTGCCAGCATTCATAAACGAGAACATTCCCGCTATCAAAAGTGTTGATTTATGGTGAGTTACAGTAAATGGACCTGCGAATATTGCACACGCCTCGCCATTCTCTCCATGACAATTGCTGAAGAATAAACTGTTTGATGCGCTGTAGCCACTGCCGAGCATACAGGACTGCCCTATGAAGCATCTTGAAATTGTAGTATTATCTTTTACCTTTGTTCCGCTGGAAATTATAAAATCTTCTGCAACAACTCCATATCCTATATGAACAGGAGCATATTTATTTCCATTTATACTGCCGTTTGAGAGTCTTCCTGCCCCTATAATTGTAGTACACTCCCCTATATTAACTCCGGTAATACTACCTGTATTTCTTATAGTTACATTAGACCCAATAGCACCGTAAGCAGATTTAATTCCGTTTATATAATTCTCTGTCAGAAGGTTAATATTATTAATTAGAGACGGACGGTGCCTATACATTGCCACTATATACGCCAATTGTGCACTCAACTTGTTGTGAATCCTGACCTCTCGCCCTCCTGTCTCGTTCAACACAGAGACCTCCACCCCATTACCAAAAGTACTCTCCCCCTCTGTTACAATAACATCCACATTCTGAATAATTACTCTGTCCCCTATGTTATAATTGGCTATGTAATTGGAAATATTCTCTATCAGGCAATTATCACCGATGGTTACATTGTGAAGGGCAACATTATGAAGACCGCAATTCTTCTCAATACCGCCGGGGAGGGTAAAATTTCCCTCAAAAGTGCCAAATAACACTTGACCCGAAAATCTGACGTTTGTAATTCTCTCTAAGCTTTTTGAGACAACATCTGATTGTGGGATAGTGGTTTTAACATTATTCCAATCTCTTGCCCTGCAGCCCTTACTCTCTAATCTCTCTATTTCTTTAGGTGTTAATCCTCTAATCATATCGCTATTTTTCTTTGATAATTCCTAATCTATATGCCTTCAACAACTCTTTCAAGTCCTCAACTTGAGACTGCAAAAGTTTGCCATTGTCTGTCTCCCTGACCAAAATTCTATGTGAAAGCGGCTCACGAACCACTGTAACACTCTCTATATCATCTTTATTCTCTATTGCACTCAAAGTTGAGGTGAACGGATTGTGCTTAACAATGTGTAAACCTTGAGAGTTATAGATTAGCGTATATCCCGCTATTCCAGTACTTTTCTGATAAGCTCTGGAGAATCCTCCATCTATAACCATCAGTTTCCCACCCGCTTTAAGAGGAAATTCTCCCTCTTTTGCCTTAACAGGCACATGCCCATTAATTATGTGAGCATCAGGTCCTTCCAATGAGAACTCTTTAAGAATTTTATCGCAAATCTCTTCGCTTGTCCTAAGTTTGAAATAGTACCCTTTCTCCTCATGATGAGACTCCTTGTCATCCATAAAATATCTCTCAAATGTTTTCATCGCCGATTTGTCAAACAAAGGCGAATCGGGACCACACCACAAATACCACATATAATCTACTGCTGAACGGATAAGCTCAACTTTAGCAGAAGATTCCAGTGAATGAGGTTTTATATGGGCAACTCTAACTATCTCATCTATCTTATCATATAAGCTTTTACCATAAAACTTCTCCACTCCCACAGTACCGTCTGCAAGGATTTGCGGAACTATAACCTCCTTAAAATCACCATCTTTTGTCAGTGGTACAGAGGCATGACACAATAAATTTTTATTGCACACCAAATACATACTTCCCACTTTGTAGAAAAATTCTATATGCCTCTGAAGGCGCTCACTCCGAATGAACGATTCTGCAAGTTGGTCTATAACAGTCTGTTCTTCTGGGGTAAGAGTATAAGGCGATTCCGGATTTACAGTAGGGAAATTTTTGTCGTTGAGTGTGTTGCCGGAACACAAGTGGAGTAAATTTCTATCATCCATCATATATTCAGGATGCTTTGCAATAATCTGACTCTCAACCTTAAATTGAATTATAGATATTGCTTTTTGCATCTGCGCAATAAGGTAGGCATTCTTTTCATCGTATGTTTCACTTCCTCCACTTCCCATTTTTGGTTTGAACTGCAGGCATGGGTCTTCTTTATAAACTTCCGATGCAAATGATGCAAGAGGCAGAAGATTAATGCCATACGCATTTTCAAGCGTATCGAGATTAGCATATCTTAATGATATTCTCACCACATTTGCACAACATGCTTTATTTCCACAGGCTGCACCCATCCACAGAAGATCGTGATTACCCCATTGAATATCAACTTTATGATAATTAATCAGCTTTTCTACAATTACTTCCGGCCCCGGTCCTCTGTCATAAATATCGCCAACAATGTGAAGATGATCTACAACCAAACGCTGTATAGTGTTAGATATTGCCACTATAAAATCCTCTGCCTGACCCTGTTCCAAAATAGAATCGAAGATAGAGCGAATATACTTCCCTTTGTTTGCATCGGAACTTTTCTCATGCATAAGCTCCAAAATGATATAACTATACTGAGGGGGAAGAGATTTTCTCACTTTGGAACGGGTATATTTTTCTCCCGATTTTCTACAAACTTTGATAATCTTATCGAGAGTAGCAAGATACCACTTATTGAGCTCCTCTGTATAATTCTCCTTAAACCTTTGAGCATAAGAGACTTTCAGAAGATTAATACTCTCCTGGGGATAATAAATTAATGTGCATAATTGGTCTATCTCATTTTCTGTTAAGGTCTTACTGAATAAATCATTAACTTTTTGCCTTATACCTCCCGATGCGTTTTTAAGCACATGAATAAATGCCTCATACTCTCCGTGAATATCTGCCAAGAAATGTTCTGTTCCTTTCGGAAGACTTAATATGGCATTCAAATTCATTATCTCCGTAGCCACAGAGGGTTGATTGGGAAATTTCTCCGAAAGAAGCTGAAGAAATTTTAAATTGTTATTATCTGTTGTCATAGTTGTAATTGTTTCTACTCTACCACTGTTCTGCTATACAGGTCGTATTGTCTGAGAATATTCTCCACATGAATAGAAGTTTCTCTCGATACATTTTCTGTTAAATTCTCCCAAATAAGGGAGTCTTTTCCTTTTGCCTGAGCCACTTTCATACATTGTTGAATCTTTCCTTCACCGCAATTGTAGGCCGCCAGTGTCAAGATTATTGTATTTAAAGAGTCTGCACCCATTTTTTTATATCTGCGCTGAAGGCGAGAGAGTTCTCTAACTCCTGCCAAAATATTAAATTCGGGATTATAAACATCTGATACTCCGTGCCTTTCTGCTGTACTCTCCATAACTTGCATAAGTCCTATAGCTCCGCGGGGAGAGACTACTCCTTGATTAAATTTACTCTCCTGATAGATCAGCGCACTCAAAAGCCGCCAGTCCCAATCGATTGTTCTACTATGCTTTTTAACCAAATCATCGTATTGAGAAATGGTGTAACGGGTTAAACCAAAGCCATATCTGGAGCGAGAAGCACTCTTTTTAGCAGCACTCCAAAGCTTCTCATATTCAGAGGTTTGTTTAAAATGTGAAATCCAATAGTTGATATTCTCCAGCAATATATCATTTCCTAATTTAACAGCACAGACATAATCATCTTCAATGACAACAGAGTGTTCAATGTAATCGGCGTAGTTTTTAGGAATTGAATCGCGAAGATTAAAGATAATCATATTAGAGGCAGTTGTAAGAAGGTCATCCCACTCCTGCTTACTATTCCTCTCAACACTTATATTCACCGTACAGTGATGTTGCTCAGAAAACTTTCTGATTAAGGTAGTTGCAAATCTCAATCCTGGTTGTGCAGGATTAAGTTTCTTATCGATAAGAATTGTACAGTTCAAACTCTCTC
>CADBRQ010000131.1 GCA_902797115.1 uncultured Bacteroidia bacterium
ACGCAGAGTATTAAGACCGGGAGAAAGCGTAAGAGCGGATGGAAAATATCAATATAAATATCATATTGATGGGAAACCACACTTTGTATACAGTTGGAAACTGGAGCCTACGGACAAACTTCCAAAGGGCAAAAAGCCATGCCTTTCCCTTCGTGAATTGGAAAAACAGGTAAACACAGATTTGGATTTGCTTGTAAATATAGTAGACGGACAGATGACAGTATGTGAACTGGTAGCCCGATATTTGAAAACAAAGACCGGAGTAAGGCAAAGCACGAAGCAGGGATATGTTACAGTACAGAGATTACTTGCAAAGGAAGCATTTGGCAAAAAGACGATACGAAGTGTGAAAACATCTGATGCGAAGTTGTTTCTTATCAAACTGCAACAGGAAGATGGTAAAAGTTATAGTTCCATTCGCACTATCCGTGGAGTGCTTAGACCTGCCTTTCAGATGGCGGTGGATGACGATATTATAGTGAAAAATCCATTCGGATTTCAGCTTGCTGGAGTGTTGGTAAATGATGCAGTTACAAGAGAGGCAATTTCCAAAGACCAGATGAGAAAGTTCCTAAAGTTTGTGCATGACGATGTGGTGTATTGCAAATATTATGAAGTGATGTACATACTCTTTCATACGGGAATGCGAATATCGGAATTTTGTGGCTTGACGCTGAAGGACATTGATCTTGAGAACAGAACTGTAAATATTGACAACCAGTTGCAGAGAACATCGGATATATCAGTCACGATGAATGTGTACACGCATATCGGATTTGATGATGCTGAGGAAGAATTGAAACGGATGGAAGAGTTTAAGAAGGCACAGGCGGAGGTTGAGCAGAAGAAAGAGAAACTGATGTCACAGAAGATGTTTAAGGTAATTTAAAATGGAAGATAGGTAACGCTCTGGTTTAGGCTGGGGCGTTTTTTCTGTGGAAAAGAAGTGGAAATGACGATATAATATATGCGTAGATAATTGTTAGGAAGATTATGCTTTAAGGAGAATGATATACATGGATAAAATTACTATACAGACTGTAATTTCAATTATTGCAGCATTTATATCTTTGAGTACTGTTATTGTATCAATATATTATAATCACAAAAATAGTAAACAATATTTAAAGAGTTTAGATCCTTTATTATCGTTTAAATTGTTTGAATTGAAAGATGAATTGTATTTAAGGGTTACTAATACTGGTAGAAGTGCTGCAAAGGATGTATTAATTGAAATAAAAAGAATTGAGAATAATGGTGATAGAAACGAATTAGAGTTAGATGCTCTATTTGGTAAAGAAATTGAGCTATATCCAAATGAATCAACACAAGGGCGAATTGCTTTTTGGGGTGCAACAATTTGTTCAAGTGCTTTTCCTAAAATAAATATTGATATTCGATATAAGAAAGGTGTTACGGGGGAGCAAGTGCATATAGAAAGAACGGTAATTTTTTCACCTTCGTATGACGAGAAAATATATGGAGATTTTAATATAGATTTGAGAGAACTTAATAAAAATATGGATGTTATGGCTAAGGCAAATTTGAGGACTGCAAATTATTTGGATGGATGTCAAGTAGCTCCGCTTGATGAATTAAACATATTGGCACATAAGTCTTTGCATGATGATTTGCAATCTGTGAAACAGGGAGAAAATGTATCAACGGTAATGAAACGTGAGGATGTAATAAAAAATAGATTATAAAGGAGAAGGTATGTACGAGTTATTATCAAAGAGAATTAAGAATGCAGACGGAGAACCGGAAGTGTTTACATATAATAGTTTTCCACAAGCTTTTAGAAACCAGGTTTTTTATATTTTAGAAGATGTTATAGAGCCATATTCAACATATAATGAAAATTTGTGGGATATTTTCGAGAAAAAATTTTGCAGAGAAAAGGGATTGAAAGGCATGGGATATGGTAAATTGCAAAATGGTTATGGAAAATCCAGTATAGAAAAATATTTTAAAGATTGTGATGATATTGACTTTTTGGATGCAATAGATTATTTCTTTTACTTGATTGATAAAAAGATACGCACTATAAAACCAGAATACCAATATGATTATGATTCAGATGGGGCAACAAATGCTGCGATTGCTGAGTTAAATTATCGATTTAAACAGCATAATTTGGGGTATGAGTTTGCCAATTCACAGATTATTACTATTGATAGTACTTTTTTGCATAAAACAGCTGTGAAACCAGCTTTAAAATTATTGTTTGAAGAAGACTTCGAAGGTGCTGAAGATGAAATCAGAAATGCTTATGAAAGAAGACGAAAAGGTGATAATAAAAATGCAATATTAGAGGCAGGGAAGGCGTTTGAAAGCACAATGAAAATCATTTGTGATAAACAAGGATATGCATATGATAAAAACAAGGATACTGCGCAGAAACTTATTACAATTTTAGAGAACAATGGCTTTTATCCAAGCTATATGAATGCGCATTTGACAAGTATAAGAACAACTTTGGAAACAGGATTACCTGTTGTAAGAAATAAAGTAGCTGGACATGGACAAGGAAATCAGATTATTACTATACCAGATGAATACACAGATTATGCATTGCATTTGGCTGCGACTAATATTCTGTTTTTGGTACGATTATATAGGAATAAAAAACAAAACCTTTAGTAGTAAGCTTTTTCCTTTTACTACCAATTTTACTATTAACAGACAGTACCAACTTGCTCAATTCTGCTCTGATTTGCCACAATCTGCATTTTCAGAGCATATCATCATAACCCCGGAAACCCTTGCAAAACAGGGCATTCTGGGGAAAATTAAGGAGAAACAAAACCATGATAAAAATACTCTTCATCTGCCACGGCAGGATTTACCGGGCATGATGAAAAGTCTCAAATCGTCTTATAAGACCTGAAAATAA
>CADBRQ010000132.1 GCA_902797115.1 uncultured Bacteroidia bacterium
AACTCTTATTAAACATATTGATGGAGCAATTAAACGTGCTAAAGGTGAGAATAATCCTATAAATATTAGTGAATGATATAGTACTCTCACTTTTTATTAAACAGGTGTCTATTGTTTTATAGGCATTTTTTCTGTTCTCATGTAAAATACAACATACAATATACTCATATTTTATTGTTCTCCAAAATCTTTCTATCCAGATATTATCTTTTACCCTACCTCTACCCCATACTTATTCGCATACCATCATAATTATTACATGTGCTAATCCATTCTGTACGCGTAAATTGAGTACCTTGATCTGAGTTTATTATTTCTGGTGTACCATATTTCTCTATTGCTACTTTAGTTTTAAACGAAGCTTCATAATGTCTTCTTAATCGCTTCATAGTGCTTAAAGTAAATACTATTTTATTGACTTAAGCACCTGTCCTATTTTCGGAAGTATTGAATCTGCTACAGGTCTAAGTGTTTGCTGCTGAGTTTGACGGTGCTTCGGGTAATCAGGGGGAACAATGCAACAACCAGAACTATCCCTATAGCTAAACCTATCGGAAAGATTTTAAATGTGCCGTCTCCTAATTTTTCCGGTGTAAAGAGTTTTGCGGTAAAATAGTTTCCGAGCAACATTCCAACCTGCGCCACCAGAACCGCCACAGATACAGCCACTCCGGAGTATTTCTTAAAAATCTGTCCGAGATAATTAAAGGCAATAGGAGAAGTTGCACCTACACCAAATCCCATAAATGCCATCGAGAGAATTGCAGCCGGATAAGAAGTTGGCATAAACTTCTGAAGCAAAGCACCAATGAATGCTATCATTAAAAATATTATCAGCGATGCGACATTCCCTATGATTTTAATGCTTGCAGAGAGAGAAAAACGCCCTACGGTCATTCCGACGGTCATAAAAATGAGGGTGGTAACTGCTTGTGCAGCAGATATTCCACCATCTACATTTGTCAGATAAGAGGTAGAAAAATTTGCGCTGATTGCCTCAATAACACCTTGAAAGAAAAGCACCACTGAGACAACTATAAGCACCTCATTTTTAAGCAGTTTAAGAGTTTCAACAAATGAAAGCCCCTCCCCTTTTCCAACCTTTGCAGGGGGGAACTTAACAAACATAAAGAGGATGGAACATATCGAGATAATTATAGAACTCCCGATAACCGGTGTAAGAGGTGAAGAGATCCAAAGCCTGCAGACAATTGTCCAAAGCAATGAACCAAAACAATATGTTCCACCCAGTATTCCGAGCATAATACCTCGATGTGCATCGTCATAAAGGTCTGAAATTATGGCAATTGTCTCACTATTTAGTACTCCTCCCCCACCCCCTATAAGCAATGCCGAAAGAGCGAGCATGTAAAAATCCTTAGAAAAGGTGAACATAAACAGACCGGCTGCAATAGCAACACAAGAGAGTATCAATAGCCATTTGTAGCCATAACGGTCCATAAATGAGCCACATACAACCGTTCCTAATATAATGCCCAGAGTAAGTATCCAAGGGAGCGAATCAACTCCTTCAATCTGAGCGCCAATTATAGGAAGCATCGCCCCCCAGAAATACATCGTGATACCAAAGAATGCTATTGAACAACATACAGTTGCAGTAACCAGTACACGATTGAAACTCTTTTCTGCCATCTTGTAGCTACTAATTTTAATCGTTGGTTTGATCAACCTTCAACCACTTGTCTAACCACTCAAAGAACGTCCTCTGCCAGAGAATTCCGTTTTGAGGTTTCAGAACCCAGTGATTCTCATTAGGATACAACAGTAACTCAGCCGGTATGCCTCTTAAAATAGCAGCATTGAATGCACTCTCTCCCTGAGATGCTAAAATTCTGTAATCTTTCTCACCGTGAATGCACAAAATAGGAGTGTCCCATTTATCTACAAAGAGATGAGGAGAAGCTGCATAACTGTTCTTAACACTCTGTGTATTATTCCAATATGCTCCGCCAAGATCCCAGTTGGTAAACCATGCCTCTTCTGTCTCGAGGTATTGCTGATTAAAGTTGAACATACCATCGTGAGAGATAAATGCTTTAAATCTTTTATTATGATGACCTGCAAGATAGTAAACCGAGAACCCTCCGAAGCTTGCTCCTACACAGCCAAGACGCTCAGAATCAACATACTCCTCTTTTGCTATATCATCTATTGCACTCAGATAGTCCTTCATACATTGACCGCCATAATCTCCGCTTATCTGCTCCAACCACTCCATTCCGAAACCTGGCAATCCTCTGCGGTTAGGGGCAATTATTATATATCCATTAGCCGCCATTATCTGGAAGTTCCATCTATAGCTCCAGAACTGACTTACAGGACTTTGAGGCCCTCCCTCGCAGAAAAGAAGTGTAGGATATTTTTTTGCAGGGTCAAAATGAGGTGGATAGATTACCCAGCTAAGCATCTGCTTTCCGTCCGTAGTTTTAGTCCATCGCTCCTCTACATTCCCAAGAGCGAGCTTATCTAAAATATCTTTATTCTCAAAAGTTATTTGAGTTTGTTCACCACTTTGAGTATTAACAAGATAGATATCGTCTGGCACTTGCATTGAATGACGTTTTGCTATCAAGTTCTCGCCACACAAAGCTATAGAACCAAAATCGTGAATGCCTTCTGTTAATTGTTTAACCTCTCCGTTTAAGTTTGTTGAGTAAATCTGAACCGTTCCATGCCAAACTCCAATAAAGAAGAATTCTTCATTATTTTTCCAAACATAATCATCAACTCCGCTCTCAAAACTCTCTGTAACATAATTCTTTGCACCTGTTTCTCTATCATAGACACAAAGGCGGTTCCTGTCGCTCTCATAACCGTCTCTCTCCATAGAGAGCCAAGATATTCTCTTGCCGTCGGGGCTGTAAGAAGGATTAGTATCGTAACCCATATTCAAATCGAGAGCACCTTTTTTATTGACATCTTGCTCTGCAAAAGAGAGA
>CADBRQ010000133.1 GCA_902797115.1 uncultured Bacteroidia bacterium
AATATGTAAACCAAAAAGGTGAAGATATCCGCCCTATAATTGTTAATGTTGCCAACTTTACTCCTGCAACCGACTCTCTTCCAGCACTTATCACAATAGATAATGTTGAGACTGCATTCCACGAGTTTGGTCACGCTCTTCACGGTCTTCTTTCAAAATGTACCTATAAGAGTGTTAGCGGAACAAGCGTAGCTAGGGATTTTGTAGAGACTTTCTCACAATTTAATGAGAATTGGGCATTCCAGCCGGAGATTTTGGCAATGTATGCAAAGCACTATAAGACAGGAGAGGTTATTCCCGATTCGCTTGTTCAGAAAATAAATGCCTCAAGTACATTCAACCAAGGCTTTATGACAACTGAACTTGCGGCTGCTTCTGTTCTCGATATGATGTGGCACGAACTTACATTGGATGAATTGGAAGGTATTGATATAGAAAAATTTGAGCAATTAGCTGCATTAAAGATGGGATTGAACAAAGAGATTATTCCACGCTATAGAACTACATATTTCAATCATATCTTCAACTCCGGTTACAGTGCAGGATACTATAGTTATCTATGGAGTGAAGTTCTTGAAAAAGACGCATTTGAGCACTTTAAAGAGGTTGGAATATATAATAGGGAGGTGGCTGACAAGTTCCGCACCCTTTTCTTAGAGAAGGGAGGAAGTGAAGAGCCGATGGTTCTTTACGAAAAGTTCCTTGGACGAGCTCCTTCTCCTCAGCCGATGCTTAAAGCAAGAGGATTAGAATAGAAAAAAAGACCGGCTAAGAGAATTGATTAGCCGGTCTTTTTTTATGTTTTGTAGAAATTTATTTGACTATAACTCCGCTATGGTCTATTAAAGTGAATTGAGCTGCACCGCGATAATTGGTAAGAATACCTGTAATGTTTATAGTGCGATTTCCTGCAAGAACTTCCGGATCTAATTCATAATCGGCAAATTTAGAATATCCGCTGGTTCTGATTTGAATCTCGGTGCTTCCCATCTTGAAGTACTGGCTGACATAGTTTGCAGTAACATCAATCATTTTAAGTCTTCTCAACTCTGCAACGGTATATGAACCATCGGCAGTAGTTGCAGTATCCCAAACGCCGCTATCCAAATACTCCTGCATCTTATTTTGACTCATTGCCCAAGTATTTACACCCCAGGTTTTGTCTGACAGGAATACACGGTTTGAAGAACTTTTCTTATCTCCGTTCTGATCTACGTACAAGAGAGAGAATATTTCATTGCCATATTTCAAACCTTTCAGCGTTACATACCTTCCCATATTCTCAGGTAACAGAACCTCGCTCTCTTCAATTTCTTTCGGAAAGACAGGGGTGCCGATTTTCCCTTTGAAAATGTGTTGGTTAATGATAACAGGAATGTCCATATATGTAGTTTCGTACTCGCCTGTAGGGTCCTCGAGTCCAATCTGAAGCATACTCTCGTACGCTCCAAGGGTAAGTCCCGAAAGCTTTATATAAACCCATTGTCCAAGTTTATAATCGTTGTAAAGTCCTGTACGTCCCACTTTTATTTCAATACCGCCGGTATTGTCCTGAATGTAGAAAGAACGATATACATTACCCGCTTGGTCAGAAGTGGTAACTTGTCCCCCTATAATTAGATCTTTCTCAATATGAACAGGTTTGCCATCTTTGTAAAGGGCCTTCAACTCTTGAATAGTGATATTCGGAGTAAACACATAATCGTCGTATCTGTATGGTTCTTCAGGTTTTTCAAGACCATCCCATTCGTGACCGCAAGATGCCAATAAAGCAGTTGCTATAAATATGAATGTATAAAATAGTTTTTTCATAATTAAAATCTGAAGTAAATGTTCAACATGTAGTTTAATCCGGCCATATAGAAGTATTTGGAGTCGAATCTGTAGTAACGCTCTTTACTTATGGTATTGTCCACAAAACGTGTTTGCTCATATCCTCCTGTTTTAACCTTTTTATTGTTGGTTAAATTGCTCAGATTGAATGAGAAACCAAGTTGATACTTCCTTTGGATATACCAAGATTTTCCAATGCTGAAGTTTAAAATCCATGCATTTTTAAATCTCTCTTGAGCGGCCATGTACTCAATCTCAGAAATAGTTACAATATTGTCCGGACCGGCTGTAGCCTGGTCTGTTCTATAAAGCGGGTTCATGCTCAAATATGAACGCCCGAAGAAATTTGCGTTAAAATCTATGAACCAATAATTATAGAAGTATGAAAGTCCAAGACTGAGAGCAAGTTGAGGAGTTCCTGCAACATAGTGTTTCTGATGTTTTTTGACAACAAACTCGCCATATTCATCAATAATAGGATTCCCCTCATCATCTTTTGCAAAAATAGGATGACTCATCCAGTAAGGAACTTTGACATTCTGGTAGATAATCTTTGTAGAGTTATCCATTGTTTGAGTCATTGTAGGATTGGATGTATAAGTATATTGCCCCCATGCAAAAGCACCTTCAAAAGAGAGATTAGGAATAGGGGTAGGGAGTTTTACACCTAACTCAATTCCAAGGTGTTGCTCATCTATGCCTCTCATCGCGAAGTTGGTGAAAGAGTTTTGAGAGTCATCATAGAAGCTCATAACATCTGTCTGATCTTTTATTGAAGCAAAGAAACCTGTGAACTTAATACCAACTCCGGAAGGATTTGTGTACAAGTAATTTATATCGGTAGATAAGGTCTTGGTCTTTTCAAGATGCGGAATAAGGGTATTCCTCGCTCTCGGCGATACGAATGTCTTGTTGAACTTTGGAGCATCTTGGAAATATCCTGCATTCAGAGAGACTCTGTGACCTCCCAAGAAAGAGTAGTGGATATTGGCTTTTGTGCTGAACAGGGTGAATTTAACCTCTTTACTCTTACCGTATGATGTAATAGGTTCTCCCTCTTCATCATAGCTTGTAATTAAAACTCCTTTATAGTAGATAGGTTCATTGTAGTCGTTGAGTCCTGCGAAAAGACCTTTTCTATAGCGGCCGTATCTCCAGAATTTGGTATAAGCCAACCTTCCGGCAACATTTGCCTCAAGACCTCCGTGAATGAATCTCAGATTCATCCATCCCTCCGCATTTCTTATCTGCGCAAGATAATCGTAACCGAATTTATCTCCTTTGTGAAGAATCTGAGCTTGTCCGTTATTGAGGAAATAGTTCAAGTCATTCTGGATGAATGCCTCCGAAGCTGCATAGTCTCTCTCTGCAAAACTATCGACATTAACAAAATATTCACCTCCGAGCAAATCCTTTACAATCTTATAGTTCTCTGTCTGATTCCATTTGTAGCTTGCCCCACCGGTTATTATCCACCATGGAGTTACAAACCATTTGAAATTCAGACCAAAGTTGAGGTCTTGCTGATCAACGCGTCTCTCTTCCACAATATATTTTGATCTGCGACCGTAAGTGTCGTAGTTATTGTAGTTTACATTGTAAAGTCTGTCCCAGTCTATATGTGCCATAGAAGCAAGATTTTTTTCCCATGCCTCTTTAGCCCATAAATATTTTGAGTAGTTGTGACGGTTGTAATCGCCGTTTTCCATATAGAAGTAACTAGGAAGATTTCTGTAATAATCTGGACGAGGATCTGAAGCATCGTACCAATCTAGGGCAGTATAACCATTCTTTCCAAAGCGATAGAGAACAACAAGAGCTGCATTGAACTTGTGAGAAGGGGTAAAATCATACTTCAAAATTGCGATAGGTTCGTGAGTTATTCTCTCCCTTGCATTTCTTCTTTTCCCACTCTGGTATCCCCAATTAGAGTTGTACATATTGTCACCCACCAAATCATAAACTTCTTGAGTAGAGCCATTTTGTGCACCTCTTCTTCCAGGGGCACCCATAAATGTGACACCAACTTTATGTGCATCTGAAAACTTTTTCTCAACAGAAGCATAATAAGCAAATGACTTATAGTAAACGCCTTTAATCCAGTCATTTCCTCCTAATCTGGCTGAGGCTGAGAAAGCGTATGCCCATCCGTTATCTAATTGTCCCGATGCGTATGTGAGCATAAGTCTTAATCTATACGATGTGCTGTTTGTAAGAACACTTCCTCTCCAACCTTTTCTCACATTGGAGGCATTGCCCGGAATATTTGTGAGTCCGTTGTAACCTCCAAAGCCGTAATCTGAAACTTCATTTCCGGTAGTCGCAAATTTTGTTCTGACCGCTTCATTCAGTCCGCTCCAAAGTGAAAAAGGAGAATATCCGGTAAGAGCGTCGTTCATCTTGATACCAGCCAGAAGTACATCCTGAGCCTCTCCTGCAAAACCTCTTGCTCTATATCGAACAGAACTCCATCCATAGCTTGTAATATCGTTGAAAACATCATTCTGACTATGCAAAATGGTAGGATTGTCGTTATATCCACTATCGTTCAAATCGAATTCAGATAGGTCAGACTCATCTAAATCTTCTCCTACAACTGAATGCGGGGTGAGCGAAAGATTAAACATATTTTTTACATAGCCATTGTTTACTGTGACGTTTACTTTGGAATCCAAGAACCCTGGAGCAGTGATAAGAAGGTCATATATTCCATCGGCAAGATTGCCAATATGGAATTTACCCTCTGCATTTGTCTCTGTTTTTGCCACTTCCGCATTATTTCTTGTCAGAATAAGAGAGGCATTGGTTACAGGTGTTCTGTCTTGACGGTTGACAACAACACCTTCAACCCCTCCGGTATAATTCTGAGCAAAAAGCTCCGAGGATGTAAATAAGATGATTGCTGCTAAAAATATTTTTTTGAACATATTGTTTTTCATAATCTTATTTGTTAGTAACAACGATGAATGTAGGGTAGTGATCTGAGTAACCGCCTATAAAAGCTCCATTCGAAAATGTTCTGAAAGGTGTACCTTTATATTGTCCATCTTGTTGAGTCATAAATGGTTTGCTAAAGATGCGACCATAATATTTCTTTTTCACAATAGGAATTATCCTTAAAGTTCCTTCAGGTGCATTCACAAGGTTATGATTTACTAAAATCAAATCGTAAATATTCCAACCGCCCTGATAAGCGAGCGATCCGTAACCTGCCTTGAACATAGATAGGAAAGGGGAGAAGAAATCTAAAGGTTCAACATCTTTAACATTCTCTTTTCCACGTAGATGGACCGTCATGCTCTCGTCGGTAGGATTATCATTCATATCTCCCATAACGACTATTTTGATGCCCGGATACTCTTCCATAAGCTTTAAGGAGTATTCATAAATTATCTCACCTCCGCGGCTTCTTAAATCGTTCCCTTTACCACCAATTCTACTTGGTAGGTGGGTTACAAAAAAGGCAAACATTTCCCCTCCAAGAAGCCCTCTGGCCATTAGAATATCACGAGTCCTAAAATTATCTTTCCCTATCGAATCGAGAGTAAAAATAATTCTCTGACTATTGAAATCGTAAGGTATTGACTTACTCTCCAAGAGTTCAAAACAATCGGGACGATACAAAAGAGCAACATCTACCCCTCTTCTGTCCGGACCGTCATAATGAACAATCTGAAAGTTTGCTTTTGCAATCTCCGGCTGTATGACAAGGTCTTCCAAAACGTGGCGGTTCTCTATCTCACTCACTCCCAAGATGCTATGAAAAGCTTTATTGTCGTCTGCCATAGCCCTTATGACAGAGGCCATGTTGCGCAGTTTCTTTTCATATTTAGCTTGGGTCCATTGGTTTGCGCCGTCCGGAAGAAACTCATAGTCATTTTTACCCGAATCGTGATAGGTGTCAAACAAATTCTCGAGATTGTAAAAACCAATCACATAGCTCTTGCTTTTTTGCGCTTCTGCCTTGCAAGAGAAAAGGAGCAGAATAACTGCTAAACTGAATATAGTATGTATAATTTTTCTCATCATATTACGGTTTAGCTCTCAATTAATTCCACCACCAAGAGATATTTGCCGGCTTCTCCGCCTCTATAGTGGCTGCCGTTGCTTCTCCAACTTTTTTCTCAAGGTTTGGAAACAAATCGATATTAAGTTTACTCTCTAATTCGTCTATACTCATGGTCATTGCCTTGGTAAGCTTCTTTTCCGAATACGCTTTATGTTCCAAGTAAAGCCCCAAAGCCATGTAACCACTGTGGCCGATTGTAGATCCGTTCATATATCTCAAAACTGCCTTATAATAGGCGACGGGAACTGTCACACTTTTGCCGTTGTTGTCGTATGCCTTTTTATTAGAGCCGGTTACAACG
>CADBRQ010000134.1 GCA_902797115.1 uncultured Bacteroidia bacterium
GTTGTTAAGCCGGCGTTTATTCATATCTTCCCTTACTCCAAGAGGGAGGGGACAAAGGCTTACTCAATGGAGGGACATATTTCCGAGAGAATCAAGCAGCAGAGGGTTAAGAAGTTTGAGATGCTTTCGGATAAACTTCATTCTGAATATGTAGCACGCTTTAAAGGAAAAAGTGCGAATGTACTTTTTGAATCGACTGTTAAAAGTGCAGGTTCACAAATGCTTATGGAGGGATACACAGAAAATTACATCAGGATTGTAGCCCCGTACAATGAAGAACTTATCGGGAAGATAGTTGAAGTGACTATTTAATTTTCCCCTTTTTTGCCTCTTTTTTAGCAGCTTTTGCTGCTTTTCTTGCTGCTTTTTTCTCCTCCTTCATTTTTGCGCGTTGCTCTTTCTGCCGTTGTTTGAACATTTTTTCGTACTCTTTCTGTTGAGGCGAGCGTCTGCGGAAGATATCTCTGAATGAGTTGAATTCTCTCTGATATGAGACTCCTAATCCATTTCTTTGGCTCTCTTCCAAGTCGTTGGAATAACGGTCCGTAGAGTGAGAGAAAAGATTTAATCTGACACTCCCTTTTTGATCTAATTTTATATCAACATCTATATTTCCGATAACGTCCCGTCCATTGTAACTTGAGTAGGGGTCATTTCCAATATTTCCATGTACAGTTACACGGTTGTCAAACAGTTGTGTAGAGAGGGCAACATCAAACGCATCGCTTGCATTGTTCTCTCCGGGTACATAGTTGATACCCAGATCGAGAGGAATACCAAGTTCATTCAGAATTTTACCCACCTGGCTGCTAATAATGGCAGAGACATTGGAATAGAGCATATTAGAACTGCTTTGACTTATTCCGCTTTCTACATCGGGAAGGAATCCTCCGCTTACAAGGAGTGCTGCAACTTGCTTCTGAATCTTCTCTTCTGTATTAAGTGCTGTCATTACTTTTGTTTTAGTTGTAGGGTCAAGGTCTGGTATTTCTATACCGAATGTAATTTTTGGCTCCGAGAGTTTTCCCTTGATGAAAATATTTGCCTCAACCATTCTCGTTGTATTGACTCCGGAAGTATCTGCTATCAAGTAGTTTACAGCAGCTTTTGTTTTGTATATTCCGGTGATGTCCAAATCTATATTATCCGGAGAGCCATTCATTGTTACAGAACTGCCATCTTCAATTGTAAAATCTCTGGATGTCAAATTCATCAAAACAAAATGGTAGTTTCCTTGTGTGATAATATAATTGCCTTTTAGTGTAAATCCGTTGCTTGCACTCACACCTATATTCACATTTCCATTCCCTTTTGCCTTAATTATATCGCCGTTATTCTTATCTACCTCTAACCATATATCGGCATTTTCATTTGCGGCAACATTAAGATTCACATCAATTTGCATCGGATTGTAAGATTTGCTTTTCTCTTTTGTGTAGAGTGTGTCGTATGGATCTATCTCAACAATTTCGCTCTCCTCTATGAAGGTTAGTAAGTTTGTTTTTGATGCATTCGAAGATTTTGAAATAGGTATATGGATAAAGGTTTTAGGTTCTGTTTGGGCAGAAATGTTTAGTTTAAGGCGGTTTAAATCGCCAGTCAGATTAACTGTACCGCTTGCAAACGCATCGCCGTAAAAATCTGAATTTTCCGCTTCCGTGGTGGATAGAACCTGCAGATTGTTCAAATTGAGGCGTGTGTTAATTTTAATATCCTTGAATCCATTGTATGTTACCCCTCCCGATACCACTGCTTTACCTTTAAAATCGTCTGTAATAGTGTTGTTTTTGAGTTTAATTCCACTCTCTGTTATCTCGATAGGGCCATTCAGTGTATATGGAACATTGGTATAATCGAGAGTGAATTTGAAGTTGTCAAAACTGCAGTCGCTTCCTAACAGAGTTAAATTATCTGTAGGACCGAATACTCTGATTTTTCCCTTTATATGGCCGCTTGTATTTGTAATGACCGAAGAGAGCAATGGCTCAAAATATGTGACAGACAAATCGTTAAGGGTGGAATGAATATCCATGTAATTATCTTCCGGTCTGTAAAATCCTCTGATATCGCATGTTACATCCGATTCATTATATGTTCTGAGCAGCAAATCGTAGTTTTTATTCTTAGTATTCCATCTCCCTAATATCTGCAGTTTTCCTAATGGTTTATTGTAGATAGATAAAGATTCGCTTCTGAACGATGCAAACATTCTGCTGTTGGCCTTGTTCATGGAGATAATTCCCCTTCCGCTGAGATTTCCTTGTAAACCAAGAGGTTTAGTCATAAATTGATCTACAATTGCCACATCAAAATTCTCCATTGCAACTCCTAATGAGTCTTTAATTGTTTCCGACAAACTGCCGTGGGCCTTAAACGACTGAGAGCCATTTACAATATTGAGATTCTCTATAAATATGATAGAATCTTGTATCTGAATTTCTGATGGGCGAATCTTCCACTCTTCCCCTTTCAATTTAATTGCAGACTCTTTAATCCCGATATCTATATAATCTTTCTCAAATTTAACATCTGCAAAGAGATTTGTCTGATTCTCTCCGGTTGTATCGTTATGAAAATTTACTGCAATATCAAAAATATTGTCGCTCCCATTGAGGTTGACTCTTGTACCATTTACTTTAAAACCTCCAATCACCATATCGTTACTAAAGAGATTTGCCGCAAGCTCTCCGTTACTGTTATCTGCATTAAAGGCGATATTTCTGAGATAGTTGTTCTCAATAGCAACTCTTCCAGAATTGAGTGTAAGTTTGTACTGGTTATCTTTGTCTATATCTAATTTTATATTTGTGCCGTTTTGAATATACAAGCCATCGTAGAGAAGGGTGCAGATAGCGTGCGTATTATAGGTGTAAAGATTGAGAGAATATGCGGCGTCTGGAATTTCATTATTGCTTTGGGCACTCTTTACCACATTGCTAAAATTCTCATTTATAATAAGTTGATTAGCTTTCTTTATAAAATCTGTAATGTTGCCTCCGGAGTAATTAATCTTCATGAAATCGGATGTGAAATCTAATTTGTGAGTTTCATCCTCTTTTTCAGAGTGAACCAATGCATCTCCGAGAGAGTATGTATTATCATTCAGGAAAATTACAGCATCACTGATTCTGACATCACCCAAAATTTCCCCTTTATTTGTAATATCCAGATCTGCAACTGCTTTCAAGCTGATTCTTGAATCATCTCCGCTCTCGTCTATCCCCAATTGTTTGAGGTTTATATTTCTTAAATCAACCTTCCCGCTATAATTGCCAGTTCCGTTTATCGGAATTACTCCATCAAAATTAAGCGAGAGGTCGGGATCATTGCAATTCAATTTTCCGGTAAATGTGCTGTTTGCGTATTTGCCTTTCAAAGAGCAATTTGTAATCTTTTTATCTAAAAGTTCGACAGATTCTATATTGAGAGTATCTATATTAACGGAGATATTCTTTCCTTTTCCGGAGAGATAAACGCTTCCGGTTGCACTGACATTTCCAATTTTATCTGTCCCGATGAAATCTCCTGCATCAAAATTTTTGAGTGAATAATTTGCATTTACTTTTAACCCGCTCTTTTTATCTGTGGTATTGACCCTTGTAGCAAAGGTAATTGTGCCGTTTTGATTGTAAACAGTACCGGAAGGTGTCAGATCTAAAAGAGTTCCGCTAATCTCTCCTTTATATTTGAATGTATTCAAAGGGGACATTTGGTAGAAAAACGGAATAGTCTGATCTCCTGTAAGTTCTGAAAGAAGTGAAGCGAGTTCTCTCCCGTTGGTTGTGGCATTCTCCACATTTGCAGTAAGATATGATTTACCAGGTTTTGGAAGCCCTTTCAGTGTTACATCTGTAAGGGTGGCAATTGTCTGTCCGGAAATTGTAGTTGCACTTAACATCTCACTGCTAAGATTTGAGACAGGTCCCTTAACTTCTCCATTTATATTGAGTTTTAGGGTAGAATTTCTCATACTTGGAGCCATCTTCCCGATAGTTCTGAAATCGAGAACGCTATTTTGAAATTTACACCCTAATGCAACAGAGTCTATGAAATACTTGAGGGTCTTTGCATTTGAATAAGAGAGGGAGAAGTAATCTGCATTAACAACAGAGTAACCATCTGTTAGATTGACATTTTCTATCCTGGCTTGTTTAGATGTAACCATGACATCTCCACTCAAATTCTCTACTCCGTATCCGCTTTTGTCTCTCCCTGTCAGACTTATGAGTTTGGCTTTGACCGTATCGTGACCATTACTGATGTAGTTAGCATTCCGAGCTTTCACATTGATATTGGAAAGGCGCATATCGGAATAGTCTATCATATCTTCAGTAAGTTCCGGGTTCGGTTTGAATGGATTCGAAAGGGTAAATCTGAATTCTTCTATATCAACATCTTCTATTAATATATCGAACTTTGGACTCGATGAAGATACATTTTCGTTTTTTGGAAATATCTTATCTACATTGCTTAGCTTTGGATCTTCCTGATAAAGATTGAAAACTCCCCCTTTTATCTTTAAATGACTGAGGGTGATCTTGTCATTTAGGAGAGATTTCAGAGAGAAAAAAAGATTTAATTTTTCAACCCTCAGAAGCGTATCGTCTTGATTATGCAGCTTCTTAAACTCTTTGAGCGCGGCATCGCTTTGCGGGGAAATGATAGATAAATCTGTAATCTCCACCCCTTTGAAAAATTTTATGTTAATATCTTTTATCTCAATATCTCCGTTAATGCTTTTTTCTAAAGATGTTAAAGCTTTGTTCACTAAGTACTTCTGAACGGAAGGTATACGTATGGCAATAAGAGCAATAAGAATAAGTGTAATTATCCCTATAAGAGTGAACCCCAATATCTTCAGAAATTTCTTCATTAACCCGTTGAGCGTCTTAACTACAAAAATAGTTAAAAATTAGTAGATTTGTACGATTTTTTATGAATAGCAAAGAGGTTATAATACTTGGAATAGAATCTTCTTGTGATGACACAAGTGCCGCAGTACTTAAAAATGAGTATCTGGCGTCAAGTGTTATTGCGAGTCAAAGTGTTCATGCACAGTGGGGTGGTGTTGTTCCGGAACTCGCTTCCAGAGCACATCAGGCCAATATTGTTCCCGTAGTCGATACAGCTTTAAAACAAGCGGGAGTAACTATAGATCAGATAGATGCTATTGCCTATACTGTTGGTCCGGGATTGCTGGGCTCTCTTTTGGTCGGGACCTCATTTGCCAAGGGACTATCTGTTTCAACATCTAAACCTCTTGTGCAAGTTAATCATCTTCAGGGACATATACTCTCACCATTTATCAAACAATACAACAAGGAGAATAATACTCCTGACTTTCCATTTCTGACCCTTTTAGTATCGGGAGGTCATACTCAAATAGTAAAAGTCAATGATTTCTACGATTTTCAGATAATCGGAACAACTATAGATGATGCTGTTGGAGAGGCATTTGACAAATGTTCAAAAATGATGGGGTTGGGTTATCCTGGCGGTCCTATCGTAGATAAACTTGCCAAAGAGGGAGATCCGCTAAAATGCAAATTCAATCTCCCTAAGGTAGATGGGTATGATTATAGTTTTAGTGGAATAAAAACATCTCTTCTCTATTTTTTACGAGATCAACTTGCAGTAAATGAGAACTTTATAGAGGAGAATAAAGCAGATATATGTGCAAGTTTTCAAAAATCTTTGATAGATATTTTACTGAAGAAGCTGATACTTGCAACCAAGCAGACAGGTATTCGCGAGGTCTCTATCGGAGGTGGAGTGAGTGCAAATTCGGGATTAAGAGAGCGTATCGCTGAGGAGGGAGAAAAAAGGGGATGGAGAACATTTATTCCAGAGTTTAAGTTTACAACAGACAATGCTGCAATGATTGCAATCAGCGGCTATTACAAATATTTAAAGGGAGATTTTGGCGAACTTACTGCAACTGCCATAACAAGGTTTTCTAAATGAGAGCATTTTTTCAATTGACTTAATATGAGAGAGATA
>CADBRQ010000135.1 GCA_902797115.1 uncultured Bacteroidia bacterium
ACTAACATAGTGGAAGTGAATAGATTAATCAAACAATTTGAACAGACCAAAAAGGTTATGAAAAGTGTAGCAGGCGGAGGTATGAGGGGAATAATGGCAAATATGAAAAGAAGATAAACTCACTTAAATTCAGAGAGATATGGGATATCAGATACTTGACGGAAAATCAACTGCAGAGAGGTTGCGCAAGGATATTGCAGAGCGAGTGAAAACTACTGTTGCTCAAGGAGGTAAGAGACCTTGCTTAGTTGCGGTTATAGTGGGGAACAACCCTGCAAGTGTGGCGTATGTCTCTAATAAAGACAAAGCTTGCCGTGAGGTTGGATTCGAATCGAGATTATTGCAGTTGAACACAGATATTACTGAATTAGAGTTGATTGAGGAGATTAAGAAACTGAATCGCGATAAAGAAGTGGATGGAATAATAGTCCAACTTCCTCTCCCTTCTCATATTAATCCCGATGCGGTTATTGCTGCAATGGATCCTGCAAAGGATGTAGATGGATTCCATCCGATATCTGCCGGAAAACTTATGCTTGGGCTTCCTACATTCTATCCTGCAACACCTATGGGAATAGTAACTCTTCTGCGTGAGTATAATATAGAGACTCGCGGAAAGCATTGCGTTGTATTGGGCAGAAGCAATATAGTGGGGCGTCCAATTGCAAATATGCTTTCTCAAAAAGGGATTGCTAAAACTGCGAGCTTATCAGGAGGTTGCGGTGTATCGGGAGATTGCACCGTAACAGTATGTCACTCTAGAACCCCTGATATTAAGAAATTTACCCTTCAGGCAGATATAATTATTGCAGCAATCGGGAAGGCGAATTTCCTCACTGCCGATATGGTTAAAGATGGAGCTGTGGTTATAGATGTTGGTATAAATTCTGTGGAAGATCCAGATTCGCCAAGAGGATGGAAACTTGTAGGAGATGTTGATTTTGAGGCAGTTGCTCCAAAATGCTCATACATAACCCCTGTTCCTGGCGGCTGCGGTCCTATGACCATAGTCTCACTTTTAGAAAATACGCTCATCGCTGCCGAGAATAAATAATTTGGCTTTAGTGCTATACTGTATGCTGCGGATTCCGTTCGGCTACGCCCCTCTGATTTTCAAAGAGTTGCTTTCAACATTTCGGAGGATTTAAGCTAAATGCCTTACAATCAATAACAATTAGAGAATCTATCAATAAGTGAATCCGAACAGCCAAAGCGGAATTTTATTTCCACACGAATATTCAATATCGTCGGCAGCAATAAATGAGTTTGGCACACCGGAAATCTGCTTTCCTTCTTTACTCTTGCCGCCAATCTCAAATGTGTATTTACCATTTATTAGGAAATCACCTTTTGGAGCATATTCTACTTTGTGCTTACAGCTGAGCTGATTGACAAAGAAAGTCTCTCTTTCCATACCTTTTTCTACATTGGAAAGAGATAGAGCATGCAAGAGATTTGTGTTTTCCAAATAGATTTTATCTGGTTTTTGCAATCTCTTAAGGTTCTGATTGTCACTATAAAGTAAATTGATCAATCCGGCTCTGTTCAGATGTGTTAAATATGTTAAAACAGTATTTCTACTAAGCTGCGCTGTCTGTGCCATTTTAGTTATATCTACGCTAAAAGGAACACCACTGCTTAAAACAGCCAGCAGGCTCTTCAACTTACGAACATTTACAATATCTACATTACCAAGCAGTGGCAATTCTATTTCCAATATCAGACTTACAACTTTCTGAATCTGAGTGAGATAATCTATGTTCTGCTCTAAAAAGAATGGGTAGTAGCCTTCTTGCAAATAGTTGTTAAAATATTTTAAAGGTTTGCACTTATCAACAATTTGTAAAGAGCATTTATCAGGTTTTTTTAGAATATCCTCCAAAGAAATAATAGGCAAGGAGAGGTCTTCTTTAAGTAGCAGATATTCTCTGAAAGAGAGTCCTTGCAGGTCATAGGTTACACATCTTCTAGATAGGTCTGCTTCTGCATTAAGAATGTTCAGCAAAGATGAACCTGTGAATACAATTTTAAGTTCGGGAATACTATCGTAAATATTTTTGATTTCACGACTCCAACCCGGATATTTGTGCACTTCATCCAAAAAAAGAGATACACCTCCTTGATTGTAGAAACTCTCTGCTAATTCTAATAGATTGTGTTTTGTGAAATATAAGTGATCTAAGCTGGCATACAGTGCTACATTAGGATTGTTTTCATATAAACTCTTTATATGTTGTAATAAGAGTGTGGTTTTACCAACTCCGCGAGCTCCACGAATTGCAATCAAACGTGATTCCCAGTTGATAGAGGTTAGTAAACTTCTTTTATGCGGTACGTTCAAATGTGAAAGGAGTCTCAGCTGTTGCGATTTTAACTGTTCCATTTCTAAAAGTTTTACGCCGCAAATATATAAAAAATGTTCAACCCATTGAACATTTTTATAGGAAATTTGTTCAACCTATTGAACATTTTTATAGGAAATCTGTTCAACCTATTGAACAAATTTGTAAGAAATTGAGGAACCGTTGTTCTGGAAAGTTAAGGTTAAGTATCTGTTAATTAGGCTTTTGTTAAATTACATCAGCTTTTTGTTGTTGGTCATGTCCCAGATCTCCCATGCTTTAGGTTCTTGAGGACAAACGCGAAGACAACGAGCGCAACCAATACAAGTAGTCTCGTCCAGAACAGGGAGCATCTGACCTTTAGCACCCTTTATCTCCTTTGTGGTTATAGATTTTCGAGGACATGCTGTAACGCACGCATTGCACTCTTTAAGTTCAGTTCCCTTGCTCTTTTTGGTTTTGATAAGTTCTGCCTGTTTATATATGAGACAGTTTTTCTCTACAAATATTGCTTTGCGTACAATGCGTTGCTGTTGAGGTTCTGAGGCGGAAACTTTTTTCAGTACTCCGCTCAAAAATATTGCAGATATAGCCAATGCGCTCTTTTTCAGCATTTCTCTCCTTGTTAAATCTCTCTTCATAATCTATTGATTTATGTTATTCCTAAATCTCTAGTCCAATACCAATAACCGTTGCAAATATAGTAAATTGCTCAAAAATCGCTCCAAACACTATTAGCTGTAAAGAGAATTTTTTTGTAAATTTACCCAAAATATATTTCTCAGCTCCGATTTGAGATACCTGAAGTAAAACTATGAATATTTTTAAGAAGGTTTACAATTTTTATCGCGATGGGCTAAAAAGTATGAGCGTTGGGCGTACTTTATGGATTATTATCGCGATAAAACTTGTTATTATGTTCCTTGTTTTAAGAATCTTCTTTTTTAAGCCGGAACTGAGCAAATTCCAGAGTGATAGCGATAAAGCCAAACATGTTATTGAAAATCTGATTATGCCAGCTCACAATGAAGAGGAAAGTACTGATATTCAGCCTGAACAGGAGAGCCCGCTTAATGTTTTAGATAAATATGAAGAGGTTGAGTGGTAGCTACGAAGAGAGAAATAAACAATAGAATAAAATAACCGAACAATTATGATTTTAGCCACATCATTAGAAACAGCGTCGAGGTTACAGTTTGCCTTAACCGCTATGTATCACTGGCTTTTTGTACCATTAACATTAGGGCTCAGTGTACTTCTCGGAATCTTTGAGACCAAATATTACATCTCAAAAGATGAATTCTGGAAAAAGACTACTCAGTTCTGGAGCAGGATTTTTGCCATAAATTTTGCCTGCGGAGTTGCCACAGGTATAATCTTGGAATTCGAATTCGGAACAAACTGGAGTAATTACTCTTGGTTTGTAGGGGATATTTTTGGTGCACCGCTTGCTATTGAGGGGGTGTTCGCATTCTTTATGGAGACAACTTTCTTTGCCGTCATGTATTTTGGATGGAATAAAGTCAGCAAAGGATTTCACCTTGCATCTACTTGGTTAACTGCTTTAGGTACAAATCTTTCCGCTTATTGGATTTTGGCTGCAAACTCATGGATGCAGTATCCGGTTGGTACGGAATTCAATCCTGTTACAGGAAGGAGTGAGATGGTAGATTTCTGGAGCATAGTTTTCTCTCCAATGACACTTTCAAAATTCTCCCATACCGTTATGAGCGGTTTTCTTATTGCCGCTATAGTTGTCATCGCGATATGCGCCTGGTATTTACTTAAAAAGAGAGATGTTGAGTTCTCACACAAAAGCATTAAATATGCCTCTGTATTCGGTATTATCTCATTTGTATTACTCTTTATAAGCGGAGACAATGCCGGATATGTTGTTGCAAAGACTCAACCGATGAAACTTGCTGCTATGGAGGGTTTATATGAGGGGCAGGAGGGTGCACCGATAGTTGGAGTTGCCCTTCTGAATCCAAAGAAAACCTATGATAATCAAGAAGATCCATATTTATTCAATATTTCCATACCATACGGTCTCTCTCTTCTTGCAAACAGAAGTTGCAGCAGTTTTGTCCCTGGCATAAAGGATATTATTGAGGGTGGTTATACATATAAGGACATAAATGGAGTGGAGCAGACAGCTTTATCGTTTGAGGAGAAAGTCAAACGTGGAGAGATGGCAAGGCGCGCCCTAAATGTATATGCCACTTTTAAAGACAAGAAAGATAATCCATCTGCGCAACAAGCTCTTGCAGAGGCAAAAGTTTATCTCGATGAGAATTTTAAATATTTCGGTTACGGATTTCTGAATAAACCGGAGCAGACGATTCCAAATGTTCCTATCACTTTCTACTCATTTAGAGTAATGATTATTTTGGGCGGATATTTCTTTATTTTCCTTATCCTTTGCTGGTGGTTTGGCAAAAAGAAAATACTTGAAAAATACAAATGGTTCTTGTATCTTGCAATAATCTCTGTACCATTGGTTTATATCTGCGGAGAGTGCGGTTGGATTGTTGCAGAAGTTGGGCGTCAGCCATGGACAATACAAGACTTGCTCCCTATAAAAGCCTCTGTCAGCGGTGTTTCTGCAAGTAATGTCTATACAACATTTATAATTTTTGCAGTATTATTTACTGTTCTCCTTGTTGCAGAACTTAAAATTGCATTCAATCAGATTAAAAAAGGCCCAGATGGCATTAAATGGTAAAGTATTAATTTTTAAAATATTACAATCATGACAACATATCATTTTTTACAATTATACTGGTGGGCTATAGTAAGCATCTTGGGTGCTCTTTTAGTTTTTTTGATGTTTGTTCAGGGAGGTCAGACCTTATTGTTCGGAACAGCAAAGAACGATGCTCAAAAGAAGATTTTAACAACAATCTTTGGTCATAAATGGGAAATTACCTATACAACTCTTGTTACATTTGGAGGGGCAGCATTTGCTTCATTTCCACTCTTCTATTCTACAAGTTTTGGCGGTGCTTACTGGCTATGGATCTTAATCTTGCTCTCTTTTGTAATTCAGGCGTTCTCATACGAATTCCGTTCAAAGGAGAATAACTTACTCGGCACTAAAGTTTACGATATCTTCTTGCTTATCAATGGTGTAGCGGGTACAATTCTAATTGGTGTTGCAGTTGGTTCATTTGTTACAGGTGGAAATTTTATGATGGACAAGATGAACATAACCAATGTCGGAAGTAATATAATTTCTTACTGGACAAATGATTATAAAGGAATTGAACTTATAGCTGTTCCTGCAAACCTTTTGCTTGGAGTAGTTATTTTCCTATGTGCCAGAACATTAGGTCTTCTCTATACTATTAATCAATGTGAGAAGATTGCTGGAGAAGATGCCGAACAATTATCGCAAAGAGCTGCTTCGAGACTGATTATTTCCGGAGTTGCATTCGTCCTGTTCTTTGTTGCTTTTGTTGTAGTGCTCTTCCTCTCAACGGGTTACAAAGTAGATGTTAATTCTCCGCTATTCAATGGAATAGACGGCCCGATTGTGGCAGAAAAATATGCTTATCTTCATACTATGCTCTCTATATGGCCATTAGCTGTTGTATTCCTGCTGGGAGTTGTTTGCGTTCTTATCGGTTTGGGCAGAACCATTTTAATGGGGAAGGGGACTTTCTATCTGACAGGGCTTGGAGTTATCCTTGCCGTATTTGCAATACTCTTGAGTCTTGGATGGAACGACATGAGTTATTTCCACTCTAACACAGATATCAACAACTCCTTAACATTATACAACAGTTCTTCTTCTTTATATACCTTAAAAACAATGGCTTATGCCTCTATAGCTGTGCCATTTGTCATAGCTTACATTGCCTATATTTGGAAGAAGATGAGTGCTAAAAAAGAAATATGAAATATTTGAAGATCCCGCTTTTAGTCAGAGTTCTCATCGCGATAATTCTTGGCATTCTTTGCTCTCTCTTTTTTCCAAGTTGGCTGAGCAAGATTTTTACAACTTTTAACTCGCTGTTTGAGAATTATTTAGGTTTTATTATTCCTTTAATAATAGTAGGTTTGGTGGCTCCGGGAATTGCCGAACTCGGCAAGGGGGCCGGCCGGCTGCTTATTATTACCGTTGTAATTGCCTATCTCTCTACACTGATTGCGGGATACTTCTCTTTTATAACCTGTGATTGGTTATATGAGAAATTTCTCCTTCCTTCTTCTGAAGTAAATCTCTCAAATTTAGAGACTACAGTGGGCATTGAGCCTTACTTTACAATACAGATGCCTCCGGTATTCGGGGTTATGACTGCCTTGATATTCTCCTTTGTTTTGGGTTTAGGTTGCTCTGTGTTAAAAACTTCTGCACTCAGAAATGTAATAGTGGATTTTGGTGAAATCATTTTAAAAGTGATTAAAAACACCATAATTCCCCTTTTGCCGCTCTTTATTTTTGGCATATTCCTTAAACTGGGTGTAGATGGGCAAGTTACCTTTATTCTTAAATTATTCATAAAGGTTATCTTGATTATCTTCGGAATACATATAATTTGGCTATTACTTCAGTTCTCGATAGCCGGTGCAATTGCTCATAAGAATCCTATAAAGTCTTTGAGCAGAATGCTTCCGGCATATTTTACAGCTCTGGGGACACAATCTTCTGCCGCTACAATTCCGGTTACTTTGGAGCAGACAAAAAAGAATGGAGTAAATCCAGAAATTGCTTCATTTACAGTCCCTTTGTGTGCAACAATTCATCTATCCGGCAGTATGCTCAAGATAGTTGCATGTGCTTTTGCCATAATGTATATGATGGATATGCCAATTAGTATAGGGCAATATACAAATTTCATATTTCTCCTTGCTGTCACGATGGTTGCCGCTCCGGGGGTTCCTGGTGGCGCAATTATGGCGGCATTGGGCGTTCTAACCGGAGTGCTCGGATTTGACTCTACATTAAACGGCTTAATGATAGCGCTTTATATAACTATGGACAGCTTTGGCACTGCATGCAATGTAACCGGTGATGGAGCCATTGCTATGATAGTTGATAAGCTTCAAAAAGAGAGATAATCTTATTTGGCAAATGCCACAGAACGGCTCTCTCTGATTACAGTAATCTTAACCTGACCAGGATAGGTCATCTCATTTTGGATTCTCTTGGCAATTTCGGTAGAGAGATTCTCTATATCCTTATCTGAAACTTGCTCACTTCCAACAATTACCCTTAGTTCACGACCTGCCTGAATTGCGTATGTCTTTGTTACACCTTCGTAAGAGAGGGCAATATCTTCCATATCTTTAAGGCGTTTGATATAAGACTCTATCACCTCTCTGCGAGCACCAGGACGAGCACCCGAGATAGCATCTGCCACCATAACAATAGGGGAGATTAAAGAACTCATCTCCATCTCATCGTGATGAGAGCCGATAGCGTTGCAAATTTCAGGCTTTTCCTTATACTTCTCGGCAATCTTCATACCTAAAGCAGCATGTGGAAGTTCAGGATCTTCATCAGACACTTTTCCGATATCGTGCAATAAACCAGCACGTTTTGCAGTTTTAACATTAAGTCCAAGCTCGGCAGCAAGAGTTGCAGAGATATTAGCCACTTCGCGTGAGTGCTGCAACAAATTCTGGCCATAAGAAGAGCGGTACTTCATTCTTCCTACCAATTTAACAAGCTCAATGTTGAGTCCGTGAATACCAAGATCTATACAGGTTCTCTTACCTGTCTCTAAAATTTCGTCTTCAATCTGTTTCTGAACTTTTGCTACCACCTCTTCTATTCGTGCAGGGTGAATTCTTCCATCTGCAACTAACTGATGAAGAGCAAGTCGCGCAATTTCTCTGCGCACCGGATCGAATGCCGAAAGAAGTATAGCTTCAGGAGTGTCATCAACCACAATCTCAACTCCCGTCGCTGCCTCAAGGGCACGTATATTTCGCCCTTCACGACCAATAATACGCCCTTTTATCTCATCGTTATCTATATTGAATACTGTAACAGCATTCTCTATAGCAACCTCAGGGGCAGTTCTTTGTATTGTATTGATTACTATGCGTTTTGCCTCTTTTGTTGCATTCAGGCGTGCTTCATCCATAACTTCATTGATATAAGAGAGGGCATCTGTCTTTGCCTCCGCCTTCATTGCCTCTATAAGCTGTTTCTTTGCCTCTTCGGCTGTCATTCCCGCAATGTTTTCAATCTTAACTATCTCTTGCTGACGAAGTTTTTCATACTCATCCTGCTTCTTTGCAACAATTTCAACCTGTGCTTTCAGGTTATTTCTGATAATGTCAAGCTCTTTTTCTTTACGTGTAATTTCGTTATTTTGCTGATTGAGAATGAGTTCTCTCTGTTTAATCTTATTTTCAGAATCCTTTAGAGCGTTATTTTTATTGTTGATGTATTGCTCATGCTCACTCTTTAACTGCATGAATTTCTCTTTTGCCTGAAAAATCTTCTCCTTCTTGATAGATTCTCCCTCCAGCTCTGCTTCACGTAAAATTTTGGATCTCTTGCCTTTAATTACAAAAAGGCGCATAATGATAATACCCAATATTAAACCTAAAATAAGGGCAATTACCACAAATAGAATTGTTTTTACATCTGCCATAGTTTTAAAATTTTATCAGATATGATTTGCAGATGAAAAGAAAAATAAGCCACCAAAAAGCATTTTAACAAAAAATCTTAATAATTTAAGATTTGAACCTGTATCAAACGCTGGCTTCCAACGTCCCATAAACGGAATCCCCCGAAGGGTAACCTAGGCCTGTCATTGTCTGACCTTTTTCGGTTCGGTATTTTTTAAGTGTTGATTTTCGCAAATGAGCTTTCGGTGGCTTAACCAACTTTTGTATTGTTCCCATCCAAATAGTTCTCTATCTGGGTGTTGAGATCTTCAATATGTGAATATACCTCTGATATTTTCCCCTCCGTATTTGCTCTCTGATTCTCTTTCTTCAATAATTCAACGGCAAGTTTTACCATTATCGCCTTCAGGAATTGGGTGGGAGAAGCTTTCTTTCCCTCGTATAGCTTATTAAAATCACTGATTCTTTTATTAATCAGTTCTTCAGCCGATTCGTATAGTGGAATCTCATCGGGAGAGAGAGAGAACTGAAGTTTCTCACCATTAATAATCAATTCGAGCTTATTCTTCTGTAATGCCATTTCTAATTATTCAATAATGAAATACACTTATCAATCTCTTTGATAATTTTACCAATCCTTTTTTTCGCCTGCACATTATCTACATCATCAGAAGCAAAGGCCGCTTTAAGTTCATATTGCTCCAATTTCTTTTCTTGTTCTGCTATCCTATCTTTAGTGTTTTTAAGTTCAACTTTAATTTTACATAATTCCGCATAATAATTGTTTCGGACATATACAGCCTCCTCATATTTCTCAATCAGCTTATTGATTGAGACCTTGAGTTTTTCTATTGTTTTATTTGCTGAGTCTGTCATTATTATACTTATATCAGTGCAAATTTAATAAAAAACATTTTTAATCTGCATATCCTTTATATCTGCCAAAACTTTTTGCAACAGCGAATACAATATACTTCCACCTCCATATAATACCTATAATGCTTAATAATCCGATGATTATAAGCACTTTCATAGATTCGGACTGAGAATTCCATTTTTCCAAAAACTTGCTCATATTGCAAAACCGTGCAAAAAAAATACTCCGCTAATTTAACAAATTCCTCCAAAGCAATCTTATTTTTTCTTATATTTGGCATTGGTGAAATGATACGCTTTTTATCTATATCCAGCGGAAGCAACGGCAATTGTTACTATTTTACAAATGGTAACACTTCGTTTCTTATAGATGCCGGAATTGGACCAAGAAGAGTTAAAAAGGCACTTCTGGAGCATCAATTGTTGTTGGAAGATATAGATTTTATCCTTGTTACCCACGATCATATAGACCATATAAAGGCTTTGGGAATCATCAGCGATAAGTATAAAAAACCTGTCTATGCAACAAAGACACTGAAAGGAGCTTTGCTGCATCATTCTATCACAAGAGAGGCCTTAAAGGGTAATATCAAAATCATTAAAATCTTGGAGCCCAACAAGATTGAGGATGTTGTCGTTACCCCGTTTATTGTTCCTCATGACGCATCGGAGACAGTTGGCTTCCATATTGAATTTGACAATAAAAACATAACTCTCGTTACAGATTGCGGAGAGGTTACTCACGATGTACTAAAATTTTCCAAGAAAGCAGATATCTTAATTTTTGAGACAAATTATGATGAAAAAATGCTTAAAGATGGCCCATATCCAGATTTTTTAAAGAAAAGAATAGGGGAGTCCCATCATGGTCATTTAAGTAATTTTGCTGCAGCAGAGGCAATTAAAGAGATTTATCAGAATCGAGAAAGAAAACTCGATTATCTCTTTTTGTGTCACCTTTCAGAATTCAACAATACTCCCGATTTAGCAAAACAGACTGTTACAGAGGCACTAATTTCAGCGGGAGCGAACAGGGACGAGGTCCTTGTGGTTCCTCTCTTGAGAGGAGAACCTTCTAAACTATACTCATTCTAAGAAACTTACGTAATAGTATTAACTAATCATATTAATTTTAAGACAAAATGAAAAAGTATTTAGCAGAAATGTTTGGAACAATGGTGCTCGTTTTAATGGGCTGCGGTGTTGCAGTCAGCTTAAACTGCACATCTGATTGTTCTGCAGTAGCAAATGCTGCAACAGTTATTGGAACAGCACTTGCTTTTGGTCTTGCAGTTGTTGCAATGGCCTACACAATTGGCGGCATCAGCGGTTGTCACATCAACCCTGCCATTACCTTTGGAGCTTGGTTAAGTAAACGAATTGGCACTAAAGATGCTGTTTTATACATTGTATTCCAAGTTATTGGTGCAATTTTAGGTTCTTTGCTTTTGTACCTGTTGACATCAAACTCTTCGTTAGAAGGAACCGGTGCAAACGACCTTCAAAGTGGTGTTACAACTTTAGGCGGTCTTCTTGCAGAGATTATCTTTACTTGCGTGTTTGTTCTTGTAGTTCTTGGTTCAACTTGTACTACTAATGGTGCTACCAATAAATTTGCTGGTTTGGCAATTGGTCTTTCATTAGTTTTGGTTCACCTTGTATGTATCAGATATACAGGAACATCCGTTAATCCTGCTCGTTCAATTGGACCTGCTCTTTTCCAAGGAGGTACAGCTTTGTCAAATCTTTGGATTTTCATCGTTGGTCCGTTTGTTGGTGCTGCTCTTGCCGCTATAATCTGGACAATTATAGGTGATTGCAAATGCTGCTGCAAAAAAGAAAATAAGTAGTAATCTGTTTACAAACACCATAAAAAAA
>CADBRQ010000136.1 GCA_902797115.1 uncultured Bacteroidia bacterium
AGTAATGAGACAAACGCAATTATTAAAAAGTGTATTCTTTTCATTACTAATTAATTATAATGGTAGATTGTCGTGTTTCTTTTGTGGATTTGAAAGTTTCTTATTCTGCAGCTGTCTGAGAGCACGAATAACTCTGAACCTTGTGTTGCGCGGCTCAATTACATCATCTATGTAACCATATTTTGCTGCATTATAAGGGTTTGCAAACGCATCGCGATACTCTTTCTCTTTATCTGCCTTGAATGCATCTTTATTTTCTGCCTCTGCCAGCTCTTTGCCATAGAGGATTTCTATAGCACCACTTGGTCCCATGACAGCAATCTCTGCAGTTGGCCATGCGTAGTTTATATCACCTCTTAAATGTTTAGAACTCATAACGCAGTATGCTCCACCGTATGCTTTTCTCAATACAACTGTAATTTTCGGAACTGTTGCTTCTCCAAATGCGTAGAGAAGTTTTGCTCCATGGAGTATAATGCCATTGTACTCCTGTTGTGTTCCAGGAAGGAAGCCAGGTACATCTTCAAGTGTAACGATAGGAATATTGAATGCATCGCAGAAACGAACAAAACGAGCACCTTTTCTACTTGAGTTAGAGTCTAATACACCTGCAAGAACAGATGGCTGGTTAGCAACAATACCAACAGATATTCCATCGAAACGGGCAAAACCAACAATCAAACTCCTTGCGTAATCTTTATGAACCTCAAGGAATTTTCCGTCATCTACAATAGAGGCAATTACCTGGTACATATCGTATGGCTTGTTAGGATTGTCCGGAATAATGTCGTTCAAGAAATCTTCTTTACGAGCAATTGGGTCATTTGTAGGAAGTTCAGGAACTTTCTCCATATTGTTTTGAGGAAGATAACTCAAGAGTTCTTTTATTGATTCTATACCTTCAACCTCATCGTTAACTGCAAAATGTGCAACACCGCTCTTAGACGCATGAACACTTGCACCACCAAGGGTCTCTTGTGTAACATCCTCACCGAGAACAGATTTAACAACTTTAGGTCCTGTAAGGAACATGTAACTGCCTTTACTCATTACAGTAAAATCTGTGAGGGCAGGGGAATAAACTGCTCCTCCTGCACATGGACCGAATATTGCTGAAATCTGAGGAATTACACCGCTTGCCAAGATATTTCTCTGGAAAATCTCTGCATAGCCGGCAAGTGCGTTAACTCCCTCTTGAATACGCGCTCCACCAGAGTCATTTATACCAATAACAGGTGCGCCGACTTTCATTGCTATATCCATAACCTTGCAAATCTTCTTTGCAAATGTTTCACTCAACGAACCGCCGATAACGGTAAAATCTTGAGCAAAAATATAGACCAAACGCCCTCCGATAGTTCCGTAACCGGTTACCACACCATCGCCGAGGAATGTTGTCTTTTCCATTCCAAAATTTGTACAACGATGAGTTACAAACATGTCGAATTCCTCAAAGCTGCCCTCATCTAAAAGCATTGTAATTCTCTCTCTTGCAGTATATTTACCTTTTGAGTGCTGAGAATCTATTCTCTTTTGACCTCCACCTAAACGAGCTTTCTCTCTAAGCTCCATTAAGGCCTTTACTTGTTCGAGTTGATTACTCATAATATATTGTAGATTTAAGTTTTATTTCTTATTTGGATCTTCACATATTTCTGTCAGAACGCCCTGTGTAGATTTTGGATGCAGGAATGCTATATTAAGACCTTCTGCTCCACGGCGTGGCTCTTTATCTATAAGTCTTACACCTTTTGCAGAAAGCTCTTCGAGTGAGTCTTTTACAGAAGGTGTAGCGAATGCTATGTGATGAATGCCTTCACCTCTTTTCTCAATGAATTTAGCTATAGTTCCCTCCGGATCTGTGCTCTCCAAAAGTTCAATTTTTGTCTGGCCGATCTTAAAGAAAGCTGTTTTTACTTTCTGATCTGCCACTTCCTCTATAGAGTAGCATTTTAGCCCGAGCATCTGCTCATAATAAGGTATTGCCTCATCTAATGATTTAACGGCAATTCCTAAATGTTCAATATGAGTTAATTCCATATATTTTAGTATTTTATAATTATTAATTTTCCAATTTCAGAGTGTGGTAGACATTCTGCACATCATCATCGTTCTCCAATTTGTCTATGAGTTTTTCATTCTCAATACGTTGCTCTTCCGGCAGAGTTTTAAGATCTACGGTAGGAATTCTCTCAAATCCCCCACTGAGAATCTCAAACTTTTTCTCTTCTATAAATTTCTGAATTTCTCCAAAAGATTTGTAAGCGCCGTAAATCATTATGTTATCTTCATCGTCTTTGAATACCTCATCTGCTCCAAAATCTATCAGTTCTAACTCTAACTCATCTAAATCTATTGAGTCTGAGGCTTTTACCTTAAAGACGCACTTGTGGTCGAACATAAAATCTACACTGCCGCTTGTCCCTAATGTGCCGCCATATTTAGTGAAATAACTACGCACATTAGCAACAGTTCGAGTATGATTGTCTGTTGCTGTTTCTATCAGATAGGCAATTCCGCCAGGTCCATATCCCTCATAAACTATCTCTTGAAAATCGCTCTGATCCTTCTCCGATGCCCTTTTGATAGCTCTGTCTATATTGTCCTTAGGCATATTCTCACTCTTTGCTGTTTGAATGAGAGTTCTGAGGGTTGGATTGTAATCGGGGTCCGGACCACCATTTTTTGCAGCTATTGTAATCTCTTTTCCAAGGCGTGTGAATACGCGGGCCATATTGCCCCACCTTTTAAATTTACGCTCTTTTCTGAATTCAAAAGCCCTTCCCATAACATGTTAGTTTTGAAGAGCTTCTGCTCTTGATATGTATTTATCAATATCTGCTCCCTCAGGAGATTGAGGGTATTTATCTTTAATCTCTTTGTAAAGTGATATAGCTTTTTGAGGATTTCCGAGTTCTTCATAGCACATTGCAGCTTTCAGAAGGTATTTGGCAGCAAAGAAATTGTCTAACAAAGATGCTGCATTTTCAAAATACGGAATTGCCTCTTTGATTTTTTCACTATTTACAAGCGCATCGCCGATACAGCATTGAGATGCGGCTTTAGCGTATTTATCATTAGTCTGATATTTCTTTAAATAACTGATAGCTTGTTCATTATTACCTAATCTGAGCTCGCAGATTCCTGCATAGTAATAGATTGCCTTGTCTGCTCTTTTGCCATACTTCTTTATAACTTGTTCAAAACCTAAATCGTTTCCATCACCTTTTAATGCAAGCTCAAAGTTTCCCTCCCTGAAATTGCGCTCAGCTACAAACATGTGGTTTTGTGCCTCTTTGTGCCTTGGTTCTACAATCAGGTACTTGTATGCATAAATGAGTGCTGCAATCGCAATGATTCCTAAAACTATATAGGAGATCTTTTTCCCGTTCTCTTTAAAGAACAATTCTGTTTTACTTAGCGCCTCGGCAACATTCGCTTCGCGCTCCTGTGCCTGTTTTGAATTAATTTGTTTTGCCATATTATTTATACTTTTTATGTTCTTATTTAGTTTAAATTTCGATTGGACATAAATCGGTGCAAAATTAAAACTTTTTGTGAGATTTCAAAGCAGAATAGCCCATTTTTACTTATCTTCGCACTATGTATCTTAAAGAGCTGAGAATTGTAAATTTCAAGAATATCAAGGAGGCATCGCTTGAGTTCTCTCCCAAGCTTAACTGCATTAGCGGCAATAATGGCGAGGGGAAGACTAACTTGCTCGACGGGGTGTGGTTTCTCTCTATGACCAAGAGTTTCTTTCATTATCCCGATTCGCTCTCGATAAACCACTCGCAAAACTCTTGTGCCCTTATCGGGAGTTATAGAATGGATGATGAGAGTGTTAATAATATAAATCTCACAATTACCAAAACATCTTCTTCCACCTCTTCGCTCAGCGATAAGTTGCTCAAAAGGAATGAAAAGAGTTATAAAAGATTTTCGGAGCACATTGGGCTTATTCCAATTGTAATGGTCTCTCCTTCAGATACAGCGATAATAAACTCATCGGGAGAGGAGAGAAGGAGATTTATAAACCAACTGATTTCCCAAATAGATAAAGAGTATCTTACCGAACTCCAGAACTATAACAAACTTATTGCACAAAGAAACAGAATACTCAAAGCAGACGAAGTTGAAGAGCATTCGGCAGAACTGTTGGAGAGCATAGATTACTATCTGTGTAAAAGCGGTGAATATATTTACAATAAAAGGGTGGAGATGTGTAAGTTACTTGATGAATACATAGCTACATATTATTCCCGTTTGAGCGGCGAGGCAGAAATTGTACATCTCAAATACTCTTCAGACCTTTCTCGTGGAGATTTTAAAGCATTGTTGCAAAAGAACTTACAGAGAGATTTCTTGTATAAACATACTACCTGCGGAGTACATAGAGATGACTTCCTTTTTGAGATAGGGGTGGCGGAAGATCAAATGTATCAATTAAAAAGATGTGGCAGTCAAGGGCAGCAGAAATGTTTTCTAATTGCTCTTAAACTGGCTCAATTCTCTATCATGAAGGAACTTAACGGGGGAACTGCACCAATATTGCTATTGGATGATATTTTTGATAAACTCGATATGAAGCGGGTTGAGTATCTGCTGAGTCTGGTGAGCGGCAATTCATTCGGTCAGATTTTCATTACAGACAGCAATAAAGTGAGAATGGAAGCTTTGGTAGAGAAAGTAGGAGGGGCATGTAAGAATTTTAATGTTTCGGAAGGGGTTATATTTGAAAATGAAAAGGATTAAACCACAAGGAATTAAGGAGTTATTACAGGAGTATATAAAGCATAGGGGATTAACCGGTGCCTTGAATAATGCCCGCATATATTCTGCGTGGAATGAGGCAGTTGGGGAGAATATTGCCTCTTATACAAAACACAGATATTTCAAAAATGGTGTTCTCTTGTGCAATATAGACTCTTCTGCAGTAAGAAATTATCTCAATTCCAACAAGGCTCAGATAATTGAGAAATTAAACGGCATATTAGAGAAGAAGATTATTAAAGAGTTGATAATTAGATAGTTGATAATGGATAAGCTAAAGAGCAGATTTATAATTATTGATTATCAGATTCCTTATATCAAAGGATTATTTGAGAATTTTTGCAATGTCATTTATGCCCCAGCAAATGAATTCAAGGCAGAAATATGGTGGGTAAAGCGTCACGTCCCCAATGCTTCTATTGCACTGATTGTAAGAACAAGAACACTATGTAACGCAGAGTTGTTGCGTAATTCGGGTGTAGATTTTATAGCAACAGCAACAATAGGGACAGACCATATAGATTTGGAGTTTTGCAAAGAGAATAACATAACTGTGTTCAGTGCAGCCGGTTGTAATAGCGGTGGGGTAATGCAATTTGTATTTACGGCATTGGCTTTGGCTGCTAAAAATAATCATTTGAAACTACCTATTCTTGAGAGGGTTTACAATTATATGTTCTCTTGCTCTCAAAAGAAGCAAGATATAACCTTAGGTGTAATTGGGGTTGGAAATGTCGGGAGTAAGGTGGTTGATTTTGCACAGAAATTAGGATGGAGAATTATGGCAAACGACCCTCCAAAAGAACACCTTCATCCTGAGTATTGCTCATTGAAAGAGTTGCTTGCAGTTTCAGACATTGTAACACTCCATCTTCCTTTAGATCCTACAACACAGGGGTTTGCAAATAAAGAGCTGTTTTGTGGAATGAAAGAGGGGGCAATAATCATCAACACTTCGAGAGGTGAGGTTTTAGATGAAGTGGCACTTTTAGATAGTTTGAATCTTTGTAAGAGCGAGAGCGAATCGCCGAGGGGAAAGATTGGAGGATATATTGTTGATGTGTGGCAAAATGAACCGAATATCAATCTTACTCTTTTAGATAATGCACTTGTTGCAACCCCTCACATTGCAGGCTACTCTAAAGAGGGAAAAGAGCTTGGAACTCAAATGGTTGTAAGGGCTGTGGCACAATATCTCCAGATTGAAGAACTCTCTGATTTTGTTGTTAATCCTTCTCCTTCATTTAATATTCTCGATTTGAATAAGCCGGTTGGAGAACAATTGCTCTCTTTTTTTGAGATAAGTGAGCTTGATAAAAAATTGCGCAGTGCTCCAAAAGAGTTTGAAACACTGCGCAACGAATTCTCTCTAAGATCTGAGTTTAGAATCTTAAACGACTGATTACCAACCAAGTATATGAGCAAACATAAGTGGTGCAACAATGGTTGCATCGCTCTCTATAATAAACTTAGGGCATTCAGGAGAAAGCTTTCCCCATGTAATTTTCTCATTAGGAACAGCCCCTGAATAGGAGCCATAAGAGGTTGTAGAGTCTGATATCTGGCAGAAATATTGCCACAACATTGTTCCGTGCCACTCAAGATCTTGCTCCATCATTGGGACACAGCAAATTGGGAAATCTCCTGCTGTTCCGCCACTAATCTGGAAGAATCCGGTACCTCTGTCAATTCCAGGTCTGTTGTTAGCTTTGTACCAATCTACAAGGTGAATCATTGTCTCTATGCCACCTTTGACCAAGGAGGTCTCAAATTCCCCTTTAATGCAGTGTGCAGTAAAAATGTTACCTGTTGTAGAGTCTTCCCATGCAGGAACTATAATCGGAATGTTTTTCTCACAAGCTGCAAGCACCCAACTGTCTTTAGGGTCTATCTCATAATACTGCTCCAGAACGCCGCTTCTAAGTACCTTATACATAAACTCATACGGAAAATATCTTTCACCTTTTTGTGCTGCGTCTTTCCAAACATCTACAAGGTGCTGTTCAAGACGACGGAAAGCCTCCTCCTCAGGAATACAAGTATCGGTAACTCTGTTAAGGTGGTTTTCTAAAAGCTCTTGCTCCATCTGAGGTGTCAAGTCTCTGTAATTAGGAATTCTTTTGTAGTGAGAATGCGCTACGAGATTCATTATATCCTCTTCCAAGTTATTTGCAGAGCAGCAAACTATTGCAAATTTGTCTTGGCGAATCATCTCAGCCAAAGAGAGTCCTAATTCTGCGGTACTCATTGCACCGGCCATTGCAAGCATCATTTTTCCACCCTCTGCAAGAAGTTGTTCAAATGCGTGAGTTGCATCTACCAACGCCGCCGAATTAAAGTGACGGTAGTGGTGATCAATAAACTGTGATACAGGTCCTTTTGCCATTTTACCAAAATTATTTATTCGTTAACTTATTTAAAATCATAACCTACAAACGCAAATGTAATCAATTAAATTCAACAACTGATATATTTTTGATTAACTTTGGGCGATTTTTTTTCATAAGTGCAATGATTAACGAAAAGCATACAGAGGTTTTTAAAACCTTAAAGACACCGTTCTATTTCTACGATATGGAACTCCTTAAAGAGACTTTGGAGCTCTACACGTCGTACATAAAGAGATATAATTACAATGCCCACTATGCAATTAAGGCAAATGCCCAACCGGAGATTTTGCATTTAATTCAAAAAGCGGGATTGGGAGCAGATTGTGTGAGCGGAATGGAGGTTGCGCTTGCCGTCAAGAACGGTTTTGCCCCTTCAAAAATAGTTTACGCAGGCGTGGGGAAGAGCGATGCGGAGATTAAAACTGCCTTAAAAGCAGGCATTTACAGCTTTAATTGCGAGAGTGCGCCAGAGATTAAAGTGATAAACGATATCGCATCGGGAATGGGGAAAATTGCAAAAATCTCTTTGAGAGTCAATCCAGATATAGACGCACATACCCATAAATATATCTCAACCGGCAGACAGGAAGATAAATTCGGAATATCTCCTTGGGAATTTGATGCTGTAACAGAGATGATTAAAGGGCTTAAAAATGTGAAGTTGATAGGTTTGCACTTCCATGTGGGCTCGCAAATTACAGATATGAGCGTCTTTCAACTCTTATGCAGAATGGTTGAGCAGCTTCAAAGGTGGTTTATTGAGCACGGAATAAAAATAGAGAATCTTAATCTTGGAGGGGGATTAGGTATTGATTATCAGAACCCTGTAAAGAATCCGATTGCAAATTTCAAGGATTATTTTGAAATCATCCATAAGAATCTGATTGTCCGTCCGGGGCAAAAGATTCACTTTGAGCCAGGGAGGGCTATCGTTGGGCAGTGCGGAGAGATTATATCGAGAGTATTGTATGTTAAAATAGGTCAGAAACAGAAGTTTGTTATTCTCGATGCGGGAATGAATGATTTGATAAGACCTGCTCTGTATCAAGCACATCACGATATGGAGAATCTCACTTCTACCGGAAAATTGACAAAATATGCTGTGGTTGGTCCTGTGTGCGAAAGCAGCGATGTTTTCACAAAATCTATCCTTTTGAATCAGACTCAAAGAGGGGATTTGATAGCAATCCATTCAGCAGGAGCGTATGGGCAGGTAATGGGTATGAGGTACAACCAGAAGCCACTCGCAAAGTGCTATTACTCAACAGATAAAAGATTTTGTAAATAGTTTTTAAATAGATACTTGATTGTTTTAGAGAGAAAAAATAGAGAGATATTATGTTTGAAAATTTAATAGATAGGTTAGAGCAATCGTTCAAACTCCTTAAAGGTGAGGGGAGAATTACAGAGGTTAATATATCAGAGACCCTTAAAGAGGTAAGGCGTTCACTTTTAGATGCCGATGTGAGCTACAAAGTGGCAAAAAGTTTCTGTGACGATGTTAAACAAGTTGCTTTAGGACAGAATGTTATAAAGTCTATTAAGCCGGGGCAGATGATGGTGAAAATTGTTCACGATGAGCTTGCCAAACTTATGGGAAGCCAAGCAAGTGACATTAACATCAAAGGCAATCCTGGTATAGTACTCGTTGCAGGTCTTCAAGGTAGCGGTAAAACCACTTTCTGCGCCAAGCTTGCTAACATGTGCAAACATAAGAGAGGACAGAGAGTTCTACTTGCAGCCGGAGATGTTTACCGTCCTGCGGCAATAGAGCAATTGAAAGTGTTAGCTTCTCAGATAGAGGTAGATGTCTATAGTGAAGAAGGAGTTCAGGACCCTGTTCGTATTGCCAAGAACGCCCTTAAAAAGGCGAAAGATGAGCAATATACGCTACTCATTATGGATACTGCAGGACGACTGGGAGTTGATGAACAGATGATGAAAGAGATAGGGGAGCTTAAGAAAACTCTCAATCCTTCCGAGACTCTGTTTGTTGTAGATTCAATGACAGGACAAGATGCAGTGGAGACTGCAAAAGCGTTCAACGATGTGCTTGATTTTGATGGAGTTGTGTTGACCAAATTAGACGGTGATACTCGCGGTGGAGCAGCCCTTTCAATTAAAGCTGTTGTAAATAAACCAATAAAGTTCATCTCTCAAGGGGAAAAAGTAGATACATTGGATGTGTTCCACCCTGAACGTATTGCAGATAGAATTCTTGGTATGGGCGATGTGGTAACACTTGTGGAAAAAGCTCAAGAACAGATAGATGAAGAGGAGGCAAGAAAGCTCAAAAAGAAATTTATCAAGAACCAGTTTACATTCAACGATTTCTACAAACAGATTCAGCAAATAAAGAAGATGGGCAACATAAAAGAGCTTGCAAGTATGTTACCTGGTGTAGGAAAGGCAATTAAAGATGTAGATATAGATAACGACTCCTTTAAAGGAGTTGAAGCGATTATTCAATCCATGACTCCGTTTGAGAGAGAGAATCCCGATGTTCTGAACGGTAGCAGACGAAACAGAATTGCGGCCGGAAGCGGCACTAACAT
>CADBRQ010000137.1 GCA_902797115.1 uncultured Bacteroidia bacterium
CATGGCTAAGCATGACAGAGAGCTTGCTAAGAGAGAAAAAGCGTTTAGGGACTAAGTAGTAAAGGGGGAGCACGTATGAAACGTGGTCTTGTAATAGGCGCGGCAGGCTTTGTAGGTAATTATCTGATAAACGAGATGCATAGGAGTGGGATGGAGTGCTTTGCGACAAAATTGTCGCATGAAGTATTCGAGAATCCTTATGCATCTGTGTATGATCTTAATATTCTTGAAAAAGAAGCGGTAGCAAATCTCTTGATGGAGATAAGACCGGACTATATTTTTCACCTGGCTGCTCAATCTTCGGTAGGGGTTGCATGGAAAAACCCCTGCCTTACCATTGATGTAAATATAAAAGGCAGCGTAAATGTAATGGATGCTATCAGGGAATTGTATTATAAGCCAAGAGTGCTGCTGATAGGATCGGGTGAAGAATATGGGCATATTAAAGAAGGGGAAACTCCTATATCGGAGGATACCCTTCTTAGACCGGGAAATATATATGCTGCCACAAAAGCATGTCAGAACATGATAGGGTCTATTTATTCCAAAGCATATGATATGGATCTTATTCTGGTCAGAGCTTTTAATCACATTGGACCGGGGCAATTGCCCCTTTTTGTTGTGTCTGATTTTTGTAAACAGGTGGCGGAGATAGAAAAGGGCTTACGCGAGCCTGTTATACGGGTTGGAAATCTTGAAGCGAAGAGAGATTTTACCGATGTCAGAGATGTGGTCAGAGCGTATGTGCAGCTTGTACAGAAGGGAATGCCGGGGGAAACGTATAATGTAGGAAGAGGTAAGGCAATCAAAATTCGCGATATACTGGATGAGATAATTAATCAATCTAAAGCTAAAATTGCGGTTGAAGTTGATCCTGCAAAGTTAAGACCGGTAGATGTTCCGATTATTGAAGCTGATACTATCAAAATAAAAAAGATAACAGGCTGGAGACCTGAAATTTCAATTGAACAAACGATAAGTGAAACTCTTGATTATTGGAGAAAAAGAGTATTAAAGGAGATGGAGGCAAAATAAGATGCAGAATGAAAGACTTTTTACAGGAAGCGGAGTCACTGAATCTGACCGTATACTTCATACTCCCGGGCAGTTTGCCAAAAAGAATCTCTTATATGTGCAGGAAGCCGGGCATCTCAGCAGTTTAGAACCGCACAGATGTGTCAGGGAAAAGTTGGATTCCTTTCTTATTATGCTGGTCCTTTCCGGGAAAGGAGATTTAAAAGTAGGATCGACGGAGTATAATCTTAAAGCCGGAGATATAGCATTTATAGATTGCCAGGAGCACTACGAACATATTAGTGATAGAAATGATGCATGGAAGTTAGCCTGGGTTCATTTCAATGGATTCCAAGCGAAAGGATACTATGAGCTGTTTATTCAGAATAACAAGGGGAGTAATGTTATTACGGCTGTTAATACTTTCATGTTTGATAATGCAATTAATAGAATTATTTCTTTACAAAAAGAGGCTTCAATAAGAGATGAAAGAATATGCGGAGCTGAACTTTTGAATATCTTAAATACGCTGGTTGACAAATTGGAAGCGTCTGATGAATCACTTGAAAAGGAACAAACAGAGATAGTTAATTCGATTAGAAAAATAATAAATTCAAGATTTAAAGAACAAAATCTTATAGAGGAATTAGAAAAGATATATCCGGATTTAGATAAAATTAAAGTTTTATTTAGTGAACGCTTTGGAATATCAATATTCGATTATCTTATGAGCAGAAGGATGAATTCTGCCAAAGAGCTGTTGCGTTTTACGTTAAAATCAGTTGAGGAAATAGCTGTTGAAAGCGGAATTGATGATGTATCTGTTATGGAAAACATGTTTGATAAATATGAGGGAATTCTTCCGGAAGATTATAGAAACAAATGGGGCACTTGGATAAGAGATGCTAATTAAAATGTTAAACAGAGTTTTTGAGGAGATGATATAGTAAATGTGAAACAAAGCTGACATACAATGGCTTTGTGTTTTTTGTATGTAGTATGTGAAGAGAGAAGAACTTCATCAATACAAGACATTTTTGTTTATTTGCTTTTGGGTGTTTGTTTTTTAAAGTTAAGAGGTAAAAATATGAGCTTCATAAAAGACATATATAGCTATAGGGAAATGATAGTAATGTTGATTAAAAGAGATTTGAGAAGTCGATATAAGGGATCCATTCTTGGATTTTTGTGGACTTTTTTAAACCCGTTGTTTCAACTTATAGTATATACATTAGTTTTTTCTATCATAATGAGAGCTGGGTATGACAAGTATTATCTTTTTTTATTTATTGCTTTAGTTCCCTGGCTTTTTTTTAGTACATCGATAGTAGGCGGAGCGGCATGTATATGGTCTCAAAAAGAATTAGTGAATAAGATTTATTTTCCAAGAGAAG
>CADBRQ010000138.1 GCA_902797115.1 uncultured Bacteroidia bacterium
CGCCTTTCCTCTAGGAATGATTGTAACCTTAAGCAGAGGATTGGCATTTGGAAGGAACCAGCTTACTGTTGCGTGACCGGCCTCATGGAATGCAATAGTGCGCTTTTCAGAAGGCGGAATAATCTTGCTCTTTCTCTCAAGACCGCCCACTATTCTGTCAATTGCATCCAGGAAGTCCTGCTTGTCTACAGAGGTCTTGTTATGACGTGCAGCAATCAAAGCCGCTTCATTGCAGACATTTGCAATATCTGCACCTGAGAAACCAGGAGTCTGTTTGGAGAGGAAATCAATATCCAAGTCCGGATCCAGTTTAAGTTTCTTAAGGTGAACTTTGAATATCTGCTCTCTGTCTTTAAGTTCCGGAAGATCGATTGCAATCTGACGGTCAAACCGGCCCGCTCTCATAAGGGCTTTATCTAAAATGTCGGCACGGTTAGTTGCCGCCAAAATAATTACACCATTATTTGTTCCAAATCCATCCATCTCTGTAAGAAGTTGGTTTAGAGTATTCTCCCTCTCATCGTTAGAAGAAAAACCAACATTCTTACCTCTGGCACGCCCCACTGCATCTATCTCATCTATAAAGACAATACAAGGAGCTTTCTCCTTTGCCTGCTTGAACAAATCTCTCACTCGGCTTGCTCCAACACCTACAAACATCTCTACAAAATCGGAACCGCTTATAGAGAGGAAAGGAACATCTGCCTCTCCGGCAACCGCTTTAGCAAGAAGTGTTTTACCTGTTCCAGGAGGACCAACCAAGAGTGCGCCTTTAGGTATCTTCCCCCCAAGAAGGGTATATTTCTTTGGATTCTTCAAGAAATCGACAATCTCCATCACCTCAACTTTTGCCTCTTCTAACCCCGCAACATCTTTAAATGTTATCTTGGATTTTGAATCTTTGTCGAATACTTTTGCCTGGCTCTTGCCAACTGAGAATATGCCTCCACCACCGCCGGAGCCACCGCCACCACCTATAGCACCTCCCATACGGCGAAGCATAAACATCCATATCAGGATAATGAAAGCAAAAGGAACTATCCAACCCAAAATGTTCCCCCAACCAGACTCCTGAGTAACTATCTCCAGTTTAAATGGTTGTTTTCCAGCAGATTTTAAAGAGTCTCTTAAAGCATTACATTCTGTCTCAATATCATAATTTCTAGTAGTCTCAAACTTAAAGTGAGGAGGATACTTTGGAACTTCTCCCCCAAATTTGTTCTTGAATTTCTCTGCCCCATCTGCTGTCAACTCCACTGCCCCACTATACTCATTCGAGACATATACAATCTTTTTCACATAACCACCGGGAATAACATCGGTTTTAATGTTATACCAATCCTCAACGATAGGATCGCCGGTTTTCTCAGAAAAGAATAAAATATAAAGTAAGAAAGCCACGAGAGGAATATATAGCCAAGCGAGATTGAACTTTATCACCTTCCCATTTTTATTTTTGTTCTTCTGCATCCCTTTGTTCTCCATTTTCAATTTTTCTTGATTTTAATAACAATCGCTTTCCCAAAATCTAATCTTGGTACTTTTTGATTTTGCAATCACCCCAGAGTTCTTCCAATCTGTAAAAGTCTCTGTACTGCGTTTGGAAAATATGTACAACAATACTGCCGTAATCCATTATTATCCAAAAACTATTCTCCCTCCCCTGGCTTCTGAGCACTTTTTTCTTGAGTTTAAGAATCATCTGATCTTCTATGTTATCTGCTATGGCAGAGACATTTGTAGTAGAATCCGCATTACAGATTACAAAGAAATCACAAATTGAACTGCCAAGCTCCCTAAGGTCAAGCGATATGACATTTTGTCCTTTTTTATCAAGAATCGCATCGGCAATAAGATTTACTTCATCCTCCTCTACATTCTTTTTAGCCTCGATTGCCTTACTCTTCTTAGCAACCGCTTTTACATCTGCAGCTTTTTTCACACTCTTTGACGCCGTCTTTGCGCTTTTGACAGCACTTCTTTTAACACTCTCTTTTTTTATCATATCAATATTGTAACTTTGCACCAAAGATAATGAAAAAAGTGAGAAAAAATATCAACTGGTACGACTCTGTTTCATCTACAAACGATGTTGCATTATCAAACTGCTCAGCCGATGCGGACAAAACAATCTATGCGGCAGAGTTTCAAACGGCCGGACGGGGTCAAAAAGGGAACAAATGGGAAAGCAACCGGAGCGAAAACCTGATGTTCACCATACTTTTTAAGCCTCAATTCTTAAAACCGAGCGAACAATATATTCTGGCTATGGTAACTACCTTAGGAATAGCATCTTATCTAAAGAACAAAGAGGGATTAGATAAAGAGCTGGTAAAGATAAAATGGCCGAATGATATTTATGTCGGAGATAAAAAAATATGTGGAATGCTGATAGAAAACAGCATTAGCGGAGATCAAATCGGATGCAGCATAGTAGGAATTGGGGTGAATATAAATCAAACAACTTTTTCTTCTCAAGTAACCAATGCCACATCGCTGAGGAATGAAACAAAAAAAGGAAACTACGACACACACAAAGAGTTAGAAGAGTTGGCTGAATTTATTTTTGAGTACTATCAAAAGAGTGAAAAGGAGTTGAAGAAGAGGGGAAACTTTAATGGAATAATAGAGGAATATCTTTCTAATCTCTACAGACTAAATGAATTCCATAAATTTGTTGAGCTTAAAGAAATTTCTGCCGATAAACCGGTAGATACTTACCTTTCTGACAAAGAGCTGATTGCAAAAGATAAAGGAAAGATCATAAATGCAAAAATTGTGGGAATTACCCCACAATTCTGCCTTGTTTTAACTCTCGAGGATGGAACCCAAAGAGAGTATGCCTTTAAAGAGATTGGCTACATTATCTGATTAGCACTTACTCTTGTTCTCTTTATTCTTTTTGTTTGAATTTCTTATTGCCTTATAAATCAGGAAAATAAGTAAGACAATCAGAGTTAAGCACACAATAGCCGCAACGGCAAGATAAATCCAAGGGGCAGAAGAAGGAATATCTACCGCCTGAACGGTTGTCAGCGTCTCCAATTGATTCGGCTCTCTGAGATAAAGTGCATACGACAACCATCCTGTGAGGTCTGCATTATTGAACCCCTGAATTCCGGAAGCACTTAAAACTGCCCTGTTGATATTCATAATCTCATTCCCCTCTTTGTCCTTAGGAACAACCGATAAAATACCATGAGACTTCTTATTCATCAAGAATATACCGTTTGCTGTAAATGAATCTGTTACAATAGGATAAAGAGCTTTATCATTAACCTTCTCTCCCCCTACAAAAACATCCTTAACCTTAAAGAAAGGGATTCCTTTCGAATTATAGGTAAATGTGAGATTATAAAATGTGAGGTACGCATCCTCAACTTTAGGAGCAACAGAGGTGTTAACCTCGCAAATATTTTTAAGTTCTTTTCCTGTAACATAAGCAAGCACAAGAGGATAACCAGGGTTAGAACGAGTATCTCTACCTAAAGGCATTACATTGTATATATCTTGATAAGTTACATCTCCGGCAGGCAATGACTTTCTTACAACTCCGCTTGGCACTATAGAGACAAGTTTCTCCTTCTCTGCAAAGAATCTTCCATCTCTTTCACTCTCCATATAAATCGCCTTTGCAATCTCATAATTGAGAGGATAGAAGCCTGTAGAATCGGGACCCATCGGTATCTCCTTAACATTCTTAACAACAGTATAATCGGGAGCAAAATGGAATCGCGAGTTGAAGAAAGTTATAAGATTTATATCGAGAGTATCGTATAACCTTGTAGCAGCGGGTTCTCTCTCAATATCTGTGGGAACCTGATACAACTTGTAGTGAGTAGGATTCTCATCGCTCTCTAAAGTAAGCTCCACCTCTCCTACTAATCTGCCATTGCAGCCGGCAGAAACTATCGATGTCTTTCCCACTTTCAGAGGTTGAAATAACGCCTCGTGGTCATGCCCGCTGATAATTAAATCTATCTCCGGACACTCCTTTGCGAGGGCAAAATCTTCGCTCTTCTCCCTGAGTTTGGCACCGCTGTGAGAAAGGGCAACTATAAAATCTACCCCCTTATCTTTCAATTGTTTAACTATTGGTTTTGCGGTTGCTATAGGGTCTTTGAAATCCAACTCATTGGTAACTTTGCTCATTGCAAAAGCATCTTTGCCAAGCACTCCGAAAACACCAACTTTTACCCCTCCTCTCGTATAGATCACATAAGGTGTATGTTGCAGATATTTAAGAGCATTCGTGAATGTCTGATTTCCGCTGCCGGTAATATTTGCAGTAACATTTATAGGAAACTGAAGAGGTTTCTCTGTGATCGGATTGAGTTGGTGTCCTAAAATCCTGGAGTTATAAACCATATATCCAAGAGAGGTCAGACCAACATCAAAATCGTGATTACCAAAAATGAAAGCATCGTAGTTCATAACTGCAAGTGCCCTATACTCAGTAGCATACAACTCATAATAGAGAGCATAGAGGGTCCCCATAGAAATATCTCCCGCATCGAGAGTAATAACGCCTTGGTTATTTTTTTTAGCTTCTTGCTGCTTCTGTTGAATAAATGTTGACAGGTATGGATACATATCTGCACAAGAGTGTAAATCTGAAGTAAACAAAATTTTCACCTGCTTGTGAGGCACTCCCTCTTTAAGTTGAGCTCTACTGTATGTAGCTGATAGTGACAAGGTAACAAGTGCTAACACAAATATTCTTAAAAATGCTTTCATCTCTGATTATTTAAAATTTTTATTATTTAGTTAATTCATCGCGATTATTTCTTTGACAGAATCTTATCTATCATTCCGTACTCCTTCGCCTCCGCCGATGTCATCCAATAATCTCTGTCTGCATCTTTTTCTATCTGTTTGAAACTCTTGCCGGTATTGAGGGCTAAAGATTCATAGAGCTCTTTGCGGGTTTTTATAATCTCCCTTGCTTCTATCTCTATATCAGAAGCTTGACCTCTTGTCCCACCCATAGGTTGATGGATCATAATTCTTGAGTGAGGGAGAGCTGCCCTTTTCCCTTTTTCACCTGCGGCAAGCAAAACAGCAGCCATAGAGGCAGCCATTCCCGTACAGGTTGTGCTCACAGGAGCATTTATAATATTCATAGTATCATAAATCCCCCAACCTGCATATACTTGACCACCTGGAGAGTTAATGTAAAGCTTGATCTCTTTGCCTGGAGTTTCGCTCTCCAAATAGAGCAATTGAGCTTGTACTATGTTTGCAACATCGTCATTGATAGGGACTCCCAAGAAAATAATGCGATCCATCATCAGGCGCGAGAAAACATCCATAACTGCAATGTTCAACTTGCGTTCCTCAATTATAGATGGATTGATATAAGCCGAGGTAAAGCCGGCATATCCGTTTAAAGTGTTGATGTTAACCCCTTTACTCTTGGCAAAAAGTTCAAAATCTCTGTTCATTCTATTTAGCTTTATTCATTTGTTTCTCCAATTCTGCAGGGGTGATATCCTTATCTGTAATTGTGATAACACCTTTAACATACTCAAGCACACGGTCTTCCTCGCATTTTTCATAGATACGATTTGCCTCCTTCCCTTCCTCTAAAAGTTTTTGTGCATATTCTGTCAATTGAGCATCTGGAATGTTAGCCATTCCATACATAGCAAACTGATTGGCTGTCATCTCTTTAGCAGCAGCAAGCAAATCTGATTTCTCAATTTTCATCTTTTGCTCGGTAAAAATTTTATTGGAAATCATCTGCCAAGTATAGTCTTGAATAAATAACGGGAACTCTTTCTCTATCTGCTCCATAGTAAATTTACCTCGATTAAGTTCAAACAGCCATCTCTTCAAGAAATCTTCCGGTAGCTCCAAAGATGCTTTCTTAACCAAGAAATCTATAATATCTCTTCTTAAACGGAAATCACTTTGCTGTGCATACTCTTCCTCAAGACGTTTGCTCAATTCTGCCTCAAATGCAGCACTATCTTTCACCTTGTCTTTTCCGAACATGCGGTCGTAGAATTCCTGATTCTCGTCTGCGCTCTTAAATGTCTTAACCTCTTTAATTGTAACTTTATACAAAGGTTCTGCTATTGCCGCAGCCTCTTCTTTCTTCATTCTCAGAAGTGACCCCCTATCTGCATCATTAGGGAAGGTTTTAATTACATCTACCTCCAAGCTGTCCCCCGCTTTTTTCCCAATAAACTGTTTCTTCGCCTTTGCATCCAAAGATTTGAGGGTAATGTAGCTCTTCTCAACTTTGTGCTCCCCTTGCTCTAAATCTACAACCAAAAAGTCTTCATCTGAAACAGCTTCTGTATCTACCAGTGTACCATATTGTTTAAGCACATCATCTTTATATTTTTTAATGTCCTCGGCTGTTGGCTTAATATTATATTTTACAACCTTATCTTTCTTGTCCAATACCAAATTTACCTCCGGTCTGAAAGCAATGTCATAAACAAACTCAAAAGTTTCATCTTTTTCGAGATCTAACTGCTTTTGTCCCTCGTTTGGCATCGGCTCTCCTAAAAGGGTAATATTGTTCTCTTTGATATAATTGTTAATTCCGTCTGTGATAAGGTTGTTCACAGCCTCTTGCATTGCACTCTCTCCGTATATACGATTAATCAACCCAATCGGCGCCATCCCTTTTCTAAAGCCCTTGATTTCTGCTCTCTTTCTAATCTCTTTTAATTGAGCATCTTTCTTCTCCAATGCCTCAGCTTTTTCAACCACTACAGTCATCAGTTTCTGAAGCCCTTTGTTCTCTTTTACTGTTACTTTCATATTCTATTTATTATTTGATTATTTATCTCTCCTCGGTCGATGCGGTCAAAACCGTTTCAACCGAGCAAATTTAATAAAAAATAGCATATACTTATTAACCTCTTATAATGTGTTTAAAAATTTTATATCTTCGTACTCTATTAAGTCATTTCCCCATGTAGAATGCTGTAATCAACAGATTCACGAATCGGGATGATGTGAGCAAAAGAGAGGGTAAAATGGCATAAATGAGGAAAATACAAGATAAGAACAAATATTAGTATTAATTTAAAACCAGAAAATATGAATTACAGAGTTGAATCTGACCTCTTGGGTGAACTTCAAGTTCCTGCAGACGCGTATTACGGCGTTCAGACTCAAAGAGCTTTAAACAATTACAAAATCTCAAACACAAAGATGTGTGATTATCCCGATTATGTAATTGCAATAGCATATGTGAAATGGGCTGCTGCTCAGGCAAATAAAGAACTTGGTTCTATAGACGGAACCATTGCCGATGCAATTATTGCCGCATGCAAAGAGATTGTAGAGGGTAAGTATCATAATGATTTCCCTATAGATATGATGCAAGGAGGGGCAGGCACATCGGTGAATATGAATGCAAATGAGGTTATTGCCAACCGCGCGTTGGAGATTTTAGGTCACTCAAAAGGTGAGTATAAATTTTGCTCTCCTAACGACCATGTCAATTGCGCTCAATCTACAAACGATGCCTATCCAACAGCTTTCCGTTATGCATTCATCCGTTTAAACAAAGGTTTGGTAGAGAGTCTGAAAGGGCTTATTTCGGCATTAAGGGTAAAAAGCGAAGAGTTTAAGAGCGTTATCAAGATGGGAAGAACCCAGCTTCAGGATGCGGTCCCTATGACTGCCGGTCAGGAATTTGCTGCCTTTGCTAACAATTTAGAAGAAGAGATTGAGAATCTGGAGTTTAATGTTAAAATGCTCCACGAAATAAACATGGGAGGAACTGCCATTGGTACAGGACTTAATGCTGCCCCTGGCTTCCCTAAACTTTGCGCTCAAAGACTTAGCGAAATTACGGGAGAAAATTTCTTTGCTGCCCCTGATTTAATTGAGGCAACTCCCGATACAGGAGATTATGTAAGCTATTCAGGGGCACTTAAACGTTTGGCAGTCAAGTTGTCTAAGATTTGTAATGACCTTCGTCTCCTTGCTTCCGGTCCTCGATGCGGTCTTCACGAGATTAACCTACCTCCTAAAGCGCCAGGGTCTTCTATAATGCCAGGAAAAGTTAATCCTGTCATTCCAGAGGTGACTAACCAAGTTTGCTTCAAAGTTATTGGTAACGATACCACCGTTTCTTTTGCCGCAGAAGCAGGCCAGCTTCAGCTTAATGTTATGGAACCGGTTATTGCCCAATGTATTATGGAGAGTATAACATGGCTCGGCAACGCTATGAACACTTTAAAAGTTGAATGTATTGAGGGAATTACCGTTAACAAAGAGCTCAGTCTTAATATGGTAAAAAACAGTATAGGTATTGTTACTGCACTGAATCCTATCATTGGTTATAAAGCTAGTACAAAAGTGGCTAAAGAAGCACTTGAAAGCGGAAGAAGTGTCTATGACATTGTTCTTGAACAGAAATTGCTTACTAAAGAGCAATTGGACAAAGCACTCGACCCTACTCAAATGTTAGAGTCTCATAACTTGTAGAGAATAGATTATTAAAGAAAGAGGCATACTAAAAATATTAGTCTGCCTCTTTTTTTGTTTTCTCTTCTGCGAAGAGTAATTCCTATTACATTATTGAGTCAACTTATCGAGAACAAGCTTTATAAGACCGTCTATATAAGGATGATAGTCTGTTATAGCCTCTTTGCGGTAACGGTTAGCAATAATACAGCATACTGTTATTGCCTTATGTCCCAAATGATGAGCCAGACCTGCAATAGCAGAACCTTCCATCTCATAATTAGTGATGCGCCTCTCTGTTCCATCTTTTTCTGTAAATGTGAAACTCTCAAAGCGTGAATTCATATCTGGCATTGCAAGACCGAGGCGCAAAACTCTCCCTTGAGGACCAAAGAAACCAGGAGCGGAGATTGTCATACCCTCAACGGTAGAATCTTTAAATAAATCTATGAGCTCTTGAGAAGCCCTAACTATGTAAGGTCTAGGGAGATTCACATCCCATCCCATGTGCCCTACCAAGGCATTTTCCATCTCTTTCTCTGTAACGGCATCTCTGTTTTCATACCAGTTTACCAAGCCATCGCACCCTATACTAAGATGGGACAAAAGATACGAAGCAAGTGGAATATCAGGTTGCAAAGCTCCGCTGGTTCCAATTCTTACCAAAGTAAGTGAACGTTTTTTCTCTTTTATCTCCCTTGTGTTAAAATCTATATTTGCAAGGGCATCAAGCTCATTCATAACAATATCGATATTGTCTGTACCAATACCCGTAGAGAGAGCCGTAATTCTTTTACCGTTGTACATACCTGTGGTTGAGACAAATTCTCGAGATTGCTTTGTAAACTCAATGGCAGTCATATACTTGGCAATCATACTCACACGTCCCGGGTCTCCCACAAGAAGAACTATATCTGCAAGTTCCTCCGGACGCATATTTAAGTGGTAAATAGAACCATCTGCATTAAGCAGCATTTCAGAAGCAGCAATTTTGTATCCCATATTTTTAATTATTTACAATCAAAGGTAATACTTTTTATTAATTTTACAACCTAAACAGGAGGAAAGGTTTAGCAAAAAATAACAGATTAAAAAGAGAAAAATGAAAAGGATTAATCAGTTGACACTCATTTTTACGGCAACAATTTTATTGCTGATAATGTTCTTCTCGAGCGGAGCAACGAGCATTGTCCCTATGTTTATATTATTGATTATCAGCTTTCTGATTTCACTTTTGTCTTTATTTCTCATCCACCACCGTATTTTACAAATGCGGCTATGCGTTTATAATGCAATTTTACTGATTGCTCTCCAACTTTGGCTCATTATCTCTATTGCTCCTTTAAAACTCAGCGATATATTTCCAATAATTGCCGCCATTCTAACCATCGTAGCAATAACCATGATTAGAAGAGACGAAGCTACATCAAGACTTGTAAAAACTTTAAAGAAACACAAGAAGAATCACCGCTGAACTTTGCGTCTCTTTAACTCTTGCGACAACATATTCAATTCCCGCCCTGTCTGACCGGCTACGGAGGTATTCTCTTCTGCCCTTCTTATCAGATAAGGAATCACATCTTTCACTTTTGCATAAGGGACATATTTGGTCACATTGTACCCCTGATGAGCTAAATTAAATGAGATATTATCGCTCATTCCAAGAAGTTGCGCAAAGTGAATTCTTTGGTCGTTGTGCTCCAATCCCTTTTCATCTATCAACTTAGCCAACAAGTAGTTGCTCTCTTCGTTATGGGTCCCCATAAATAGTTCAAAGGTATCTATATGATCCATAACAAACCTAACTCCGGCATTGTAGTTTTCATCTGTGGCAGCTTTATCTTTGCAGATAGGATCTGGATATCCTAAACGGGTTGCCCTTGCCCTCTCCTCCTCCATGTAGGCACCTCTGACGAACTTAATGCCGGGGTAATACCCTTTCTCTTTAGCATCTGCATAGATTTTCTCCAAATATGGCATTCTATCGTGACGATACATTTGCAGAGTGGCAAAAATGATAGCTCTCTTTTTATTGTAAAGTCGCATCATTTCATCTGTCTGAGCGTCAATGGCATCTTGGAAACAATAGTCCTCAGCATCAACGATAAGTCTGACATCATTCTCATATGCCCTTTTGCACAAAGCGGCAAATCTCTCTCTATACTCCTCAAACTGAGCTTTTTCCTCAGCTGTAAGTTGTTCAGGATGCTCAGAGGCCTTTGCTAAAATTTCATCTTTGGTTATAGTTGATGGTTTAAATACGGCGTATGCAAGATTAGGATTACCTTTTGCAAAATCTATAGAGCGGATTGTCTCCTCGAAAGTTGCTTTTATCCCCTCGGCACTCTGCTCACCCTCAGCAGAAAAATCGAGAGTTGCTTTTACATTAAATTTCTTTAAATGCTCAATTATTTTGTTGCAGTCCTCCAGAGTTTCTCCACCCACAAATTGCTTATACAAAGTAGGTTTTACTGCCCAACCAATAGGAAAATTAAGTTTGAGAGCAAGATTGGAAGCTCCTTTTAAGAATTTTACCATTCCTGGACTTTTGATTGTTTTGAATAAAACATAAGCATTTCTAAGTTCACCTTGAGACTTAGAAGAGAATGCAACTTCGAGATTATTAAAATCTAACATAAACTATATCTTTAGGTTAACGACTATTTCTTTATAAATTCCTTAAATTATAACCTGCGTATGGCATAAACTTTCGTAAAGTTAGTAAAATTATTGTTGCTTTATACAATACTTATTAATTACACTATACGCCTCTTCAACGCCAAGTTCCCCCGCCTTGCTCATATCTAAACAACCTTTTTCATTGTCTTTTAAGAAGATAAGGACAAGTCCACGATTGTAATATGCCTCTTTCATTTTAGGATAAAGCTCTATTGCCTTGGTATATTGAGAAATTGCCTCTGGTAAATCACTCTGAAGACAATACAGATTACCAAGGTTGTAATAAGCGAACGGAAGTTCCGGCAAGAGTTGTGCAACCTTATTCATATCGTGAATAGCTGTTGTATAGTCATAAGTTGTGTGCCCATCCTGGACACGAGCTTTTGCAGTTCTGGTATTATCCAACGTAAGAACTTGAACATTCTGCTCAACAGAAGAGATAAAATCAATCATATCTGCCTGAAGCACAGCTCTATTCAGATAGAAGAACGGGTTATCGCCTACATTTTCAATTGCTTTATCATAATTAACGAGAGCCTCATTATAGTGATTCTTCATACTCTCCAACACCCCTTTTGCGAAATAGTAATATCCTTTCTCCTTCGGCGATGCATCAGAAGAGAATTCCTCTATTTCTACATCTTCCGCAACTATACTTGTACTTTTTAATGGCTTGAGTTCCACTGGAATAGAGAGTGTGTACAAGAACTTCTCCAACTCGGAATTTTCATACTGATTGTCAAATGCAGCTCTCTCCTTCTGTTCCTTGTTGTATGCAAATTTAAAGAGAGGTTTCAGACGAATATCCACCTCTCTATACTGAAGCAGCTCATTATTAGAGAAATCGCGTTTTGCAAAATCGGAATCGAGAGCAATCATCTGATCAAAGCGTGCTGCAGTATCGGCAAAATTCTTTGCGGAAAGAGAGTCGCGAGTTTTATTCCTATACTCTTTAACTTTCTGATTTGCAATCTGTTCATCCTTTCTGGCAGAAGTATATTGACCTAACTGATATTTTGCATAAGAGCGGTTGTAATAGGCCTTTGCAAAATCGGGATAGAGATTTATTGCCTGAGAATAATCATCCATCGCATCGCGATAACGTTTGAGAGTTAAAAACAAACCTGCACGGTTGAAATAGGCAAGGACATTATTCGGATTGACAGCAATTACTCGATTATAGTCATTAAGGGCATTTTCATACTCCCCTATCTGTGTAAGGATTATAGCTCTGTTATAGAGAGTTAAGGCATTACCTGGCTCTTGTTCAAGCACTTTGTTCAAATCGGACAATGCTCCGTTTACATCTTTCTGGTCATATAGAATTAAGGCACGGTTAAAAAAAGCAAATGTGTTGAGCGAATCGAGAGAAATTGCTTTGTTCAAATCTTCCAAAGCAGATTCATTATCATTCATCAGGGCAAAAATTCTGGAACGGCGAATATATCCCTCTGGGTCAAATCTATTTAGTTTAATAGCTCTGTTATAGTCGTTTAAAGATTTGGTAGTGTCGCCTAAATATAAATATGCAGCTCCGCGGTTCAAGTAAGCATCCGGTTCTTTCCCTTCAAATTTAATGAAGCGGTTAAAATCCTCAACTGCCTTGTCGAACTGTTGAGAGAGGAAATAGGTTACACCTCGGCTGAAATAGAGTCCCGTATAGCCGGGCCTCAAATCTACCGCCTCTGCCAAATCTTTGAGAGCCGCCTCGTATTTACCTGTACGGGAGAGAGTTATGGCTCTATAGTGATAAGCTGGTGTATATATCGGATTAATTCTTAATGAGCGGTCAAAATCTTGCTCTGCCCCAATGAAATCTCCTAAATTATATTTTGCAATTCCACGAAAGAAATATGTTTCGTAAAGGGTAGAATCTATTTGAGAAAGAATATTAAAATTATCTATCGCCGAAGAATATTTACCTTCTATAAGCATCTGACGCCCACGCAATAAGAATTGATCTACATCATACTGAGCATGAGCGGCAACTGATGCAAAAGCCGCAACACAAAAAAGAAATATGAACCTTAATCTTCTGCTCATCTTTGCAATGCTCTCTCTATTTTTGAATCTACAATAGACAAATATAACCTATTTTTTGCTCTCTAAGTACTCACATTTTTTTATCTTTGTAAAGGATAGAGAAAAAATGAAACTTCGATAAACTTGTAATTACAATGAAAACACTTCGCAACTTGTTACTAATCCTTGTTATAACTCTCTCTTTTTCGGGAATTTGCAATGCGCAAAACAAGATTATAGATGAAAGTGGAAATAGTTGGCAAACTTTTACGGTCAATGAACTGAGCATCTTTTTGAATGTCAATAAAATTCGTAAGATGGGGAAATATCTGATGCTGACACTTGTTATTCAGAACTCTTCAGACACAACCTCATATACTCTCGATTTTGACAACATTACGATAGAGAGAGAAGGGAGAAAAGAGTACATTTATACCCAAGAGGAATTTGAAAGGAGACTTCTAAGGCGCTCACGATGGAACAGGTTTGGCGTTGAAATGGCGGCTGTTGCAACTGCGGTTACTGCAGATGTAGCTTTCAGTCACACCTCTCTTGGAAGCCACCATCATCATAATTTTGGGAAAGAAGTGTTGAGGGAACTCACAAGAAGTGCCATTCAGGGTGGAGTAATTGCTGGAGATATTGCCTACTCAACTGCACAAGAGAACAAACTTGATAAAATCTTTCAAGAAGATGTGGGTTATCTGAAGAATTACATTATTAAACCCCAAACCTCTATCAACGGCTTTGCATACGCCAAATTCAGAAGATCAAACAATGGAGGCATAGTTATCAATCTGCCTATAAGCGGAACAGTGTTCTCCTTTACTGTCAATCCTTCGGAATTACTTGAAATTGAATAGTCTTATAGATAACTTTCTATTAACTAACCATCTATGAAAAACCACAGAGAAACATTCGGAAGTAATTTTGCAGTAATTATGGCCATGGCTGGTTCGGCAATAGGACTTGGCAACATTTGGCGATTCCCTTATATTGTTGGGCAATATGGCGGGGCAGCATTTATAATTGTCTATCTCATAGCATCTTTGTTATTGGCATTACCTATCTTTTATGCAGAAACCATTTTAGGACGTGCCAGCCGTTCCAACACCTTCCAAGCTATGCGCACTTTCGCTCCAAAAACACTCTGGCGGCATGTAGGTTTTCTTACAATCATATCTCCTATTCTCATTATGGGATTTTATGGGGTTGTAGGGGGATGGTCTATCCAATATCTTTACAAATCTCTAACTTTCAGCTTTGTTCGTTCTACTCCCGATGCAATTGACTACTATTTTGGAAGTTATATTTCTTCTGATTTTACCCCATTGATAGGACTCTCCATCTTTGTGGCAATCATGGTGTTTATAACCCTTGCCGGCGTTAAGAAAGGTATCGAGAGATTTACTAAACCAACTCTCCCTATTCTCATGATATTGATAATAGGAATTGCCATATACTCTGTCTCGCTTCCAGGTGCTTATAAAGGTGTTGAATACCTCATAAAACCAGATTTCTCAAAACTAACGGCCAGAGGTGTAGCGGCGGCTTTAGGACAATCATTTTTCTCTCTGAGTCTTGGAGTTGGAACAATTCTCATATACGCATCGTATATGAAAAAAGAACAAAACATTTTCTCTTCAGGATTGGGAACTGCTCTCTTCGATGTAGTTTTTGCCATAATTGCAGGGTTCGCCATTATGCCGGCAGTCTTTGCCTCGGGGCTTGAACCGAGTGCCGGTCCCGGTCTCATATTCAAAACACTCCCGTTTATTTTTAACAAAATAGGACAAACACTCCCGTTGGTAAGCGGAATCATTTCCATAGTGTTCTTCTTCTCAATCTTCATAGCTGCTTTAACCTCAGCTATTTCACTCTTGGAAGTAGGCGTTGCATATCTTTCTGAAGAGACTCGCTTAAACAGGAAATTTGCTACAATCGTGGTTGGAGGTATTATCTGGTTTTTAGGTGTTTTATGTTCTCTCTCTTTCGGACTGCTTTCAGATATAACCATTGGAGGAGAAAATATTTTCGGAATTTTTGATCATGTCTGTTCGAATATTCTAATGCCGCTCGGAGGTCTTTTATTCACCATCTTTGTGGGATGGAAGATGCCAAAATCTACAGTATATGAAGAGTTTACAAATAATAGCACAAAGAAGTTCAATATAAAGCTTTACCCTATAGTCCGCTTCCTGATGCGCTACGTGGCACCTATCGGAATTATTGCCATCTGGATAAGTATTTATTTATAAAATCTGCTAAGAAACCTACTCAAAACAGTTATGGAGAACGGACTATAGTGAAAAAAGACCACATGAGTCTCTTGGAAATATACCTCCTTTAGAGTATAAAAAGATGCAATTAAAAAACTTAAATTATTAACTCTGTTGTAAACTTAGGAGTTATCCTTAGTCCAAACGGGTAGTAGTAGTTTTGCTCGAGGATTGTTCCGTCTGTCTTTGTTATTACCCTTACGCTTCCGAGGTGGTATCTGTGGTACACGATTGTGAGATAAGGGTTTGCCGTATTTGATGGTGATGTGGTGTATGCAGGGTTGGTTATGTAGAGCAGTTCTCCTTCAGACGGAGCTGCTGTCTCTAAACTGAGCAATGCTTTGACTACATATTTTATTCTACTCATTCCCTATATTTAATTACTAATGATTGATCGTACTTTTTACATGATCTTTTGTAGTGCTCTTCTTTTTATCTATTTTCATTTAATTTTTTCAATGTGTTAGTTCTATTTTATACGGATAAACCCTGTTATTCTTGTAATGTTTTAATTTGTCAGATTTATTTGGAAGGACACAGTGGATATTATTCAATTTTGTATAACGGCGGATAAATCTTAACATCTTTATTCATCATATTGTGCGGATAAAAAATAGAAAATCCTTTTTTGTCGTATATGGTAAATCCTTTATATAAGTTGTCTTTGTTATCATAATCTATCCAGATAGAATATTTAAATAGTTCACTATTCATTAAATCGTCAAAAAGGATCCATCCCTCACTCTTTCTATAACTCTCTTTATCAAGACAATACATATATCCTTTATATTTATACTTATATAATCCTCCGTTTTCTTTCAAAACCCGAATGCTTCTATTTCTTGAGATATTGCATAGAACAGAAGATAACCGAAAAGATTTTTCTTTCCATATACCAATGTACCTTCCCAAAGAATCATATTGTATACACTCATCAAAATAATCACTATCATCCAATAAAGGATCTTCATCCCATAAAAATAGACCCTCTTTATTTAATGTTCCATTTTTATTAAACTCGTAACAATAACTACTCTTTTGAGGTTTGTCATATAAATTATCTATATCATCAACTTTAATTTTCAAATGATTGTTATAACTCTTGGTAAAGATAATAATAGGTTTATTGTTTTGAAAAACAACATAAATATTAAAATTGTATAAGCGCGCATGGTCAATTATAACATTTAAATTCTTTTTTTTAGCGGCAAA
>CADBRQ010000139.1 GCA_902797115.1 uncultured Bacteroidia bacterium
GAGGCATGGGCTAAAGTTCAGTCGGACCGTTTCCAGAATCTTGTTATGAGAGGTTTCCATACTGAGCTAGAGGCAGTGTATGAAGAGTGCAACTTGGGATTGAGCGACGATAGCGGAAATGCAATCGATACCCTTTTCTTCTCATTGTTCGACAAACACCCTTACGGTGAGCAGACAACCATTGGAACACAGGAGCATCTGAAGAACCCATCGCTGAAGAATATTCAAAATCACTTTGACAATTTCTATGTTCCTAACAATGCGGCAATTTGTATGGCAGGAGATTTTAATCCCGATGAGGTGATTAAGATAATAAAGAAATATTTTGGGAGCTGGAAGGCGAATGAAGATATTAAAGTTTTGGAGTATGGAGAAGAAACACCTATCGCCGAGCATATTGAGAAAACTGCCTATGGTATTGAGAGTCCGTTTGTTATAATGGGTTGGAGATTTAATTCTCCATATAAACAAGGTCGCGATGAGTTTGACAAAACTTCAGATACTTTATATCTTCTTACTCAAATACTCTATAATGGCAAGGCAGGATTGTTTGATAAAGAGCTGAACCGTCCACGCAAAGTGTTATCTGCCGGAGCATATAATTATGGATTAACAGATTACAATGTTTTCCTCATAGAGGTTGAACCAAGAGACGGTCAAACATTGGAGGAAGCAAAAACGCTCGCAATGGAGCAGTTAGAGAGGGTTAAAGCAGGTGATTTTGCCGACGGTATTTTAACCTCAATTATGAATAACTACAAGAGAGGACAAATGCAAAGGCTTGAGTCTTATCAGAGCAGGGCTTCTATGCAGTACAGGGCATTTATCAATCATCTCCCATGGGAGTATTTAATCTCTGAAGGAGAGAGACTTGAAAAAATTACTAAAGAAGACATCATAGCGTTCGCTAACAGGAATTTTGCAGATAATTATGTGCAGGTAAATAAGATACAAGCTCCTCAACAAGGTGTGCAAAAGATTGAAAAACCATCTATCACAGCAATTAGAACCAATAGAGATTCATCAAGTGCTTTCTTGAGAGATATGGAGGCATTTATTTCACAAGCAAAACCTATAGAGCCGGTATTTGTTGACTTTGATAAAGAGCTTAAGATAGGCAAATACAATGAGAATCAAGAGTTTTATTACAAGCACAATGATGATAACGAATTGTTCTCTATAGATTATTATTACTCTAATGGTAAAAATGACAACAAAGTTCTCCCTTACGCTCTTGCTTATGTCAGGGCATTAGGAACAGATTCTCTCTCTGCAGACCAAATTAATGATAAGTTCTACGATTTGGCTTGCTCTTATTACTTGAGCGTAAGTTCAAATCATGTCACTTTAGGGGTAAATGGTTTGGGCAGCAGTATGGATGAGGCGCTCTCATTGTATGAGAACTGGATTAGAAATGTACAACCAGATGATAATCTCTTGCTTATGATGAAGCAGAATTGGATTCGCAAGATGTATAATGCTAAAGTTGATAAAAGTTCGAATGAGGAGGCAATCAGATTTTATGCTATTTATGGCCCTGAAAATCCTAATTCATGGGATCTAAAACCTCTTGAAATACTTGCACTTACATCTGAACAACTTCTAAATGAAGTTAAAGATCTTCTGAATCACACTCATACCGTTATTTATTATGGTCCTCTAAGTGAGCAGGAAAGTAAGGCAAAAATAGAAGCTGTCCATATTTTAGGAGAGGGTGTTGAGTATGGTCCAAGCAAAGTATTTGCAGCTGCAAATACAGATACTCCAATGCTTTACATTGCGCCATACAAAGCAAATGAGATTCACATGTACAGAATCATTACATACGACCAAACCCCATACGACTATCATAATGATGCCTTGGTTCGTCTGTACGATGCTTATTTTGGTTCAGGAATGAGTTCAATTGTATTCCAGGATATAAGAGAGGCGAAAGGTCTTGCATATCATGCAAGTGCAAGCACATATCTTCCTTACAGACCTGGTCAGTTCCCTTATTATACTACAAGAATTTATACTCAGAACGATAAGATGCTTGACGCAATGAAGGCATTTGACGAAATACTGACAAATATGCCGGAATCTGACCGCTCATTCGACGTTACAAAGAACAATTTGCTTCAGAACTATGCTACAACTCGTTACAATGGTGAAGATGTCATTAGTCATTACTTAGATCTTAAAGAGAAAGGTGTAGATTTGAATTACGACAAAGATTTCTATGAAACTCTGAAGAATCTGACACTTAAAGACATTATTAAATACCAACAAGAGAATATTAAAGGAAAAACCTTTATTACAGGTATTTGTGGAAATCCTGATGAGTTAGACCTTAATAGCATTAACCCATCTTACGGAGAGGTTAAGATTTTAAAGAGTGAGGATATTTTCGGATATTAATAACTTGTCTGCATAATTTGACAAATTGGCACGATTTTGTAATTCGCCCGATATTTGTATATTTGCGACAATAAAATAGAAACAACAAACAATTAATAATATAGAATTATGGCTTACAAAATTACTACAGATTGCGCTGCTTGCGGAACTTGTGAAAGCGAGTGCCCTATGGGTGCAATTTCTGCCGGTGACATCTATGTAATAGATCCGGCTGTTTGTACAGATTGTGGAACTTGTGCATCTGCATGCCCTATGGGTGCAATTGTGCAAGGTTAATTCGAAAGATTGATTAACCGAGATACTTTTTAAGGTTGAACGGTTAGCAAATCTGATTCAGTTTAAAGAAAGGTGAGGCAATGCGCTTCACCTTTTTTGTTATAAAATTTCCCCCTTTTTCTATTTCTGCGATAAATTTGGTCAAATGGAGTATTTTTGCTCTATTGCTACAAAAAATTGCGCTGGTGAGACAAAAATTGCGCTGGTGAGACAAAAAATTGCGCTGGTGAGACACAACTCTCAATTTTAATTAAGATTTTTGCACCGAAAATAATTGCAAAAAATGGTTTTGCGCATAAAAATATTTTAAGAATAAGAACAAAATGAAAAAGAACAAGATTTATTACTCCCCTCAAACAGTGTTTTTAGATTTAAACATTGGGAAAACAGTACTTCAGACCTCTGTA
>CADBRQ010000140.1 GCA_902797115.1 uncultured Bacteroidia bacterium
AATTTATAAATAAAACATATATGCAAGACATTTTAAAGAAACCAAACTTAAAGTTCTCTATGATAGGGAGCGGCAGTTGGGCTACTGCTTTGGTTAAGCTTCTTCTTAACCATCAGGAAAAAATTGCTTGGTTTATACGAGATCAGAAAAATATAGACAGGGTGATGAAGAATCATCGTAATAAGGTCTATCTAAGTTCGGTAATGCTTGAGCCGGAGAGACTTAAAATGTCAACCAATTTAGATGAAATAGTGGAGTGGGGAGATGTCTTGATTTTCTGTATTCCATCTGCCTATTTTATAGAGGTCATGGGGAGATTGAATATCTCATTAGAGAATAAATTCATTGTATCGGCGATTAAGGGATTTATAGGTGATAATCAGACTATTGCTGAGTATTTTCATTCTGTCCATAAAATTCCTTTTGAGAGAATTGGTGTAGTGAGCGGTCCTTGTCATGCCGAGGAGGTGGGAATGGAGCGGCTCTCATATTTAACTTTTACAAGTAAATTGGAGGAAAATGCTCGCTTACTCTGCGATGCGTTTGAATGTCCATACATTAAAACTATTCCAGGTACAGATATATATGGAGTAGAGTATGCTGCGGCTCTTAAAAACATCTATGCAATTGCTGCAGGAATAGCTCATGGGTTGGGTTATGGAGACAACTTTATGTCAGTCCTTATTACAAGCTCATTCCGAGAGATAAAGCGTTTTTTGAATGTTACACATCCAGATCCTGTCAGGAGAACAGATACCTCTCCATATTTGGGAGATTTGCTTGTTACTGCCTATAGTCAGTTCAGCAGAAATAGGACATTCGGAAGTATGATTGGCAAGGGCTATCCTGTTCAAAGTGCTCAAATAGAGATGAATATGGTTGCCGAGGGGTATTATGCCTGCCGATGTATACATGAAATAAACTCAAAATATGGTGTAGATATGCCTATCGCAGAGGCAGTTTATGAAATTCTCTATGAGAACAAATATCCGGCTTATGTAATTAAGAGACTAACAGGAAAACTTTATTAAAATGAAAACACTTACTCTTAATACCGAGTGTGCCATTGACTTTATACCCGAAGTTCTTTTGAAAAACTTTGAGAATAAGGCACTTGAATCTTTAAGACAATTGAAGTCTCAGGCCTCGCAAAACCAAGGGATGACCGGTTGGATAAACCTCCCTTACTCCTTGGATGAAGAGATGATCAAAGATTGTAAAAATCTTGCAACTTATTGCAGCTCAACCGTAGATGTTGTAGTAGTGATAGGGATTGGCGGCTCTTTTTTAGGGGCCAAGTGTGCATTGGAGGCATTTTCTCATAGTTTTACAGATTACAAAAATAGAAGAGCACCTTTGATAGTATTTGCAGGTTATTCTCTTTCAGAAGATTATATGGCAGATCTATTAGGTTTTTTAAGAGATAAGAGATATGCTTTATTGGTCATATCAAAGAGTGGAACAACTTTAGAGCCGGCCTTAGCTTTCAGGATTCTTAAAAACAATATGCTTGAGAGATTTGGACCAGAGATAACCAATAAAAGAATATTTACTATAACCAGTGCTTCTTCCGGTGCTTTACACGATATTACAGTACAAAATGGGTACAAAACTTTCTCCATTCCTGAAAATATAGGGGGGCGCTACTCTGTTTTATCTATTGTGGGCTTACTCCCTATTGCAATTGCAGGTTTTGATGTTGATAGTTTTATTGCAGGGGCACGGGCAGCTCATGATGAGTTTCTGAAAGAGGATATTTCCAATCCGGTAATTCGTTATGCAGCAACAAGAAACGCCCTATATTCAATAGGGAAGAAGATAGAGGTTTTTGCGAACTATCATCCTAAATTAAAATATTTAGGAGAGTGGTTAAAACAATTGTTTGCAGAGAGTGAGGGTAAGAATGGTCAGGGCTTGTTCCCTGCTACACTGGACTTTACAACAGATCTTCACTCTGTAGGACAGTATATTCAAGATGGTGAAAGAACAATGTTCGAGACAATAGTTCTTGCGGGGAGTAAAGGTGTCGTTGTTCAGGTTCCTTCATCTTCAGATAATACAGACGGGTTAGACTACCTTGTTGGAAAGTCTATGGAGGAGATAAATGACAAGGCAGTGCTCGGAACTCGTCTCGCTCATGTAAGTGGCAGCGTTCCAAATATTTACATAAGTATGGAGAAAATAGATGAAGCATCTATGGGACAGCTCTTCTACTTTTTTGAGATCTCCTGTGCTGTCTCTGCACTTACTCTTGGAGTTAATCCATTTGATCAG
>CADBRQ010000141.1 GCA_902797115.1 uncultured Bacteroidia bacterium
AATGGAAACTACCAAATTGATAATATATCTATATCGCTGAGAGAGTGGTGGCAATATACATACAGAGGGGAGAAGAATATACCTTGCCACTATGATGAGAGCGGAGAACCACGCCAATTCTCTGTACACGGAACGGGCAAGAATGTACTTCGCTCAATGCTCACAATCACCTACAAAATTCCCGATTCGAGATTCTCTCCTTTTGTGAGCGGAGAGATTTTTAACTCATGGAAATATACAGAGGGAAGGTATAAAGCAGGAACAGGTATAAAGATAGACGCTCATAACAGCCTGCAGGTATACTATATGCTAAATGACTTTAAAACAACCCCTTCCAGAAGACACATTTTGGGATTGGGATATAAATATTCATTTTAGTTCGGAGCTTTAAAGCATACAACTTACCGCTCGCAACTTGATTCTTTACATCCATCGGGTTGCTCTCGGTAGACCCTTTGTTGGGGAGGTTCTAAATGCCCTCTGATTTTCAGAGAGTTAGCTTTAACCTTTCGGTTATCGTTCCATGACAGCCCTTATAGACATTCCCATTTTGCGATAACACCCTCCTTCAGTCGTCATAGAAGAAGGACTTGCGGGAGAACCCGGTCCTATAAATACCATACAGCGTCCTGTATCATTATCGTGATGAGCTGCAGCCCAGAAGTTTCCGATATGACCTTCCGCAAGCAGCCTCCCCTCCCAGTAGTAACCTGCAGTCAAAAAGACCATTGATAAACCATTTTTTTTACTGGTCACCAAATAGGAGCCCTGTTGAGTGGAATTGTTCACGCTTACCCAGGTCCATGTCATATTTGCACTGTTTGCTATATCGCTCATTTCATTTGGAGTTGGGAGACGCCATGCCGTATTCTTCTTATATGCTGGGTCTGTACTCTCCTTAACATACACTCCAGTATATTGTGAATTACTACTCGAATATGCATTTGTTCTACCCCACATATAATAATTTCCTCGCTCCAATGGTTGGGCGATATAAGGAGATGACTCTTGAAGATTACCTATAGCCCATTTGATTGAGCCAAAACCTAAATCGAGAAAATAACTCTCTTTCCAATTTCCAAGCCTGAAAGCAGCACGGCTTACAACGTCATTCTCAACTACATACATGGTAGTAGTAACAGCATCTTTAGCTTTAACCGACGAAACATAGCGGTTCCCATTCCAATCGGAGTGCTGTAACATCTGAAAATAATATTTAGTAGAAACATTACGGCATGAAGATTTTAAAATGCCATAAAAATAGTATCCCTTCTCCCCTTTTATAGTGGCAGGAAGACCTGTTAAAGGAAATCCCTCGCTGCCTACATTCGTGGAAATGTTCCCCCCAGGAATGATGGCGCCACAAGTGGCCGGAGAAAAGTTGCGCTCTGTGATTACATAGTTGTTGGCAACAGGGTTGTTATCTTCTACAAATAACTGAACAAACCCTTCCGGTGCTTTCATAGTTAATCTTGCCTCCAAAGTGGTTATGTTGCCTGCAAGTTTTACAGTATATGGAACTTGTTCTGCCTTCAGAAAATAACCCGACTGGGCTTGCTCAAAAACAAAGGCACTTCCGACAACAGTTGGGGGAGCAGTGTTCACATGCGAAGGAAAATAAACAGCAGAAATTTTCTTTCCCGATTCAGAGAGCGTAAGACCAGAGAAAGAAGAGCCGCCGTTCTTGTCTTTATAATCCCAAGAGGTCCCATTGAAAGTCATTTTCAGATATTGCGCCGTATTGTTTTCAAAGAAAACATAAATTACATCTGCAGCCTCCCATGCATCCTTCACACCCTTTGTAGAGGAAACCACATGAGCATCAACTGTAATATTAAAGTTAAAAATAGTACGAGCTTCTATATCTTCAAGATTCGAACTATTCAAAGGCTCCTCTTTGCTACAAGATAATAATCCGACAAACAGTGCCAAAAGTGTTAAAAGCTGTAATCGTGTTTTCATTATAGATCCTCCTGATCTCCAAATGGATTAATAAATTGGGGGTCACTCATCGCGATTAACCCTTCCTTACTTAGCAGGTTAAATAATTTACTCTGTGGTGAGATATACCTCTCTTTTCTTTTGTCTATTTGCATTATACTGTACAATAATTATCTATTTAACATAATCCCCTCCCCCTCAATATTAATAATGAAAAAGTCTCTTATTGCTCAGTCACACTCCATCCCGATGGAATACCGCTATCGCTCCATGGCCATGACATTCCACTTTTTTTGGTGAAGGTTCCACTTGATGCTACACCTGACAGCCAGCTATCAGTACACCATAGTGCGCCAATATTTGTTGCAAGGCAAGTTACCTTATTCAAATTGACACAATCTCTGAACATATAGGCATAGCATCCTTCAACCAGAGTAGTTGCTTTTAACTCCGGAGCTGTTTCTAACGATGGACAATTATCAAACATATTCCCATAGCACCATGGTGCGAGTGTGGTAGCAGGAAGTGCCGGAGCATTTTCCAAAATAGTACAACTCGAGAACATACTGCCATAACAGCTTTGAGCAAGCGTTTGGGCAGGCAGTGAAGTGGCCTTTGTAAGCGAAGTACATTCGTAAAACATACTCTCGTAACATCCCTCAGAGATATTGGTTGCAGTCAGTTTAGGTGCTCTCTCCAACTGTGTACACCCAAAGAACATGCTTGAGCAACTATATGCTCCTACAGAAGTTACATCAAATCTCAACTCCAATGTCGGATGACTCTTCAGTTTATTATTCAGAAGAAACAAACCATAGAAGGCATCATCTGCAAGAGACGTGATGTTAGGATAATTGTTAGAACTTAGCAAACTTCTCAAATCTCCGTAAGCATAATGCTCCGCTGTGCCGTTGAATTTTGTAGAGCGGTATGCTTGGTCGTGATCTCCATAAACAGTGTTGTCTCCCCAGAATCTAACTTTATCCCCGGCGGCTACCGGAATAGTTATCGTTGAACTATTATCTGCCGTAGCACCATTCAGGGAGATAGATTTATTATATTTTATCCAAAGTTTCTGAGGATTTGTAATTACAATATTTCCGTTATCTATTGCCTCTATGGTAAAAGGTTCATTATTGGCCCATCCTGTAGGAATACCGTCATTGCCTGATGGCCACGAAGTTCCCTCATTTTTTATAAAAATACCATTTGAAGCAACTTTGTAAGTCCAAGCACTCAAACACCCAGACGCACTAATATTTGTGGCATAGCAAATGATCTGTTTAAGATTAGAGCAGTCGGAAAACATACACTCATAGCATTTCCATACCAAGATTGGTGCCGGTAAAATCGGAGAAGCCTCAAGGGAGGTACAACCCAAAAACATATTCATATAGCATTTATCAGTAAGCGTTGTTGCAGGCAGTTCGGGTGCATATTTTAATTTTAGACACCTAGCAAACATAGATTGATAACACGCTCCCCCCAATGTTGTTGCAGGCAAATCGGGAGGTGAAGTCATATTTGTGCAATCGGTAAACATACAGAGATAAGACATATAACCTACCTTTAGAGCGGGTAATATGATTTTCTTTGTGGGATGAGTGTATAATAGTTGGTCGTTATCAAAAAGACTCGCAAACATATAATCAGAAACTTCCTGAGAATTAGCAGCACTCCACCAGCCACTGCTATACCTCAAACTATTGGTATTTCCATAGACATAATGCTTAACATTGCAAGTTATATTAGTACAATTTTCCGGATACTCATGTCCATATCCGCTGTTAAATGCAATACCATAAAGTTGTACCCTATCCCCCTCATTGACATTAATGTTTATAACATTATCTGTAGTTGTTACTGTACTGATATTAATAAAATCATAGGGTGTAGGGCTGTTTATTGCATAGAAAAACTTCTTACCCTTAGGATTTTTAATGGTTATTGTTCCCCCCTCTTCGAGAGCTTCTATTGTCAATGGCTCTTTGACAGTCTCATAAATAGAACTTGCAGAGATGGTTGTACCATAATATTTTCCGTTCCGAAGATTTGCTCGTTTATAGGCAGTAAGAACCCTTCCATCTTCTAATTCCATAGTAAAATTATAGGTAATCTTTTTAACCGAAGTCTGTGGAATTGCAACATAGATATCTTTAGACCACTCAGTATTATCGGGAAGGAGTACCGTAACGACAAATCCGTTTTTCTCCAAGTCACTGCTTGATATGGTAAGTTTCTTGATAGGAGAGCTGTAACTGGCAGTACTGATTCTAAATCGGGTAATACTTTGTCTATGCTCAAAATTAGCCGGGCTTACCTTTATAATATTGTTCACTTTATCAACATGGGTAATCTGTACCACTGATGCCATATAATCGAAATTCTCTCCAATATCTTCTATTGTCCCCTTTTGTTTATCAAAATTTCTATCTTTCCCGATGGTACAGAGGAGCAGAGGGGTTCCCACTGGTGGGGCAACATTCAAATCCAATGTACCTCTCAGTATGGCATAGTTACCTCCCCCGGCTGCAACATTTAATTCCCCCCATTTAGAGAATCCATTATCATAGACATACACAACTTCATTATCTTCCCAATAAGATTCGAGGGTCTGATTAAAATTTGTGAGCATGAGAAGTTTAGAGTCCTCTTGTGAGCCCTCCCAGCCATCTTCCTGTGTTACAGAGCTATTAGCTGAATTCATCGTATGATTAATCGTACCACCGATGGTATTCGCTGTGTTTGCGGCCAAAGATTTCGTATCTCCATTTTGATTCTCCTTTGTTGCCTCTACTGAAATGCGCCAAACCTTTTTAGACGTTATGACATCCTCTTGTTCTGGGATAATTTTAGCATCCTCTTTCGAGCATCCTACTGACAACAGCGCTGATAGAGTCAATACAACTATCGAGAAGATATTTATATTTCTGATTTTAAAAATTTTGTTTGTTTTCATAGTTTAATCCTCCCATTCATCTAAAATTATATCATCATAAT
>CADBRQ010000142.1 GCA_902797115.1 uncultured Bacteroidia bacterium
GAGATCCGGCTTAACTTGAGGTCTTTGATAATCTGCCGGTTTACAAAGATTTTTACTCTCACCGGTCTCTACATTATATTCGTAAATATCTGAATCTGTAGAGACTGCATAATCCAATCCTTCCATTTTCTTGCAAGAGTAAGCTATGAATTTTCCATCCGGACTCCAAGAGAGCTGCTCAGCACCACCAAAAGGTTTGCCAGGGCATTCAAAAGGTTCTCCTTCAAGCATATCCTTTATATTGCTCAAAGAGTTGCCATCAAAATCTGCAATAAATGGATGAGGTATTGTATGCACCCATTCATCCCAATGTTTATGAAGAGCATCTGTTACTATAAGACCTGTAGTTTTAGGAAGGTCTTCATATTTTTCCGAGCCATTTATAACATTGTGGTTATAATGAATCTGAGAGATTATGATAACTTTCTTCTCATCGGGAGAAAATAGAAAATCCTCAACATCCAACGCTGTACCCGGAACCCTTTTCACATTTGTTCCATCTGCATTCATGGTAAACAGATAACTCTTCCCATCTTTTTCATCTGTACTTATAAAAGCAATCTTAGAACCGCCATCAATAAATACAGGAGAGTACTGACTCGCATTAGTTTGTGTAAGAAGTTTATTATCAGAGCCATCTGCTTTCATTTTATAAATGACTGCATGAGATTTATTCTCTTTAACGCTGTAATAGGAGACATTATAAACTATCTCATCTCCTTTAGGTGAAACATTTACACTCCCGATGCGTCCCATTGCCCAAAGGGCCTCCGGAGTCATCAGATCATTCTGAAGCTCTACTCTCTGTTTTCCTATAAATGTTTGTGGTTCCGACTCTTTATTTGAGCACGAACACATAGCAAGACCTGCGCATAACATCGCTACTAATTTATTGATTTTCATATAGATATAAATTTAAATTCAAAGATGGGTTATAAATTCTTAGCACGTCTCCTTTTTCTGAAAAAGAAAGAGGCAAGTACTACAGATATTATCATTACAAATACAATAATCAGAAAATCATCTAAGGCAAATTTTGTATTTGCAATGGGCAACTCTACATTCATTCCAAATATTCCGGAGATAAGTGTTGGGGGCATGAACAAAAGCGAGACAAAGGTAAGTGTTCTCATAATCTTGTTCTGCTCCAGATTGATTAGACCAAGAACTGTATTCTGCAGATACTCAAGACGTTCAAAATTAAAATTTGTGTGGTTCAAAAGTGAGGAGATATCATTGACCAATACATCCAATCTTGGACGGATATCGCTTGGGAACTTATTGGAACGGGTAATTGCTGTAACTATTCGCTGTTTGTCTACGATATTCTCCCTTACCATCATGGTATTCTCCTGCATCTGATTGATATCGAGCAAAAAATCATCATCAACCTTTGCACCTACATTCACATTTCTACCAAATTTCTCTATCTCCTTTGCCATCACCTCAATCATATCGGCATCCAAATCTACCCTATTCTCCATGATTGCCATAAAGATGTGATATCCTGTAGAATAGAGACCATAGGAGTTAACCATTCTCTTTTGAAAATCTGTAATGGTTCTAAGGGGGGCTTGCCTTGTTGTAACCAAAACTCCCTCACAAATCACAAAACTTACACTCTCCTCGCTGTACGCATCGGGAGAAGGGGTGATAAAGTCTGTATTAACAAATATTGCGTTGTCTGTTTCTGAATAGCGAGAAGAACTCTCAATCTCCTCTGCTTGTGCACGGCTTTGTAGCGTTGTCTCCAAAAATTCCTCAACTGCCTGATTCTCTATAATTTCCGGTTTATACAAATCTATCCATAGAACATCATCAAAACCAAGATTCTGGGTTAATTCCTTAATATCTGAGGTAGTTAGAATCTGCCCCTTAGATTTGTAAAAAACCTTGATCATACTCCGGCCTCCCTTATATTTTGAGAATTAGACATTTAGTTAAGTCAGATTATATGTTTAAGCTAAGTGCACTGTTCAATGCTCAATGGGCAGTATCTCCATTCACACATCGGTTATTCTAACCGAGAATCCGACCACACTATTGAGCGTGGCAAAATTAAGGATTTTTTTGGAAAATGCCAAACAAAGAAGGGCAACGAGAACCAAGCCAAACCTAACCAAAGCTACGAACGAGTTTGTGAGCGGGAAAAGAAAGCCAATCCGATGAAGGTTAAGCCGGCGCAGACAAGTATCAGGGCAAAACCAAAGTTAAACAAGTGTGTCTGAATAAGATAGCAGATAATAGGAACCGCCACGCAAACAAACGGAGCCGCTTTGTCATAAATGGCACGCTTTGTAAGCATTCCAAACATAAACAAACCCAAAAGCGGACCGTATGTATATGAGGCAATTGCATAGACCATATTGATTACGGCATCGTTCTTTAAGTAGTTGAAAGCTATCACCAAAAGGACGAACAGAATAGCAATGATAATGTTCACCCTACGACGAATCTGCCCTTTTCTTTCGTCGGTTATTCCCTGCTTCTTCTCCATATCCAACAGATCTATACAAGTAGATGTAGTAAGGGAAGTTATAGCATTGGCGCACGTTGGATAAGCTGCCGATATCAAGCCTATAAAAAAGATTATACCGATGATGCTCTTTGCGTTGAATGCAACTATTGGGAAAATTTTATCTGCCTCAACACTGCCTGCTGCATTTGTAGCAAGTGCCAATAACTCAGGATGACCTTGAATATAAATTGCCAGCACAGCACCTATGATTAAAAAGAGGAGATTTACCGGTATCATCATCGATACGGATGTTACCATATTCTTTTGTGCATCTTTTAAACTCTTGCAGCTCAGACTTTTTTGAATCATCGCCTGGTCTAGGCCCGTCATGGCAACGGGAACTACCATACCGCTTATAAACCTCTTAATCCAGTTGGTAGCAGCACTTGAATCTGTATTGAATACATCTGAATAGTCAGAAGCCCTAACTTCCGAGAGCATTGTCAGAAAACCCCAATTCATTTGCTTGCAGATAAATATAAGCGCCACCACAATTGCAACTATCATAAAAGTTGTTTGGATGGTATCTGTCCAGATAAGAGTTTTAACACCGCCTCTAAGGGTGTAAAGTATAGCTATCAAGACAAACAGAATGGCTGCTACTTCAAATGGAACTCCAAAATTCTTTAAGACAAAGTTATAAAGGACAAAGACAACCAAAAAAGTTCTTACCGCAGCACCTAAGATTCTGGAAAGGATAAAAAATGAGGCACCCGTCTTGTAACTATAATTACCGAATCTCTTATCGAGATAAGCATATATAGAGGTCAGATTCATTTTAAAATACAAAGGCAGCAGAACAAACCCAATTATTCCATAACCAATTATAAATCCCAAAAGCATAGGGAGATACCAGAACCTCTCGTTATAAACATTCCCCGGTACACTCATAAACGATACTCCGGAGAGAGAGGCACCTATCATTCCGTATGCAACTAAGAACCAATTGGATTTACGATTTCCGGAAAAATAGGCACTATTATCTGCCTTACGAGAAGTCAGATAAGCAATCAAAAATAAAATAGCTGTGTATACCAAAAAGGTAATAAGAAGGGTTGTGGAATTAATTGTATTCATCTTTGTAAATTGTTATTTCTTAAATGGTTGACGGTTTTCTATAGATTTTGCAAGTGTGAGTTCATCTGTATATTCCAAATCATCACCGAAAGCCACGCCACGAGCAATGGTTGTAATGTTTAAAGTGTATCGAGATAAGATTTTGTAAAGGTAGAATGATGTTGTCTCTCCCTCCATAGAAGTTGAAAGAGCAAGTATAACCTCCTGAATATCCGAGCTTTTAACTCTCTCTTCCAATTGAGCCACCGGTAAATCTGAAGGTCCTACTCCATCCATTGGCGATATTATCCCACCCAATACAAAATATAGACCGTTATAACGCTCTGTGTTCTCAATACTTAGAACATCTCGTACACTCTCTACTACACAAATGGTCTTCTTATCTCTTCTCATATCTGAACATATCGGGCAAAGTTCAGAGTCTGAAATCATGTTACACTCAGAGCATCTGCATATATTCTCTTTAAAATCTACAAATGCTTCCGAAAATTTCCTGACATTTTCTGTCGGCTGTTTCAAAAGGAACAAAGCCATTCGCAAGGCACTTTTCTTACCAATACCGGGGAGTGTAGCAAACTGCTCCACAGCATTTTCCAAAAGTTTTGACGAATAACTAGGTTTCAGCATCCTACTCAGGTTTATCCCCGTTCTTAAATGCATCTACTCCATTCCTTACAGAACCAAAATGAAGAAGATATTTTTTAGCAAGCTCATAATCTTCAATTCCTGTCTCTTCCATAATCATTCTTGTCCCTCGGTCAACAAGTTTAGCGTTGCTGAGCTGCATATCTACCATCTTATTCCCTTTAACATGACCAAGTTTAATCATAGAAGTTGTTGAAATCATATTGAGGATAAGTTTCTGAGCAGTACCCGATTTCATTCTTGTTGAACCTGTTACGAACTCTGGACCAACAACTGCAACAATCGGATAGTTTACAACTTCCGTTATGGGTGCACCCGGATTGCAAGTTATACAGGCAGTAAGCAGGCCAAGTTCTTTAGCCCTTTTGCAAGCTCCTATAACATAAGGTGTTGTACCACTTGCAGCAATCCCCACTACACTATCTTTTTCGCCAATATGCAACTCTTCCAGATCTTTCCAGCCACGCTCAGGATCATCTTCCGCTTTCTCCACCGCCTTTCTGATTGCAGTGTCGCCTCCGGCAATAAGCCCAACCACC
>CADBRQ010000143.1 GCA_902797115.1 uncultured Bacteroidia bacterium
CCTAAAATTATTCTCCTGCCATTAAGTTTGTTTTGTAATTCAAACATACTCATTAATATAAGTTTATTATTGCTGAATTCTTTGATAGTTAAATTAAACGCATCGTATGCGAATTTAATCAATTTGTTTATATGGATTTAAATATTCTCCCCTATTTTTTTGCATAATAGTAAAATTGTATATCTTTGCGGCCGCACTCGGTTCGCCCTCATTTTTGTGCAGGGCGATTAAAAGGGAATCAGGTGAGAGTCCTGAGCAGACCCGCTGCTGTATTTCCTTTATAAGTTGTCGCACAACTAATTATCGTCACTGTCATATATGATGGGAAGGCGGTGCAGACAATGGGATAAGTCAGAAGACCTGCCTAAGTGCACATAATTGCTTTGGCTCTCGGGGATTAGAGACAGGACAAACAATCATTCCTGCCGTTCAGATTAAGAGCGGGGAAAAAGTGTGATGTTCTGAACACTAATCTCTCAGCTAAAGGTAATTACAAATAAGAAATTACTGACTAAACTTAATATATATGTTTAAAATATTCCATGGTTTTGACCTTGTTGAAGCTTATCACAAAAGCAGGATAGGCAAAAGGTTTTATCCTTCTAAAAAATATCTGATTTTAGCAAAATCGCTGATTGTTCTATCTGTCACATTGTTGTTGTGGTATTTACCATCGAGTGCCTTTGGCATTGCAGATCTCACTGTTGTTCAACAAAGAATCATTGCAATTTTTGCCTTTGCAACCCTCATGTGGATTTTTGAAATAGTACCTTCATGGGCAACCTCTCTGGCTTTGGTGGTAATGCTGCTGTTGTTTACATCAAATAGCGGAATACTATTTATGGTAGATCCGGAAAGCGTTGGTAAGCTACTCTCTTACAAAGATATAATGGCTTGCTTTGCAGACCCTGTAATCATGCTCTTTATTGGAGGTTTCATTTTGGCAATTGCAGCAGCCAAGACCGGTCTCGATGTACACCTTGCCCATATTTTACTTAAACCATTCGGGACAAAAAGTGAAAATGTACTTTTAGGTTTCATTCTCATAACAGGTTTCTTCTCTATGTTTGTGAGCAACACAGCAACTGCCGCTATGATGCTTACATTCTTAGCCCCTGTCTTTAAGCAATTGCCAGAAGCCGGAAAGGGAAGAATAGCTCTTACACTCGCCATCCCTGTAGCTGCCAATCTTGGAGGTATGGGAACACCTATCGGGACCCCTCCTAATACAATTGCCCTCAAATTCCTCAACGATCCGGATGGTCTCAACATGGGAATGGGTTTTGGAGAGTGGATGATGTTCATGTTCCCATTGGTAATTCTCCTTTTATTCATAAGTTGGTTTATAATTAAGAAGATATTCCCTTTTACACAGAAAATCGTCTATTTAGAGATAGAGAGCGAGATTAAAAGCAAAACAAAAAAGAATATTGTTGTCTATACATTCCTTGCCACCGTACTTCTTTGGCTCACAGATGCTTTCACCGGTATAAACTCCTACACCGTAGCATTGATTCCGGTTGCGGTATTTGCCCTCACTGGTATTATAAATAAGTACGATTTAGAGGAGATTAACTGGAGCGTTATCTGGATGGTTGCAGGAGGTTTTGCACTCGGATATGCCTTGAACGCATCGGGATTAGCAGAAAATGCAGTTAAAAGTATTCCATTCGGCGAGTTTTCCCCTATTCTGATTCTTCTCCTTGCCGGCATAATATGCTATCTGCTATCAAACTTTATAAGCAACTCTGCAACAGCCGCTTTGCTCATGCCTATCTTAGCAGTTGTCTGCTCGGCGATGGGAGATAAACTCGATATCATCGGAGGAACTCCTACCATTCTTATAAGTGTAGCAATTGCTGCTTCGAGTGCAATGGTTCTCCCTATAAGCACTCCGCCAAATGCTCTCGCTTTTGCTACAAACCTCGTTAAACAAAAAGATATGACAAAAATCGGTTTGATTATAGGATTTATAAGTATGGCAATCGGCTGGGGAATGTTGTATGTACTGGGAAAATATCATTTAATTTAAAAAGCTATGAATCGGACGAATAAATTCATATATACATCTCTTGCAGCGTTGATTGTTTTTGTAAGTTCTACCATAAAATCCAGCAGCTGTTTTGCAGGAGACGATGATTATGGAACATGGACAAGCATTACAATAGAGAAAAAGTTCAAAAGCAAATGGTCGGCTGAATTCTGGGGAGAATACAGGAGCAGAGATAAAGCCGGAAGTACAGACCGCTGGGTTGCAGAGATAAGGGGAATTTACAAACCTGTCAAATACTTCTCAGTAACATTAGGATATATGCTTTTGTACGACCATAACAAAGCAAAATTTGGAAAAGACGATATTAGCTCCTACACAGCACCTTCTTACTATGGATTCCGCCACCGTTTCAGCTTAAAACTGAATGGAAACTATCAAATTGATAATATATCCATATCGCTGAGAGA
>CADBRQ010000144.1 GCA_902797115.1 uncultured Bacteroidia bacterium
AGACTAACTTTACCTCAATTCGTCTCCAAGGTATTCTTTGAGATCATCAATGTCTATATCAAAGTATTGCAATAACTCTTCCGGGGTCATGTTTATTTCGTCTTTATTCCATTTTTTTTCTTTAACCTTCTCACAATTTCAAGATCTGCATCTTTGAGTAAGTATAAATTCTTTCTCATTCAATTGTTTTATATTTTTGATTCTGGCTATTTGGCTTATCTGGAATTGTCATTTTCAAAATAGTAATTGACAATGATCACTTCATATCCACAGATTCTAACTTCGCCCTCAGTATTATCTTGAACCTTACTTAAAAAACTCAATATTGATATGTGCACCTATCATTATTGTAATGCAAAAGTAAAACTTAACAACGACATTTCTTGTCGTTTTGAATAAATAAGAGTTCTTATTTTTGATGTAGATTTTGAAATAAAATTTGATTTATAAAGAAAAATTCTTACCTTCGTAGCGATAGTCGGTATACGATACTATAAAACTTATTCTCTTTTTAAAAAACAATAATGAGGTATTTCACACTATTTACACTTTTTATTTTTCCTATTTTTCTTCTTCATTGTACAAAAGAAGATAACGGAACTATTTCAACAATAGATGATTTAGAAAATTTCATTGTCACCTCTTCTGAGATTAAATCCTCTGCTTATTTTGTAAGTTTAGATTTACTTAATAAGTACATATGTATAACCTCTAAGAAAAAAAATGTCGCAAGTATTAAACCGATTGCTAAGGATAATGAAATACTTGCTTATTATGTTCTTTTTGAAGATGATCTTGGATGGATGTTGATTTCTGCTGATACACGAGTCTCGCCTGTTCTATCTTATAGTGATAGTGGAATATTGGATTTGGAAAATACTGCTTCTCCTGCTGTTAGAGCTGTTTGGGGTATGCTTGACATTGTTAAAGAAGCAAAAATTGAAAATAATTCAATGGAACATAGTATTTGGAGTTTTTTATCAGGAACTTTTAAGTATCGTGATAAAAAAAATACAAAGAAAGCGAAAATAGATACAAGGGCTGGAAATGGGGGAATGTGGATTGCTTTAGATACTATTTTTGTTAACTCTTCATACCATTCGCCTCGACTTACATCTACATCATGGGGCCTTTACAGCCCATGGAACACTTATGCTCCATATGATTTAGATCTATATAATCACGAAAACATATCTATACAATGTCCTGTAGGATGTGCGGCAGTTGCAACTGGCCAATTATTTTATAAGTATGTATCTACTAACATTGGAACGGACACTATACCAACACAGGCAGAATTTATTATTCCAAACACTATAATATTTGGGCAATATGCAACAACGGGATGGGCTAATTTATCTATTGATACTACATCAAACTCTTCTTCATTAAATCAAACAGCAATTTTCCTCTCTTGGTTGGGACATAGGATGGGTTTAGAATATCTTTATAATGGGACGTCATTATATAGTTACAACATTACAAATATGGAAACTATAATGGGAGATTATCTCCACTATACAAAGGGGGAATATTCTTTATCCAACAATAGTAATACATATATAAAGCAATATTTCTGTGATACGGTTTTATTTTCTATGAGTAATGGTAGCCCTATTATGATTTTGGGAACGATAAACTATACGCAAGGTGGACATGTTTTTATTATCGACAAATATGAGACTGATTTGACAGGAGTTTTAGTTCATTATTTTTTTGATAATAGTTATACTTATTCAGAAGAAGAATATCTAAACTTACCTGCATGGAGATTCATTGCACCAAACGGAGGAAAAGAGGAAGATTTTTATACTGAAGAGTACATAGATTTGTCCGATAGGGCATTTATAAACATCAATTGGGGGTTGGCAGAATATGGTGAAAGATATCATTATAATAATTATTTTTACCTCTTAAAAAATGTATCCTTACACTACGATACTCCTATAGCTTACAATTATTATATATCGTGGGCTTTACAAGGTGAACCTCTTGCTTATAATACCGTAAACTATTGGTACTACAACTTTAGTAGAAAAATAAACAATTAACCCACATATTATTAAATATGAAAAAGAACTTTCTACTAATTATTATCCTAATATTAGGAGCTTGCTCAAAGAGTGACCATAATACCAAAGATGTTGACAGTGAAAGTATAACTGTTTTATCTGGTTTTAAAACACACGAAGCGTCGGAACTCAAATACAAGATTGCCACAAAAGGAGCTTTGGAATATTATAAAAATCAAACGCTCGTTCGCATTCCATTAGTCGTTTACCTTCATACTAGTTCGTATAAAGGCAATGATAATGAGCTTCAACTGAAAGATCCCGCCGTAAAGAGTATTTTGAGTTATCTTGATAGCAAATATTCTGCTTTCATTATGTTTATTCCCCAGTGTCCGCCAGATATGAATTGGGAAGAAAATAGTATGATAGATATATTATATTATTTGGTCTATGAATACAAGCATGTTTATAATGCAACATCTGCAATCATTATTGGTGGTGATATGGGCGGAAGAGGGGCATTAAAGACAGCTTCTGTAAAGCCTACACTTTTTAGGGCTGTGTTTGCGTGTGCCTCGGATCCTACCGGAATTGTGACCGAAGGCCTTATCAGCCATAATATTGCCGTTTACATGGTAACAGGGAATAATGATAACACCATACAAATACCTACTGTACAAGATTTTATAGATAATCTTCGTTTCAATATGGGAAAGATTTCAGATGAGCTTATTAAATTTGATATAGTTGAGGGATGGAATCATTTGCAAACATGCAAAGATAGTTATACAAATGAACGGCTTTCATGGATCTGTAACCAAATCGTAGGGTATTGGTAAAAATTATTTGATTATTTCCTTCGCCGATATTTTAAGAATCTGAAGGTAATGTTGTTGGCTGCGTCGTACTGAGGTTCGCTTACGCTGTAAAGGTCCCAGAGTGTGGGGTCTATTGCAGGAAAGAACGCATCGGGATCTTCTGCAATTGCGTCTATTTGAGTAATATAGAGTTTATCTGCATAGTCGAATGCAAAACGATAAACACTTGCTCCTCCTATCACAAAATATTCATTCTCTCTCTCTTTTTCACTCCCAATCTCTCTTTCACTCTCGTATTTTTTCTCCCCCTTATTTCCTTTTTCATTTTCAACCTCAGTCATTTTCTTTACCTCAACGCCATGCGGTTCTTTTGCAACACTCTCTTCTTTTAGTTTGGTAAGCAATGCTCCAAGATCTGTGTAAAGTTCTACTCCTTCTGGAACTTTATAATCTTTAATAAGCGAAACCACTATGTTTCTTCTGTTTGGAAGCGGACGACCTATAGATTCAAAAGTCTTGTCTCCCATAATAACGGGATGTCCCAATGTCTTCTCTTTGAAGTATTTAAGATCTGCCGGCAAATGCCAAAGAAGTTGATTTTTTCTCCCAATGGCGTTCTGTTTGTCTATTGCTACAATTATAGATATCATTATTCTTTGATTTTTTTCTGAATAGTTCCGATTCGTCTCACATTCACTTCCCATTTATTTCTAATCCGTCTTCTATTTTTAACGCCCTCACATTTTCACCACCCTCTATCCGAATTACTTGCACAGTGCTAAACCGCAACCGGAGCTTTTATGGCGGGGTAAGGGTTATAATCTGTCAACTCAAAATCTTCATATTTGAATGAAAAAATATCCTTTTGTTCTCCGTGAATCAACATCTTTGGAAGTGCACGCGGAGTTCTGCTTAACTGCTCCTTAACTTGTTCTAAATGATTAAGATAAATATGCACATCTCCAAATGTATGTACAAAATCTCCCAAACCCAAGCCGCACACTTTTGCAATCATCATAGTTAAAAGCGAATACGATGCTATATTGAACGGCACACCTAAAAATGTATCTGCGCTTCTTTGATAAAGCTGGCAGGAGAGCTTATTTTCTGCCACATAGAACTGCACGAAAGAGTGGCATGGTGGTAATGCCATGCTCTCTATCTGAGCCACATTCCATGCAGAAATAATAAGACGGCGCGAATTGGGATTGCTCTTAATCTGCTCCATTAAGTTTGAAAGTTGGTCTATGGTTTTACCATTACCACAGTCCCATCGCCTCCATTGCGCTCCGTAAACTGGTCCAAGTTCACCGTTCTCGTCCGCCCATTCATCCCAAATGCTAACTCCATGATTATTAAGGTATTTAATGTTGGTATCGCCGTTTATGAACCAAAGAAGTTCGTAAATAATAGACTTCAAGTGAACCTTTTTTGTTGTAAGAAGAGGGAATCCGTCGTTAAGATTAAAACGCATCTGATATCCAAATATGCTTTTTGTTCCAACTCCGGTACGGTCTTGTTTTACAACGCCTTCCGTCATTATCTTTTGAAGTAGTTCTAAATATGCTTTCATCTTTAACGCTTATTTTCTATGTTCTTTATCCTTATAGTCATCACAACCGCTTTTGATGGTTTTTAGAAAATTGCAATTTCTCTCTGTGCGGCTCTACTGAAAATCCTTTTCCGATGTTAAAATTACGTATTTTTCAGATAAACAGAAAATCCAAAACCTCATATCCAACCAGCAAAAGAATTTCGCTGAAGTTATATACACTATGCTTTGTCACTATTTATTCTCTGCTCTTTTGATTATATTCTATTCTTAACATTATTGGCAAATGGTCGCTCGCCCCGCCTATATAACGAGGCCCCTTGAGAGTTCTATTGATTTGTTTGCCAAGATAATTTTTATCATCTTTCATTAATGCTGAATGTGTAAATACGCTCATTTTCATCCCGATAGAATCGCTAACTATAAATTGGTCTATCGCTTCCCATTTATCTTTAAACTTATAACTTCCAATTCCCCAATTATGTTTGCTTTGTGTTTCAGTAAGATTTATCAATGCCTTAATTGTAGGTGCACTGTTCTCTGAATCTCCTTTGTTAGAGTGTTCTCCAATACAAAGATATCTGATTGGCTCACTGTCAGGGGTATCGTTAAAATCACCCATTAAAACAATTCTCGCATCGGGATTAAAATAAAGAATAGAATCACACTTTGCTCGCACCGCTGCTGCTATAAACATTCTTGGCGACAATTGTGGAAGATTACTCTGTTTTAAAGACTGGTCTCCTTTAAGTTTTGAGGGCCAGTGGTTTACAAAAATATGCAGAGTGTCGTTAAGTCCTTCTACGCCCTCTGCTTTCTTAATAACACACTTAGTATAAAGCACATACCTTGTTTTAAGATTATAGGCAAGAAGCGTATCGCTATGAGGAAAATACTCCTCTTCAATTATTTCCACTTTTTCTTCTCGATACAATAATGCAACATCTATCCCTCTTCTGTCTATGGAGTTGCGGTGTAATATCTTATAACCCAGAGCATTAAGTTGCGTTGCTTTGGTGAGCTGCTCTAATACAAACAGATTCTCCACTTCACAAACTCCTATTATAGAGGGAAATACCAAGTACTCATCGCGAGTAGAGAGAATGATTTTAGAAATAAGGTCTCGCTTGGCACAAAACTTTTTCCATGTCCAATGCTTCTCGCCTGTAGGTGTATATTCATTTCCCGTCTGCCCCTCAAATGGATCGAAGTAATTCTCTAAATTCCAGAACATTATAAGACTTATCGCCACAATCCTCCCGATTTTTTCAACCAAATTCATTTTTTCTCCTCCTTCCACTTATACACTTGTAACCTCGCCAAATCTCGCCAAATTGATAACCACATCCATAATTACACCCAACTCTCCGCCATGATCATAGCCGCACCCATCATTGCACTATTCGATATCTACACGCTCCTCGCCCTCTGGCGGTGGCAATATTTAGATTTATAAATGTGCATCCAATCCCTTAAGTGCGCTTTCGGGGAGACTCCACAGCCTCGAAAGTGCGTTTTACCCACCAAAGTGCGCTTTCGGGGAAACTCCACAGCCTTGAAAGTACGCTTTACCCACCAAAGTGCGCTTTCGGGGAGACTCCATAGCCTCGAAAGTACGCTTTACCCACCAAAGTGAAATTAGACCGTATCGAGAAGTTTTGACACTAAAGTATAATCCAACCCCGTAACTCTGGCAATTTGATCTGGGGCGGCAGAAAATCTATATTGAAGCTGCCTAATAAGTTCAATCGTTTGAATATTCGTCAAATTAGCAATTCCTTGCTTCTGAAACATTGACATACACAACTCCTTTGCTGCTTCAAATAAGAGACCATCTTTAAAACTTGGCACATAACCACTTTTTAGCTTATCATCTATAATACTCTTTGCTTTAGATGATTTTGATAAAAAATATCTCATTCTATTAGCAGACCTGAAGATAGATTCTACTATATCTTTTTTGATATATGTAGCCGGCTCTATATATCCATCATCATTTAAAAGCAAATTCGGAGGCATTTCTATTCTACTATGAAGCACCTTGTTTTTTGAACGTACTGATATATTTTTTAAATATTGACCAGTGGGAGTATGTCGTGAAAAAAACAGATTTCCGGTTCCCCATGGATATTGGCTCGGTTCTAAACATATATTAGCAGCAACACTATTCATTTGAACATAGGCTATTGCGCGTTCAAACGCTTCATCAGAATCTGGTAAGAACTGTATGTTAATTTTATTGTTTTTAAAAATATTATTTTCAGCATATTTTTTACAATAATAGCGCGAGTAATTATATCTAAATCTTGTAATAAACTCTTTTACACTAATTTGGCTACACTCTAAAACAAAATGGGTATGATTTGACATAAGTATAAAAGCCAAAATATTTACGCGCGTTGCTACGGAAGTTACTGCAACACAGTTCATTCCGCATTTATAATCCTCATCATCCTTAAACAGAAGTCCTTTATTAAGATGTTCGGTAGTTATTAACCAGCATTCCAATCCCCTCATAATCAACAATTTTTAAAGAATAAATATAAATCGTTTTCGTTCCGTTTTGTGAGAAAAATATTCTTCCACATCAAAATCCAAAACTTAACACGAATATAATAATACTTTTAATTATTCGTGAACATTTCCGCCAGAATTATAGCCGCACCCATCAAAGTGCGCTTTCGGGGAAACTCCATAGCCTCGAAAGTACGTTTTACCCATCAAAGTGCGCTTTCGGGGAGACTCTACA
>CADBRQ010000145.1 GCA_902797115.1 uncultured Bacteroidia bacterium
ACAAGGAAAGATTTTATTGCAGACCGGGTCTTGGAAAGGGCGGGCTATTATAGCTACTACGGAGAGAATAATACGTGGAACTCTCAGAAGGAAAGGGAAATAACTATTGGGGTATTTCGTCTTACAATGAAAACAGGGAGTGATAATTTCCGGCAGAGTGCTATCCAAGGAATAATGAAAAGGATCAAAGCAAAGGGGGCAAAGGTTATAATTTATGAACCAAGCCTGCCAGATGGTACAATGTTTTTCGGCAGTCCTGTGGTGAACAACCTCCAAGAGTTTAAAGAGCGCTCTAACTGTATAATTGCCAATAGATTCGACGCATCTCTTCAGGATGTTCAAGAGAAAGTTTATACCAGAGATATTTTTAAGAGAGATTAAAAACTCTTTATCTGCTCAAATATTCCAAGATTTTTTCAACTATTATTTCGCTCGCATGAGCATTGCCAAAGAGTTGAGGGAAAGAGACTTTCTTAGAAGAAAATTCCCGATAGGCCTCTATGATCTTTTCGTAAGAGGCATCTGTGATAATGCCCGCCTTATGCTTGACAATTTCTACCCACTCTGTCTCGGGACGAATGATTATACACGGTTTTTCAAAGAAAAATGCCTCTTTCTGCACCCCTCCGGAATCTGTCATCACAATTTTTGCCCCTTTTTCAAGTGCAATCATATCTAAAAAAGATACCGGCGCAATAAGTTGTATATTTGAGCTTTTCAACCGACTATAAACCTCTTGTTCCAAATTGTTTTTCAATAACTTTGAAGTTCTTGGATGAAGAGGGAGAAGAACTTTAATTTTATGCTCTTCCGAAATATCCAACAGCGCTCTAAAGATTGCAGAGAGACGTTCTTTTGAATCTGTGTTATTATCTCGATGAATTGTTGATAAAATATAACCATTGTTCTCTAAACCAAGCGAAGATAAAATTTTACTTTTCTCATCTGCAACAGAAGCGAAATAGATGCTGTTGTCATACATAACATCTCCGCTAAATGAAACAATCCTCCCTTTTCCATTTTTAAACTTTGCATTATCGAGATTATCCTTATTATCTTTCTGCTCCTCTATATTAAAACCCTCTCTCTTTAAATTATCCACCGCTGTTTGTGTTGGGGCAAAAAGGATAGATGAAAGCTGGTCGCAAACAATTCTGTTAACCTCCTCTGGCATAGACATATTAAAAGAGCGAAGCCCTGCCTCTATATGAAAAATTGGAACATGAACTTTGGAGGCAGCTACCGCACCAGCAAGAGTAGAGTTTGTGTCGCCATAGAGTACTATCCCGTCAAAATGCTCATTTAGAAGCACTTGTTCAATCCCAGAAATCATCTTTGCACTCTGTTCGCCATGTTTTCCACTTCCCACATTAAGATTAAAGTTAGGAGCGGGTATACCAAGCTCTCCAAAAAAAACATCAGACATATTTGCATCATAGTGCTGACCTGTGTGTAAGATTTTTTCCTCAACCTTGTCGGCGAAATATTTATGAATGGCCCTTGAAAAAGCCGCCGCCTTTATTATCTGTGGGCGGGCTCCTATCACAGTGAGTAGTTTTATCATATTAAATACATTTCTGCAAATATAGTCAATTACAGCTAAATAGATAGAGCCCCATTACTTAAAGGTTTGCTGGTATTGGGGATTATTTATCATTATTTTTTTGCTGTGTGGGTATTCACTTATAAACCAGAAAAAGAATGCAGTAACATCTATTTTATCTTTAAGCATCAACTCCTGTCTATTTTTAAATTCATTTTTAAGATTTGGAATTCGGAGTAACTCTTCTAACTTTTCTATTAACTTATTTGGACTATTTGTGCTAATTCCAAATGTTAGGTGATATTTTTTTTCTAATTCCTCAAGCACACTAATTCTTCCCGTAAAATCACTAAATCTTAAAGATGGAACTCCAAGCATTGCTGCCTCTACAGACATGCTTTGACTATCAGATATAAGCATTGATGCATAATTTAAAATATGATGAATATCTACTGTATCTATCTTTAATTTATGCCTTTTTAAATTTTCAGATAATCCATATTCAGATGTGATATAAACATTATATCCTTTCTCTTCCAAAAAGTGGATAATCTGATGAACCAAATCTGTGTTTAGTCCCCCAATTCCAGCATCGTGATAAGCTGCTAACTTTGCCAATCGTAATAGACAATATGGCTCTTGTATATCATATTTTTTTAATATCCCTTGATCGGGGAGAAATCTATTGGGATGCAAATAAGCAAGCTTCATATACCCCTCATAACCAATCTTTTTGTCACTCCATTTTCCTACACTACAAGGAGTAGGGACAACTACAACATCTGTTACAGGATAGGTAGATTTTGCCAATTCTTTTATAACCTCAGCATCATCTTCAAGAGTTGTAATAGAACCCCTCTTTAGTAATTTTGCAACTAATGCACCTTCGGGCGTTGTTCCCACTATGACATCAACCCTTTTCCTTAATACAATTAGAAAAATTTGTATAAATCTCGTTATGTATGTATATAATATGGCGAGCTTGCTTTTCTTTCTCTCTCTCTTTTGGATATTAATATATTCTACACCATCGCTCTTTAGCAATTGCTCCAAAACATCTTTTGTTTTGATTATTACAATCACTTTATTTCCTGCATCCTTTAACAACTTGATCACATGCTTTGCAAAGTGGTATTGAGCGGGGTGATTTATAACAAATGCTATTGACTTCATATCGGTGTTAATTCTTAATTACTAATCATTCAAGAAAAATAAATTTTTTCCGTTTGCTCTTTTAGATATCTCTTCCACATAAATTATTTTTATTGAGCAATCAGCTCCGGCGTGCTTATGTAGTGTATCGATTATCAATTTTTCTTCCGCCTCTGTATAATTCTGATTTTTAACTATTTCTATAGTTAATTCCAGTGGACCTGTTTTTAATATTCTATAACCAATTATATTCAAATCTTTAAAGAGGATTGTAAAACCAGGACCGGTAAGTTTTCTTCCATTAGAGAGTTCAATAATATCCGATGTTCTCCCGATAACTCTCTCTATAACTTGTCCGTTGAAAAACGAATTATATCCTTGTCCCATTTTTAACTCATCTCCAAGTTCATACCTAATAAAAGGAAAAACCGTATTGGTAAGATCGGTGAGCAATGCAGAGCCTTGGTTATTATCTTCATCCTTTAATTGCACAATACAATTGTATCCTACCTTAAAACCATCTCCAAGGTTGTGAGCTACAATTCCCCCGTCGTGTGCTCCATAAGAATCTAAGATATAGCAGTTAAACGCTTGCTTTATAACATTTCTATAGGTATCTGTCAATATTTCTGATGTTGGAAAACAGGCTTTTATGGAGAGCTTATTCTGATACTTTTTATCAATCACATATTTCGCCAATAAAAAGATAGAAGAGGCATAGCCATAAATATAATGTATCTTATTCTCTAATAATACATTTAAACATTTTTCTAAAATTTCATCCGACATATTCATAGCATTAAAAGGCATCTTACCTTTCATTCTATAAAATATGTTGTGAACAAACGATTTTTTATTTGTTGGAAAAATAGACGAGCTTCCCAATGCTAAAAATTTATCTCCATAACGATAACCCGTTTGTTTCCACATTGTTATATTGTATGCATTGTCAAATCCCCAAGAATTGTTGTCTTTATAATATTTTGTGGGATTTCCTGTAGAACCGCCTGTCGAACCTAATTTATAATTGTAGTGTTCCTTTGTATCTAACAATATATCGTCCATCCTTTCACGAATAATCTCTTTCGTCAAAGGGGGAATAATTTTTAAATCCTCTATGGTCTTAATATCATTAGGTTTAATTCCTATTTTATCGAAAAGTTCATGATAATAGCAAGAGTGGTTGTAAGCAGTTGTAACTAAATCATGTAGCTTCGTTTGTTGCCAACTCCTTATTTTTTCGGGTGACCAATTTTGCATAGACTTTATAGATTTATACCACCCATGTATTCGTGTCTTAAATTTTAGGTCCGAAATGGGTAATATAAAATTAAGGATAAGACTCTCTTTAATTACTCCCATGCTTTTTAAATTTTCCAGTAAACAATGATATGTACTCCTTTCTAATCTGTGGTGAGTACTTATTCCAGTTTTTTAATATAATAAGTTTTTCAAAAACTCTTTTTTCTAATCTTTTACGCCTTTTATACTTATTGTAAGTTGTTGAATATGTATCACTTTTGTAGTTCGACATCAACTTGCTTTGCCTATTGAGAATGGTATTGCACTTCTTAGGATTCTCAATAATTTGTGGAAAGTAATTTTTACCCAATTTTACAAAATGAGATTTATACTCATATTTGGTTTTAGACAATGATAATGTTAATACCATTCCTACCTTTGTCCTTTTTGGTATTGTCATATCAAACACAAAATTACCTAAACTATATGCAATTAGGCCACCTCCATATTCTTCTATTGGCTGTATTACATGCGGGTGAGAACAAATAACAAAGTTTGCACCAACATCTATAAGTTTATGAGCTTGAGATATTTGAGTGTTAGAAGGTCTATAGACAAATTCATCTCCCCAATGCAACATAAGTACAATGTAATCAACAGATTTATCTTCCCTTAATTTTTGAACCTTGTCGCACACTTTCTGAAAATCATATTTTGAAATATTATCTCCAATTCTATGATTATCAATCTCGTTAAAAGCGATAAGTGCAATCTTTATCCCCTCTTTATTGATGTAAGTAATAGTATCTTCACCACTAATCGATAACCCCAGCGGAACAATATTATTGCGCTTTAACTCGTCAATTGTGTTATCTACTGCCACCTTGTTATGTTCATAGATATGATTATTAGCTAAAGAGAGATGAGTAACCCCGGCCCTTTTTAAAACCTCAACAAATTCACCTTTTCCTGCAAACTGTAAAGATTTCGCCGTTTCTGAATTTTTAATAATTGGAGATTCTAAGTTCCCAATTATGAATCCGTCTTCTCCAATCGACATCTTCAATAAATGGGCGTAGTGTGCCTTACTCTCTTCCGATGTGAGATCTATGGAGGCAACTCCGCAATTTTTATTTAAAGGGAGATTTCCCGGAAAAATATCACCAACAAAAGATATGGAAAACTCTGAGATCATTTACGCCCCCTCCTTTGATTTATATCATTAAAGATTTTATTCCAGATCTTTCCATTTGATTCAATTGATATCTCTTTCCTAATACTATAAGCATTGTTACTCATTTTTCTCAACAATTCTTCATTTTGCAATAGCTTTTCTAAATAATTTGTAAACTCTTGCTCGTCGTCTGTATTTTCAAAAACATAGCCATTCTCCTCATTGTGAATAACATCAATAATATCACCAACATTTGAAACTACCGGAACACATCCACAGTTCATCGCTTCTAATAAAGATACGGGGAAACCCTCTCCTTTAGAACAAGAAATAAATATTTTACTATTGGATAATATTTCTACTTTTTTATCAAATCCTGAAACATATCCCACATAGTCTATCAATTTATTTACACCTAAATCTTTCGCAGCTTGTAAAACTGTTTGAGTTTGCTCTCCGTCTCCTGCAATTACAACTTCTATTAAATACTTTCCTTGCAATCTCGCAAGAGCTTTAATAAGTAGAATAACATTTTTGTTCTTATCTATCCTGGAAAAAGAGACTATATCGTATTTTCTTTCGGTTTGTAATGGAACTTCTGCAAAGTTTTTATTCGGTAAGTTGGGGAGTATATTTATTTTAGACTCTTTTATCTTGTGGGATAAGAGATATTGTTTTGTTTGAGAACCTGTAACCGTGATTGCGGCAGCACTACCGAATAATTTTAAATTTACTTTTTCGATAAACTTACCATGCATCCAAAATTCCCTATGCCCTGCAATAGTCATGTGAATGTATGGTTTCCTAGTTAGAAAACCGAGAGTGCGTCCAATTAAACCATGGGGCATATTCAAAACACCTATTATTACATCTATATTCTTTTGTCTTATAACCTTAAGCCCTGTTGTTATTTTGGAAAGATGCTTTAATTGCCCTTTTGCTTTAGATTTTGGAACGATGTATTCAACTCTATCGTGATGATCTCCCTCTTTCTCTCTTAATACATAGATTTTATGATCACTACCTGAAGAAAGTAATGGCAATAAAACGTTTTCAGTTAGAGTATGTTGAGCTAATTTGCAAATCAAAAGAATGTTCATTTTATCTTATTTTGTTAATTATTTTTTTTAATCTCTCAAAATTGGCACCCATAAATAATTTAAGCTTGATAAAAAATGGGCTTCCATAACTTAATCCATAACGCGGAATGGCGTATTTATCAGATGTTTTCTTAAAGTTCTTATGTTCTGTACTAAATGCAAGTTTTACAGTTGTTCTTTTTAAAATTTCTTTTTCTCTCTCTCCAAAATCTTTTATCGGCCTCCCGTTTGGATAGGCAAAGAATTCTATTGGGTGCCCCAATAAAGATGACAAATCTTCTATAGATTTTTCAATTTCCCATTTAGCTCTTTCATCCTCTTCAGAAGCTAAAAATGGGTGCCACACAGTGTGAGCGCCAATCGTTATAAGTCCCTCTCTATCAATCTCTTTTATCTGTTCTGCCGTCATGTTTTGAGGGGGCAATTTAGGTATATTGTTCTCTTGTTTATATTGATCAATTACTTTAATAATATCGTCTATCTTGAGTTGACTAAAAAAATTATGTTCTTTATCATCTCTTTTATCTTTAATATTATCAATTGTTTTGATTGCCAAATCTACTACCTCTTTTCTATCACAATTTCGTATCTCTTGGAACCAAAAATTGGTAAGTTGCTCTCTTTTCAAAGATAGTGGAGAGACAAAAATAATTGCGGGAATATTGTATTTCTTAAAAACAGGATACATAACCTCATAAAAAGTTAAATCTCCATCATCTACCGTAATAAGAGCTGTATTGTTTATCTTTTGCCCCGAATAGTAATAGTTTAATATCTCTTTACTTGAGATGATATTGTATTTTTTTTGTAAAATATTTATTGTCTTTTCGAGCCAAATTGAATCGCGAACATCGTGAAAATTTATTATTCTGTTCATCTCTTAATCTCCTTTATCTCATATTCCAAAAGATTACTACTAAAATGACCACAAACAACCAATATCTTGCATATTTATTCAAACTTCTCACATTCTGTGATTGGCTTAGCAACCAAAAACTTACCAAATAGAAAGCGGGGTAGTGTGGCAATGCTTTTCTTAGCTCAAAACCTGCTTGAACAATAATTAGAGATATCATTTCCACAACAACAAATACAATCATTGGGTAGAGTATTATTTTTTTATGTTTGAACGCATAAAATGCTGCTAACCAAAAGAATACTGTTATGCAAAACTTATAAAAAACACTTGGGGCATATAAAGCTGTTCGTGGAGTATCTGCACCACCCGACCACAAAAAGGTTGGAAATGGACCAAATAAACAACTGAAAATATTAACTACAAAGTTGAAAGATGTAGAATAGGAGTGTGAATAACTCTCTGCTCTATATTCCATCAATTGAGAGAACTCACCACCCATTGTATAACTATCATAAGCTTCTAAGAAAATGTCGGAAGTATAATTGAGAAAAATGAGGGAAGCAATGACAAAAAATACTTTCATAAATACACTGCTCCTTTTAAAGACATAATAACTTCCTACTCCCACACCTATGAAAAGAGCAACAACTGGTCTAAAGAAAAACAATAGTATCAGATAAAAGATAAAAATGTATAAATGAGCTTGCTTTTTCTGCTCTATGAATTTGTAGAAATAGTCGAAACTTAAAATGATAAGTAATATAAAAAATGGCTCTTTTGCCAATGTACCACAAAAATAGAGAAAATATGAGGCGGTAGAGAATGAAAATGCGGCCAAAAATGCAAACTTTTTAGGCATAAAGCGTATTCCAATAGAATACATTTTGACTGCAGATATCGTTGCAAATATTAAGAAACAAAAGTTAATAAAAAGTTTGTCGGGAATTATTCTCAACAAAGAGCTCATCATCACAAAAGCTCCCCAATCGTCAAATTTAAAATAGTTAGCAATATACGATATACTCTCTCCAAAAGGCATATCTTTCATTCTAAAACTATACTGCTCATATAATCTCGAATCTACATTACTGAACAAAAAAGTGTTCCCCTCATAATAATAAGAGAGTAACATAAATAGAGTCACTATAACAAGAGAATAGAAAAAGACAAAAGATGCGAGAAGGGGTTTGGTAAAATATGAGTCGTCCTTTGTAGAAAAAAAGGTAATAAATGATAAATATGATAAAAAGGTTGCACTTCCCAATAATGTTACAGGGGAGTAACTATTTGAAAAAGTTACAATAAAAATAACATAAAATAATATCCCAAGGAGTATTATTCGTGTATTATATTTATAGGCAAGAGATTGCATATAGTTATTATACTACTGATTTAATGGTCTCTCTTTTACTTCTCCAACAATCTTAGCAGGAACACCCGCAACAATTGTCCAAGGAGGAACATCCTTTGTAACTAAAGATCTTGCCCCAACAATTGCACCTTCACCGACCGTAACACCGGGCATAACCATCGCTCCCATTCCGATGTAACTTCCCTTTTTTAAATGAATTGGAGCAAGAATAAATGGTGTATCTAATATTTGATCTCCCTTAAAATATTTTGTCATGTCCCTTTTATGGCATATTAAAATCGAAAAGTTTGAAATTCCAACATTGTCTTCAATATTAATTAGATGAGCATTACCCACATCGTAATACGCTCCTAATGTTATAGAAACATTTTTACCAACTTTTGCCCCAGTCAGTCTCCAAACTTTAGGTCTACTAATAAAGAGTGTAAGTATTTCTGATTTCCTACTCCAATTAGCAATAAACCAGAACCATTTCTTCTTAATAAAACGCGGTAAATGTTTGAGTTGTGGTTTTTTCTTCATAATACAATATTTTTCAGTTCAAAAAATTTGTTACTTTTTCCTCTAAATCTTTAGCAAACGGTTCAAAATCTTTCTTGTTTTCAAAAGCAAAATTTTCATCAATTTTTTTTGATAGATTTAAATCGGTTAAATTGATGGAGCATCTTCCATTTTTATAATAGACCTTCTTGAATAAATCTACTAAGCCACTCAATCGACCCGTTTTTAAAAGTCGCTCAGAAGAGATGAAAATAGTAGGAGTTCCTATTCCCAAACAAGGTAATCCACAATGAATTCTACTCGTCACTACAAACTTTGCATTAGCATATTTCTGAAGTAAATTTTTTGCAACAGATAGTCTCTCCTCATCGGTAGGATAATCTGCTTTTAAAACGCTATGTTCTTCATATTCAGCATTACGCAATAATTCGTCTGTAAAAATAGGGGAATATGTTGTGTAAAATCTTCCCGCTATAAAAAAGTATTTGACCCTCGAATATTTTCTATTGGAGCTACTCTTCATTGATTTAGATATTTTACAAATAGTCCTGAATTTCAAAAAAGAGGCAACTAAAGAGCGAAGAGTTGTTAGTATGGATGGAACAATATGTTTGCTTAAAAATTTTTCGTAATAAGGATCAACAAAACAAACTTTTGAAATATCCTCTAACTTATGTTTAAACGATTTTCCAAGAGTAAGTGTAAGACACGCAGAATAATACGCCTCTATCCCGCGCTCTTTCATCAGTCTTACAGTTTGTATATCACGACAGCCAATCGGTTGATATTTTTTTAGATGAGCAATTGTTTCTGGAGAAAAAAACAGGTTTGCGGCACTTGGTGTTAAATGAAACGCTACATACAGAGGGTGTATTGCCTCTGTTGGGGGAAAATTCTTAGGATTTCCCAACCACCAACCATTCATTATTGTTTTTACCCTCTCATTTGATTGGAACTTATCCACATTCTCCCTATCAATTAAAACTGGTGTTCCACCATTAGGAAGAAATTGCAATGCTGCGTATGATTGAACATAGTCTCCAATATTCTTAATAGGACTTTTTGAATATCCCGGACAAACAATTACACCTAATTTATTATTTATATCTTCCATAATATCTTTCATTTTTTCCCAAACATTTCACCGATTTTTGAAAAAGCAATTGATTTTAAGTAAAAAAAGTATTTGTATTTAAATAGGTAATTAAGAGCTATATACAAAGAACAGAAAGCAGTAAATTGAATCAATACTAAAATAAAATTACTCTCAATATTAATTTTACTCGTTCCCCAATATACTGCTGCTGCCGAAACAAGAGAGAGCAAAAAACTTGGAAGCATTTGCTTTATCTGCGGAAATAATCCGTAGTTTATTATTTTTCCTAAAGGGAACGCAACTATTACAAAACCAACTACTTGAGATAGAACATACATAGAAAGTAGCCCCTTTACACCCCACAAAGCGCCAAGAATAATCATAACAATCCCTAAAGTTTTTCTTGTGATACCCGTAACAAAAAGATGCTTTGTTTTTCCAACAGCTTTTAAGACCCCTTGATTAAAATCTATGATACTCATCAATAAACCATAAAGACATATAATTTGCATATACTCCACAGAAGGCAACCACTTCTCTTTAAAAAATAAAAGTATAAGAGGTTTTGCCGCTATCATCAAAAAAAAAGTGAGAGGAAAACTCATAAAACATAGTGTGGCTAAACCCTTCTTAATAGCCAATAATAATCTCTCCCTATCATCTTGAATTGTAGAAAATGCTGCAAATGTCACATTTGTCACAATAGCCGTAACCGCTTCTCTTGGAACATCTTGCAATTTGCGAGCTTGTGTAAAAAAACCTAATTCTCTTGTTGAAAACTTTTTCCCAAGAACAAAAGAAATTATATTGATATAGAGACTATTTACCATAGATGTTAAGAACATAAAAGCGCCAAAATTAAACAACGATTTTAGCGATTCTATACTAAAAATTTTCTGTGGATACCAATTAGACTTTCTCCACAAAAAAACAGAGGCAAAAATAGATGTCAATAATACTTTAACAACTAAGCTCCAAACACCAAATCCAAAATAAGCGCAAATGATACAAATAATGGTGGCAACTAAAGCGGAAAACAAATTTATGTTTGCCAACTTCTTAAAATTCAGATCTTTAGTTAATTTGGTTCGTTGTATTACGCATAGGGCGTTTATTATCAAAACTATACCCGTAACACGTAATAACTTTGCAAAAGATGGCTCTGAAAACCACTCAGAAAACTTTGGTGCTGTAAAAAAAACAATGACATACAATAAAATAGAGACAAAAAGATTCCAATAAAAAATTGTAGAAAAATCTTTGTCTGTTGCATTCTTCCTTTGAATAAGAGCTGCGCCAAAACCACCATCTATTATAGAGTCGGCAAGATGAACAAAAACCAAGAGCAAACCAAGAATACCAAAATCTTCGGGACATAATAATCTTGCTAAAACAATATTGGATACAAATAAAAAGGTAGAAGTTGCAAACCTCTCAATTCCCATCCAAAGTCCACCATTTATAGTTTTGTCTCTTAATGTTTGAACCATGATACTATTTGCTCCTTTTTCTTCTAAAGACTATATTCCAAATAGTTCCAAAAAAATATAAGCAGTCGGTTCTAAATGGCTTTTTAAAATATGCTTCGATATATCTCTTCTCTGATTCTTGTATATCTTCTAATGTTTCGGAAGTTTTTTTATCATAATAGAATGGGGGAAATAAGCCAGGTTTAACCTTAATTCTCAAATCCTGCATCTCTTTGGTATATAGTCCAAAATAGTGTTTAGAAAGAGGTCTCACCCCCACTATTTTCATCTCCCCCTTAAACACATTTATAAACATAGGCAACTCGTCCAACCAAAATTTTCGCATCAGTTTACCCCATGTATTTATCCTATAATCATCATCAAATTTTCCCCCTTCTCGTAGAGCATTGTGTTCATAAATATAGGGTTGTAAATATTCTGAGTATGAATACATTGTCCTAAATTTATAAACACCTATCAACTTACCATCTTTTCCAACTCTTCTCAATTTGATAAGTGGAGACCCTGTAGGTTCATCATCCCAGATTGGCTCTTTTGCCTTCCTTGATAAAACAAAAAACTCTCCTCTCCTAAAACCTTCATCAATCACCTCAAACCCAGCACGATACATTCTACCCAACACTTCTACTCTGTGATATGTCCTATTCTTTCCTTTAGTTATGCCAAAATAGATCCTCTTTGTAAAAGATATTTTAGGCATAACCCTGTGCCAAATGTAATGGAGTAAAAACATTATATAGTTCAACCCCAAAAAATATTTTTTTAGAATTATCTCTTTTTTTAGACGAGCTGTTTTACTG